>CAYGLK010000002.1:0-161923 GCA_964350985.1 uncultured Candidatus Saccharibacteria bacterium
ACGAGTTCAAAATCAATCTTTTCATTACGGTGAAAAGCTAAGAACTTTGCTACTGGAATATTATGTTCTAATAGTAGCCGTTTCATTATTTCTTTATCCATACCAACAGCCGCTCCAAGTACAGAAGCACCCACAAAAGCCACTTGAGCCAGTTTTAACAGACCCTGAATCGTTCCATCTTCTCCACAAGGACCATGAAGAATCGGAAAAACAACATCAGCCTTAAATACACTTCCTCCATTACTCACATCGATTAATTCTCCTTCCCCGCCTGGAAGCAGTGCTACTTGTCCCGGCTGTTTGTTAAACCTGACCTTCTTAGCGTTGTCAGCGTCTAAAAACGGCTCTTCTTGATTGCACAGTGACCACTGACCAGTAACTTTATCTATACCAACAATAACCGTCTCATACTTGGCTTTATCTAATGCCTCAATAATATTCTTAGCTGACAAAAGCGATATTTCATGTTCGGCAGATTTTCCACCACATAAGATGATGACGTTTGTTTTTTCTTTCATATTGTTTAAAACTAGCCCTTAAGCGAAAAAGTTATAAAAACAGGGACTCCTAAAAGGAGTCCCTGTTTTTATAAGCAGCTTGTTTAACTAAGCCAACAATTCCTTTATCTTCCCTTCATCAAACCCGACCACCACATCATCTCCAATTCGAATTACTGGCACCCCCATTTGTCCAGTCATATCGATCATCTCTTGGCGTTTTTCATGATCTGCGGCCACATCATGTTCTGTAAAAGCAACATTATTTTCCTTAAAGTAATCTTTAGCAGCATGGCAGAAATGACATACTGGAGTACTGTAAATTGTAACTGTTTTGTCCATACAAAAAATTTATTTTTTAATTATCTACTATTATATCATCTATTACCAAAACCGATACCAAGCTCTTTTTGTGGTAGTGGAGGTTGTTTCTACTACTTCTGGTTCTGATTTATTTTCATCGTCTAAAATAATAATTAATTGCTCGCCTTCACGAGTAATATCAAATTGCCGTCGCAGTTCAGCTTCAATACCCCTCTCGTTTGTTAGATAGTTAACTTCTTTTTCGAGTGATTGACGCCTGGTTTCAAGCGCCTCAATCTCTGACTCAACAGCACTGCGTCTTTCGTCCATATCTCTGGCGATTAAGTACCGATTATAGGCACTTATCAATACAAATATAGCTAAAATTAAAAACAAAGCTTGTGTCACTCTTGAAGCGACAATACTCTTCATTTTTCTTTTTTGCTGAAAATCAAACATGTGGTAATATTCTAGCATCTATGAGCATACTTTTTTCAAAACGCGGCAAAGGCATTATTAAGTGGATTTGGATCGTTATGGCAATCATGATTATTCTAAGTATGATCTTTGCCTATTCTGGAGGAGCTGGAGGACTATTTTAGTCTTATTTAAAATAAAGGGAAAATGATCAAAAGTGACTAGTCACTTTTGATCATTTTCATAAACACTTCCTGAGGGATATTTACTCTCCCTTTTCCAAGTTCAAGCGCTTTTTTCTTTCCTTTCTTTTGCTTCTCTCGCAGCTTCATCTTTCTAGTAATATCTCCTCCATAAAGATATCCGGTCACGTCTTTTTTGAGTGCAGAAAGTGTTTTTGAAGCAATAATCTTTCCTCGAACTTTTGTTTGGATTTTTGTTACATATTGCTGTCTCGGTAGGTTTTCATACAATTTTTCAACTGTTGCTCTAGCATCAAATTCAGCCCTTCTATCACCTACCACTCTAGAAAAAGCGGTGATTAGTTCTTCAGCTACTAAGACATCTAATCTAACAACATCTGCTGGTCGCATTTCTGCAATTTCATATGAAAGTGAGGCGTAGCCACTACTAACATTTTTCAACTTATCAAAAAAGTTCCGCATTAGTTCGCGCAAAGGCATTTCAATAGTGACCAAGTTACGCCCATCAGTCAAAACTTCCGTCTCCAATACACCTCCTTCGTGGTCAAAAAGCAGGTTCATGATATTACCGACATACTCTGGTGGCGAAATAATTTGTCCCATCAGCCAAGGTTCACGAACGGTAGCTTGAACGCCATATTCTGGAAAACGAGTTGCTGCATAGATGGACTCTACTTTACCGTCAGGATAAGTAACTTCATAAGCAATTGAAGGCGAAGTAATAATAATTTCTAGATTAAATTCTCGACGTAATCTTTCAGTCACAATTTCGAGATGAAGCATTCCCAAAAAACCGCAGCGGAAACCTCGTCCAAGAACACCAGAAGATTCTTCCTCATAAGAAAGAGACGAATCTGAAAGCTTTAAACGATCCAGGGCTTGCCTAAGTACTGTAAAGTCGTCCTGACTATCAGGGAAGACAGAGGCCCAAACCACCGGTCTAGCCTCCTGGTAGCCTGCCAGAGCTTCTGCAGGCCGTTTTTCTAGTATTAGAGTGTCTCCGACAGTAGCTACTCCAGGTTCTTTAATACCAGTCACGATATAGCCAATCTCTCCTGCCTCTAGTTTATCTACCGGAACTTCTCCCGGAACAAGTTTACCTACTTCAAGTGCGGTAAAAGTCTTCCCGCTAGCAACAAACTTGAGTTGGTCACCTTTCTTTACCTCACCATCAAAAACACGCATAAAGACAATCACTCCTCGGTGGTTAGAATATTGGAAGTCAAAGATTAAGCCGCGATAAGCATCTAGAGCGGTTTGCCTTGGTGCTGGAATTTTTTCACAAATTGCCTCAAGTAAGTCCGGGACTCCAGCTCCAGTTTTACCAGAAACAAGTAAAATATCTTCACGTTCACAACCAAGTAGTTTCATTACCGAAGCTCCGATTTCTTCTGGTCTAGAGTGCCCCATATCTGTCTTGGTCAAAACAGGAATTATCTTAAGCCCTTGTTCTTTAGCCATCTGCAAAGTAGTTAGAGTTTGTGCTTGTACTCCTTGCGTACTGTCTACTAGTAAAAGCACTCCTTCTACCGCCTTTAGTGCCCTGGACACTTCATAAGAGAAGTCGATGTGGCCTGGAGTATCGATAAGATTGAGTTGAAAATCTTTTTTATTATGGACATAACTCATTCTAACGGGCTGCATTTTTATCGTAATACCACGTTCACGCTCAAGTTCCATTGAGTCGAGAATTTGGTTCATCATCTTACGATGTTCTACCGTTTTGGTATGTTCAATCATCCGGTCAGCCAGAGTGGACTTTCCGTGGTCAATATGAGCAATAATACTAAAATTTCTAATCTGTGTTTCCATAATTACTTGTACTCTACCTTAGTTCAGAGAAAAAACTAGAGGCTATCTGCTGGCATTCCCACAACCTTGTTTTTAAAGACTTTAGAGTGCAATGAACGGTAGATTTCACTTAATTCATTGGAGCCTAATAGATAGTAAGTAATCAAAGCCCCTAATAGCCCAACAAGGCCTGCTATACCACCCTGAATCATGATTCCGATAAAAGTCTGTTGATTGATTCCATCAACGACAAAATTTAACGCTCCATAAGAAGCAAAAGCGGCCACCAAAGCTGCGAGTGTTGCTGTAGATAGATGTTTAGCCAAGCCTGTCCATTTAATGTTGAATTCACGCGTTGTTACAATAAACATCAGTAATGCTTCTACTAAGATACCTATCACAAAAGCAGCGCCAAGAATTAACACCTCGGTTCCAGCCAAATCCTCAACTCTAAACAGTGTCTTAAGCCAAGTGTTTAAATAAGGATAAACTTCAATTAGTTTCAATGAAGATATCATTGCCACAACTGACACCAAAGCTCCAAATAAAGCTATCAGGAGTGGCATTCTGGTCTTTCCAGCTGCATAAAAACTACGGACAAGCAAAAGTAATATTGATTGAGCTGTTAGCGAAACAATGAACAGAGCCAAGACGGCTGCAGTCAGCCTGGTATCACTCCAGCTAAATTCCCCACTTCCTAAAACTACTCTGACTATCTGTGCTCGAAGAATAATTACTAATGCAATGATTGGGAAAGACCAAAAAATAATATGTCTAAACGCAGTTAAAAGATGGTTATTGAAAGCTTCCGTCTCTTTTTTAGCAAACAAATCTGCCAAGACCGGAAAAGCGGCTACCGAATAACTCATCCCAATAATTACTAAAGGTACTGATTGAAGATTGAGCGCAAACTGAAAAACAGAAACAGATCCAGCACTCATCATAGTAGCTACTCCAACCAAAACTAGTAAAACTATTTGATGTAAGGAAAGTGTCAAAGCTCTAGGCAAAGCTACTAAGACCACCGACTTGATTAGGTTACGATCGAATACCCGAGATACTCCGAAGGCTAGCTCACTTTTACACACCAAAGGTAACTGGACTAGCATATGTCCAACGGCACCTAAGACCACACCTAAAGCTAAACCTTGAATACCAAAGTAGGGATAGAAAAATACAATACCGATAATAATACCGATATTGTAAATTAATGGACTGATGGCATACAGGACAAAACGATGGGAAAGCTGTGTCACAACCCCAAAAAGACTTGATACTCCCAAAAGAAGTGGTTGCAACAACAAGATTCTAATTAGATTGACCAGTATATTTGAATCATCTACTAATCCGGGAAAGAAGAAAGGAGTAATATATGGAACTGCAAAGAAAACAATGGTCGCAACAATAATGTATCCCCAAAGGAACAGAGTGAACATCTGACTCAGAACTTGAGCTCCTGCCTTTGAATCGACTGAGGCTCTGGCTTTTGTAACAAAAGGCAAAAGCACATAGACCGAAAGAACAGAAACAAAAATCACAAAAAGAATATCTGGAATCCTAAATGCAGCGTAATAGAGATCAAGCTCATTACTAGCACCAAAGGTATGAGCTAAGAGACGATCTCTGACCAAAGCCAATAACTGCGAACCAAAAGCAAATAAAGCTAGAATATAGGCCGCTTGATGTAAGCCGCGAATTTCGCTATAAACTAATTTTAATACTCTTTTAACCATGCACTAAATCCAACTCTATTCTGCAGGATTATTAGCATCTTCTGCTTCGGTTGGCTCTTCTTCAGTGGTGTCTGCGTTTTCTTCAGAAGTATTAGAACCTTCTTCACCTTGTCTATTTATATTAGTAACAAGATCAGTATCAGATTCTCTGTCTGTAGTTACCACATCTCCGTCTTGAACCACTCCATCACTACTACCAATCGGAATGCCGAAGCTATTGTCTGGCTTAATATAATCACCATTCTCAACCTGAGTAATAATATCTTTTACTAGTTGACTATCTTGGTTGTCTTCAAGAATAATTCTCAATTGTGCCAAAGCATCTTCCTCTCGACCAAGGTCAAGGTAAGTCAAAGATAAGAAGTATCTTGCGTTAGCATAATCATTACTTAACAAGATCGCTTGCTCAAACGCTGCCGCCGCTTCAGTAAACTTTTGATCAGCTCCTAGAAGTAATCCAAGTTGGAAATATCTAACTGGATTATTTGGTTCAATAAGGATTATTGAACGAGCGAACTGTAATGCTGACTCAAGATTACCTTGTTCAATGTCTAGTTGTGAAAGTAGGTATAGGGCGTCAGTGTAATTATTCTTTAGATTTACAGCCTCTATTAGATACCTTCTAGTTTCATCAAATTGTTCTAACCTAGCTTTATGTTGTGCCAATAGTACCAAGTAGAGAGGATTTTTTGGTTCTAACGCTCGAACCTTTTCGAACAAAGCTTCATTTCTAGCTACGACACCTTCAAATTCCTGAGGGTTTAATAGATTGTAGAAGTTACTCAAAAGAATATAGTTTGTTGGATTTGTAGAATCTAAAGCAATAGCCTGCTGTGCTAATTCAACCCCTTCAGATAACATTCGTGCATACAGAGCCTGATTTTCTTCAGAGACCTCCAGACTATTTAGTCTAGCTATTTCTGCTAATCTGAGTTGCGCTCTTTCAGCCACAAACAACTCTTGAGGATTCAAATTCTGAGCTTTAACTAATCCTGCATCAGTCTCAGCAAAACTCGCACCATTACTAAAGTTGTTTACTGTATTGATGTAGGTGGTATTAGACATAAACTGCTTACTGACTCCCGCTAAAGCTAGCGAACCACTTCCAAAGAGTACTATTGCCACCGCAATCAGAACAAAGCCATATTTTTTATTGCCAACCACATCAAACTCAAAAGTCTTTTGCTTTCTTGATGAAAGGCCAGCCGAAACCGCCAAACCACTCATTAGAACTGTTAAACATAAGACTGTCACACCAGGCACGTAAGCAATAGCTAGTAGCCAGAGATAGACAGACGAGACAAACGAAATAACTCCGATAAGGTACCAACCGTGGTCAGTCACTTCCCTAACAAAAATATTTCGATAAGTTGTATATAGGAATGTTCCCAAGAAGATCAAGAAGAACAGACTGCCGGCAATACCAGTGGTGATAAAGATTGTTGACACATAACCACTACCTGAAGTGAAGTTAGTATTCCAAAAAGCAGTTTCATTTATTATCGGGTTTTTGTACAAACGCCAAGCATCTTCAAATCTATTTGGCCCTATTCCCAACAACGCATTCTCAGAATAAACAGCTTTAGCTATATCTAGAGTTGAATCAATAGAAGGTCTAATCTCAATATAACTGATGCCACTAATAGAATTTGCTTTGCCTCCGAAGTAATCCCCATTTATAACAAAGGCTGCTGAAGTGATAAATATCAACCCTACAATCGCTAGAGTAAAATATGAAGTTGGAGTTTTGTTTTCTTCACTATCTTTTAACCAAGTGTCCTTAGAAATAAAATACAAAACAGCTAATAGACTTACGAAGCCGATAACTACCCAAATAAGGTAAAAGTTAATGATAGCCAAGAGCAGCAAGGAGTTAACTACGAGTACTGTAGCTACTATTTTTCCAAAGATTCTCTGGGCTAACTGTGGTAACAAAACCAAAGTAACCAAAAGTACCAAACCAGAAAAAATAGCCAAGTCATTTAAGCCACCTATGAGTGACGAGGTGTTAATTGGAAACAGTCCACCGAAAGATAAAGTTTCTGGACCAAAGAATAATCTAACTAGATGAAAGATTTGTAGGATTATTGTAGAAACAGATAGTAAAGTAAAGAGCTTTATGACTGTCTTTTTTGACTGACTTAAGAAAAGCATTGCTGTCATTACTAATCCAAGAAGGATCAAAAAACCGACAGTATGGATCTCAAAACTATTCCCGGTGAAAGCGTCTAAACGATCTCCTGACAAAGCGGCCGCTACTGCTGCCATAGCAATAAATGCCCAGAAAAATATTATCGTTTTTGGTACAAAGACTGAAAGTCTTCCACTTCGCAGAACACCTAAAACAAATAATGTCAGTGCAGCAAAGATTCCGATAGCTAAGAGGTAGATCTTAGCAAAACCCAGAGACGCATAAACGTTTGGAATGAACAATATTGGTAATAGACCTAATGTAATTGCTAATATATTCTGTGCGGAGGCAAAGAATGAACTACTCAATTTATCTTCCGTTTTTGGTTTAATTTGCGGCGAAAAAATATTTTGTTCCATAAAGCATAAAAATTAATAACAACTCCCTGATTACGAAAATTATAACATACACAAAAACACCTATTACTAGGTGTTTTTGTGTACATGTAAGCCGAATTCTGTCAGGATTGCTCCTGGATGATCATATACCTAGGATGAATGTTGCCATTCACCTCATGCGGCTCTCTGGAGAATTTTTTCTTTAGAAAAAATTCTCCAGCACGGCCTTGCACGCGAGTAAGGATTTTGCCGTTTCACCCGATATATCTCTATATCGATTATTCCCGAAGGAACCCATTTGCTTTCGCTAGCGGCGTCACTGCTCGCACCTCTATGTATTACTACACGACGGGAATTACCCGCTACCCGGCTCCAATTTTACTTGGGCGTGTTCGGACTTTCCTCCCCACAAAGTGAGGCGATCATCATGTTCATATATTATAACACAGAATTAAAACTTTGGTAGTGTCACCTCTTGGCCAAGGGCAATGGTGTTACTCTCAATAAAACCAGCGTTTGTTTCGATAACATACTTTGCTTCTACTTCAGGAGTGAAGTTTTCTGGAAAACTTTCAGGTGTAGCTCGTTTTCTATAATCAACAATCTTATTATTTTCATCCACCCAAATAATGTCGATAGCATAATTCATATCCTTCATCCAGATTGAGTGAAAGCCGCTAGTGTCAAAGACAAAAAACTTAACTACTCCCTCAGGTAGATAAGGAGTCTCAGACAAACCTTTTATTCGATCTGGCCAAGAAATAGCTACCGAAGCCTCCACAGTAGTTGAAGCAATTGTCATTGCCTCAGTCTCGGGGAAATAAGTCCTCCGTACATAATCTTCAGTCAGTTCAGCTTTTCCTATTTCTTGATCAGGCTTCTTTTCTTCATTTATAGCTAAGTTATTTTGTACCGGTACATCAGTATTTTGATATTGATAAAAAAATACCAAGACCCCAAGAAGCATTACTCCCATCACTCCTAAAAGTGAATAAGTTAACCAAGGATTAATGTTGTTCTTAGACACAATAGTTTATTTTAGTAACATCCAAATATAGAAAGCACTTCCGGCCACACCAGCTCCCAGTACAGTTCCCCAAGCAATATCAATAAATACGATAGACAACGGCCAGTCTTTCAGCAAAGCCAAATTGGTTAACTCATAAGTAACATAAGTAACAAAACCAAAGAAGGCACCATAACCAATAGCATTGATCAACTTTCCCTCAATCACAGCAGGGTAAGTAGCAAAAAAAGTTAGCCCCGCTAGAAAGATAAAGTAGAAAATAATGGCAGCAATCCAATTCACATCACCGAGCAAGTGACCTAGTCTGTCTTGATAAATATCTTTTGCAATCACTCCCAACCACAGCAAATCAATCAAAAAGAAAAGCGGTACGCTGATAAAATATAGAGTTAAAAATACTGGAATATTCATATTATTATTTTTTAATTGAATCTAATAAAGCTGCTGTTGAAGCTAGATCACGGTTAGCACCAGCATCGATGATGATTGTGTTCCCGTGAGATGCAGCGGTAGTAATAGCATCAATTCTATTTGTGTCAGTTAAGAACTGGACCGCTCTTTCTGAATCTAGTCCAGCCTTTTCCATCGTCTTCATCGCACCCTCAAGTCCTTTTGCAATCGCTTCTCGCATCTCAGCCATACCTTCTCCTTGAAGTTTCTTACTCTCAGCTTCTGCTTGAGCTGCACCTACCAGTTTAATTCTTTCAGCTTCTGCTTCATTGCGAGCAGCTTCCATCAAACGTTTACTAGCAATAACTTTATTGAAAGCATCTCGTACCTCGACACTCGGTTGTGGTTCATCCACTAAAACGTTTTCGATGATGTAGCCAAAACGTGCAAATTGTTCTGAGAGAGCTACTTGGACTTGTTGTTCAACTGAATCGCGGTTGGCATAAAGTTCGGTCATCTCCATCCCGGAAGCAGTCTGACGCACGTTATTTAAGACATAAGAAGTTATTTGTCTCTCTGGAGCTTCAAGTTCGTAATGCGCCTTAACTGCACCAACTGGTTCATTACTAGCTTTGTACTGCACCTTAACCGGTAAGGTCATAAAAGCATTGTCACTAGTTTTTACTGAGACATCCGCATGAATCTCTTGCAGCTGAAGATTTACACGCGCCACAATAGCGGTAATTGGCCAAGGCCACTTAACTCTCAAGCCCGGAAAAACAGCCTGCTGGTGTGGTCGCCCGAAAGTCTCTAAAATAACCGCGGTCTTTCCTTTAACCACATAAACTATTGACGGTAAGAGCAGCAATAAAACAATAATCAGAATAAACCAAAACATATATAATGTATTAACTAAATATGTACTAATTATAGCAAAAGCCGGCAAGCTACGCTTGCCGGCTTTTTTGTTTAATCACTTGACTTTATATATGATCATCGTGCTCTTCATGGTCTTCAGCATGTTCACCATCTCCGTGTGAGTGACCTTCAGACAAAGCGTTAGAGATTAACCCCATCAACATCACTCCAATCAAAACAAAGACTAGGTGTTTGAAAAAAGTTTGATTGCTTCCATGATGTGATTTTTTGGGTAGCAGGTCGTGGATAACGACGCTCAGGAAAAATCCAGCACTAATTGCTAACAGCCATACTTCAAGACCTTCCAAGGTAAGGGCTACGTAACCTAAAGCCACTCCGACCAAAATTGTGCTAGAGACGGCAAAATTTATAGTCAAAGCTTTAGCAACAGAATAACCGGCCTGTCTTAAGACAAAGAATTCTGACATTTCTTGTAAAAACTCATGAATCAAAATGGAAGCCAAGGCCGCCAGACCTAAGGTTGGAGAAGCGGTAAACGCAACCACTATCACAACACCGTCGGCTACATTATGGATCGCGTCCCCAACAATCAACTTACGAGCAGCCCGATGTGACTTATGGCAGTCAGTATCATGATGGTGATGCGTTTCAGGTAAAATTTTATGTAGTGCCCAAGCCAATATGTATCCAAGAGATATTAATAAAGCACCCTCCCAAACTGAGTTAGCCAGTTCAAAAACTTCCAAAGACAGAGCTCCAGCAGTCACTAAGAAAACACCTGCCGAAAAAGAAACTAAGAAAGAAAGATTTTCTTCAATAAATTTTCTGGCTGTCTGCTGAAGAAACAATACTCCACTTAAGGACACCAACATTACAGCCAAAGCAGCTAACAAGACCTCAATTAACATAATCAGATTTCTTAAATAATAAATGCAAATCATTTGCATATTAGCATAGATATGTTAATATGCAAATATCAGAGTTAATATATCTTTTTATGCGTCTTACAAAACATCGTCAAACTATTCTCGATTATTTAGACCGTAACGCTCAGGCACTATCAGCGGCAGAGATTCATGCTGCCCTACCCCTGATTAACCTGGTTACAATCTATCGCAGCCTTGAATTTTTTGTTGAGAAAGGAATGATCACTAAACTACACCTTGGTAAACAAGAAGCCATCTATGAAAAACAACACGAGCCACATCACCATGCTGTTTGTAATGAATGTGAAAAAGTAATTCACTTTACTCTTGATGACGAAAATTTAAAAAAAGAATTCTCCCTTCCGGGATTTAATATTGAGGATGTTGAGATAACAATCCGAGGTAACTGTAAAAGTACGCACCAAAAAACTAAAGTAGGATAAGCGAACTTAAACCAAGTAGAAGTATGAGGCCAAAAACATCAGTAGCGGTTGTAATAAAGATAGTCGAAGTTGATGCTGGGTCTTTACCGATATGCTTTAAGAAAAGCGGTACAAAAGCACCAAAAAATCCAGCGACCACGTGAACCCCAACCATACTTAGTCCAACTGCCAATCCGAGTAAAGCACTATCATTCCAGACAATAGATATCAGGGCCACAATCAACCCAATAACTGTTCCATTTAAAATACCTGTTTTGACCTCAAGCCAAACTGCTGGCAAACCATTTGAAAACGATATAGTTCCAAGAGTAATACCACGCAACATTACCGCAAAAACCTGACTAGCTGCATTTCCACCCATTCCGGCAACAATAGGAATATACATTGCCAATATCACCAACTGATCGAGGGTGTCTTGAAAAAGAAAAATCATTGATCCAGCGATAAAGGCGGTTGCTAAGTTAAGGATCAACCAGCGATAACGACTAGTGAACTTTTTTAAGACTGGGTCAAAGGGACGAGAAGTGTCGTCCATACCACTGATTTCATATAGTGACTCAGCTGGTAACTTCCCAAACAGGGCTCTGGCATCGTCAGCATAAATAAGACCTAGAACACTGTGGTCATGATCTAGAACAACTACTTTTTTTCTTTGTGAGAGAGTGATTATTTCTATTACCTGTGATACCTCTGCTTGGTAAGTAACTGTTTGTACTGGCTGAACAAATCTTTTTAAAGTAGCACTGTTGCGCTCACGAACCAGTCTAGACATTGGTACGTCACCAACCAAAGTCCCTTTATCATGAACCAAAACCTCAGGAAATTTGCCAGTATCATCAAAGTGCTCTTCAATTGCACTAGCAGCTTCACCAATAGTAGACTTCACCGGTAAAAGTACGTAATTAAAACTAATCAGAGCCAAAGTAGCTTTAGGATGAAAACGTAGAAAATATTCGATTTTTTCTCGGACGTCACTTTTAAGTTTTTTAATGATCTTAAGTCGGTACTGTTCGTCTTTGATACGATATAAAACATTCTCGGCCAACCGAGGGTCCATATGATCCAACATATCAACAATCTCGTGCATCTTCAGATTACTCAAAAGATCTTCTTGAACATAAGGAGATAGACTCTGCATCACTGAACTCTGTTCCCCTAAAGATAAGTTTCGTAAGCGACCCAGTCTTTCTTTGGGACGACTTGAAATGAATTTTATTTCAGAGTCTAGATTTTTTTCCATCAAGTTATTATAGCAGCTTAAATTTTGATACAGAAAAAGAGGTGTGAAGACACACCTCTTTTTCTGTATCAAATAAAATTAACTTAGAGTAAAATCTCAACTTCTGCTTCCTCTCGCAAAGTACCAATATATTCAGTGATGATTTCTTGTTCTTTTGTAAGTGTGATTTGTTGTTCAATCTGAGCACTTACTTCTTCAAGTGGTGGGAGGCCAGCTTCAGAACCACCCACTTGTTCGTAGAGGGCTGCAATTTCTTCTTCAGTTACATTAATGTTGTCAGATGGAATTTTTACTTCAAATAATCCTTGAATCAAAAATTCATTTTCAATATCTCGTCTAAGACTCTCTTCGGTAACGTTAAATTCTGCCATCCGAGCTGCTAGAGCATCAGCTCCACCTAAACCTTCGCTGATTTCGTTAAACCGAGTATCTATTTGCTCTTGTGAAACTTCTATTCCTTCATCAATCGCTGCTTGTCTAAGCAATTCTGCGTTAACCAAAGTTTCAATTGCTTGAGCTTCAATTTGCTCAACTACTAACGGGTCACTTACGTCAGCTCCTTGTGTTGCTTGGATATCCAAAAGTTGACTGACACTACTGTCAAAGTCTTTCTTTAAGATTGGAGAATCGTTTACTGTTGCGACTGGTTTACTTGACTCCATATTATTAATAATCCCTGAGAATAAACCTGTAGAGATTCTTCCATCTTTTTCCAAGACAAAGATCAAGCCTGCTCCGATAATAAGGATTGCTAATACAACACCAAGATAAGCCTTGATGTTAAAGTTTGCTGGACTAGTCACTACTGACTCAGCTCCTGCATTCATTGAAGAATCCGGAGCTACATAAGGAGCTACTGGTTCTGGGTTTTGCTGATCCACTACAGGAGCTGCTGGAGTCGCTTCTGACTCAGGAGTTACCACTGGTGTCTCATGTACTGGTGTGGCTGTATCAGGATTATTCCCTACCACCGGGTCTTGTTCTCTTTCGTTCATAAAGTAAAATTACAAAAAATTAACAACGTGAATCACCTCCTAATAAGGGAACGTTTACAATATAATACCATACTTAGTTTTAAGAAGAAGCCAAAGCCTGAGGATGCTTAGCGCTCCAAGAAGCCAAAACGACAGCCGTGGCCGCTGCGGCATTTAGTGATTCACAGCGAGGGTGAATCGGAATAGAAATCAAATCATCGCAAAGTTCTTTGGTCTTTTCGCGAAGACCAGCTCCTTCGTTACCAAGAATAAAGACTGATGGTTTTGGAAAATCTTCTTTTGCAGTAGAAACAGTACCATCACCTTCAAGACCATAAACCCAACAGCCGCGCTTTTGTAGATCGCGAGCGACGCTATTAACGTTACTGATAGCCACCAAAGGAATTCGGAAAGCCATACCAGCAGAAACTTTAACCACAGTACCAGTGACCGGAGCTTGATTGTGAGGTGGAATCAATACACCAGCTAAACCAAAAGCGGCTGCGCTACGGATTACCGCGCCAACATTATGAGGGTCTTGTACCTCACCCAATATCAAGAAGGCTGTGTCGTCGGTGATTTTAAGATTGTTAATGAAATCTTTATAATCAACCATTAATTTTTCAGGTAAAATACCCGCCACAATCCCCTGATGAGCTGCATTAGCTGAAACACCTCGTGGTGGGTTTTTGAGGTTTAGCGGCTTAGCGATAATGCCAGAGTCTTCGATAATCTTCAGGATTTTAGCATCAGAAAAATTCAGATCTAAAAAGATCTGCTTCACAACGTCAGGACGCTCTCTAAGGGCTTCCACAACAGCGTGTTTACCAAACATGTATTCATACTCTGGTTTCATATGGCGCCATAGTATCATGTTTTGTGTAGATGGCTACAGCCATGCTAGGATTGCTGCATGAAAGACAAGTGGGACGTTATAGTCATTGGCGGTGGTCCAGCAGGCATGATGAGTGCGGCTATTGCGGCTGGTCGAGGATTTAAAGTCCTTTTGCTGGAGAAAAACCCCACTACAGGTAAAAAGCTTCGTATCACAGGAGGGGGTCGCTGTAATATCACCAACGCTACTTTTAATAATCGTACTCTCTTAGCTCGCTATAAGGATGCTGAGCAGTTTTTATTTTCTGCTTTTGCACAGCACTCTGTCCAAGATTCTTTGAACTATTTCACTAAACTTGGTTTGGAGACAAAAACTGAAGCTGAAAACCGCATCTTCCCCACTTCGGAAAAGGCCGAGGATGTTGCGCTAGCTTTAGAGGCTAGTCTTAAGCAAAACAAAGTTGTAGTGAGAACTGACACTAAAGTAACTGGGCTTAATCATAAAAACGGAAGACTAACATCCGTCACAACTACAGATGGTGAACTAAGTGCTACTTCATTTATTTTAGCTACTGGTGGCACATCAAGACCTGAAACAGGATCTACTGGAGATGGATATAAGTGGCTCCAAAAAATAGGTCATCAAATAATCACCCCCTTACCCTCTCTAGTACCAATCGTTGCAAAAGACACCTGGCTTACAAAAATATCTGGACTGACTTTACCTGAGTGCATTATCTCCGTTTACCAAGATGGATTACTGGTACAAAAAAATACCGGGAAAGTTTTATTCACTCACCAGGGATTAAGCGGACCAGGAATCTTAAATCTAAGCTCGGTTATTGGTGAAGGATTAAAACACGGCCAAGTGCAGCTAAAGTTAAATCTTAATCCTAAATACACGGATGAATCTCTAAATGAAAAGCTAAAAGAATTATGTATCAATGATTCCAACAAGAAGATCAAAAACCTGATCCGGGAGATTATTCCTTCAGGCCTCGTTTCACCTGTATTAGCACAAGCTGATATTAATGAGGAGAGAAAAGGAAATACAATAACTCGAGCAGAAAGACACATTCTAACAAATAGTATCAGGGGGCTAAAAGTGAATGTCAGACACTTACTTGGAGTAGAAAAAGCGATTATTGCGAGCGGTGGAGTGGACCTGTCTGAGATTGATTTTAAAACCATGTCGTCAAAACTTTTTCCAAATTTGTTTATTGTTGGAGACCTTTTAAATATTGACCGCCCTTCCGGAGGTTATAGCCTGCAGCTTTGCTGGACCACTGGCTTTGTCGCTGGAAATAATTGTATAGCTAAAAAATAAATATTATTTTTTAGCTGCTCTAGCCGCCAATCTTTTCTTCCATAAATAAAAATTTTCCACCTTGGCTCTAGCCCAAGGAGTTTTACGTAGAAAGACTAAGCTAGAACTAACAGATGGTTTAGTAGTGAAACATTTTATTGGGATTTGCTTGCCCAACTCTTCAAACCCAAACTCCTCTACCAAAGACTCCAAAATCGCTTTGAGAGTAAAGCCATGAAGTGGATTTTTAGGTTGTGTATCCATAGAGTGATTGTACTACAAATAAAAATAATTATTTTTTTCAAATAATTTAATAGCCCCCGCTTATTGCGGGGGGCCTTCTACGGAACTAGCTGTTTCGTTGACGCCCGGCAAAGGACTTCAGCATGAGCCACTCATTCTTTGTCAAAGTGACCTGACCTCCGTGATCGTCACTGATCACGACTTTTTCTGGATTTTTGAAGTCCAGAGTTGGACAGCGCATACCACTCCGACAGAGTGTCAGGACTCCGTCAACAACTTTAAGTCTTTTATCCTTAGCCATGATCTATCCTCGTAAGGGACCTAGAGCAAATTCAGAGCCGATGTCCGATGACACGGCCGTCTCTGATCCAAAAGAGACTATAAGTTAACTTTCTTGAACTGTCAAATTATTCTTAAGTCAGGTCCAAAAGCAGAAAGGGCCTGAAGAAAGCGCCGCTTTCTTCAGGCCCTTGGTAAACTCATTGACGCATCCGAACCAGCTTCCCCTTACTGTTGTACAAAAAATAGATTGGGTCAGAGGAATCCGGATTGCGATGTCTGTTGTGCAACTGAACGATCAAAGTAGCGATTGCCTTAGACTTGTAGTCTCTAGGGTCACCGTAACCATCAGCTTCAGGATCAAGTTTAACGACCCTATACATTTTCTTTGGCGCACGGAACAGACTTCTCAGCCTGCTTGCTTTGCTTTTCGGGTTCATCTTTTACCCCAACGAGACCAACCGAAAATATAGCACAGCTGATATTTTTTGCTACTAGGCGATTAACTAAATAGAAGCTAAGTCAGCTGAATTGAATAAAACGCCAAATTGCTTACACCAGACCAGTGCATAACGATACTTTGTTAAGTCAGTCCCTTCTGGGATCTGGTAATTAATATTTCCTTCAGTTCCCTTTAGATCACCCAAATTAATAAATTCAGTAGCTTCAAGATCTGTCGCTAGATAAACAAACAGGTCCGGACCATTGATAGTCTTAAAATCTTCGTAGCGCAAATAGTTTTCTCCATTTGCTTCTACTATTCTAGCTGTGCCAGAAGCTGGATGCCCACTAGTACCAACAACTCCAGTCGCCTTCTTCTCAGAAACGTTCCCCTCTTCAGATGTTTCGTCATGTGAAACTTGCTCTACTTCTTCATTATTAACCTCCGTCGGCAAGGCGTCATCAACTACAACATTAATAAACAGCGGTGAAACGGCGTAGTAGATTATGTAGCCAATAATAAGAACTCCAACAATCAAAATTATTTTCTTTAGCATATACACATATTAATTCTATTAACTCCTACTTCAAATAGCTATCAAACCAAATAGCATGGCAGGTGTAGCCACCGATATTTCTCTCTAAATAGTCTTGGTGCTCACTCTCGGCTGGGTAAAATTTTTGCAGTGGCTCAAGCGTGGTTACTACTGGATCAGGCCATCTCTCAGAATCATTTACGATATCAATAAACTCTTCTCCTAATTTCTTCTCTTCTTCGTTTGCGTAAAAAATAGCTGATCTGTAAGACGTTCCTTTATCGTTACCTTGTTGATTTAATGTTGTCGGATTATGAATCTGAAAGAAAAAATCAAGTAGTTTTTTATATGACGTCACTTCGGGATCATACTCAATTTCTACAGCCTCAGCATGACCTTCATGACTACGATAAGTCGGGTCTTCGTTCTTACCTCCAGTATAACCAACCTCAGTATCAATCACTCCAGGTTGTTTACGCATCAAGTCCTCCAAACCCCAAAAACATCCCCCTGCTAGTACAATTTTTTTATTCATGTGTAGTTTCGTTAAAATCTGAAAAACAAACAGAGTTCATACAGTAGCGCTTACCAGTCTCTGTTGGACCATCATCAAACAAGTGACCTAAGTGTGACTCACACACCGCACAAACAGTCTCAACTCGGCGCATACCATGAGACAAATCTACTATATCTTTTACCGCTCCTGGCAACGCTTGGTCAAAGCTCGGCCAACCGGTTCCTGATTCAAATTTTGCATCAGCAGCAAAAAGTTCATTGCCGCAAGCAGCACACTTATAAAAACCATCCTTGTCAGGCTTAATTAACTTTCCAGAGAATGGTGCTTCAGTACCCTTCTCTCTCAGTACTCGATATTGCTCAGGAGTTAACTTAGTTTTGAAGTCATTTTGTGAAATATTTTTATCCATAAATAGATTTCGGTCTTAGACTGATAAAGCTTTTCTGTACTAATTCTATTATATATAAAAGAACCCTCCATGTAAAGCAGACTTTACATGGAGGGTTTCCTTCTGTAGCTTGTTTAAAGATTTCGGTCACTCCAAATACGAGTTGATATTTTGGTAAGTACCATCAGGATAAGAGTGATAACTAGCCAAGGATCAATAACATGATAGAAGCCTTGAACAGTTATCCCTAAGATCAAGCAGCTGGCTCCGACCAAAAAGGCGTTACGTCCAGCCAAACTTCGATGTTGCTCATCTCTTTCATCTTCATTTTTTTCTCTCAAAATAAAGCTAGCAAAAATTCCAAACAAAACTAAAATCAGTGCCAAAACACTAGCGACCATCATATCTGGCATCCAAAAATCAAAAGGATTTAATAAGAAAATAGCTGTGGCGACAAGTAGGAATGAAACGACTGTTTCTTTAAGATTATTTTTCATAAGTTATTTTAAATATTTTTTCAACTGGCTGCTTAAAAAAAGAAGCAATTTTCAAGGCCAACAAAATTGACGGTGTATAGTTACCTTTTTCTAACGCTATAATTGTCTGTCTACTAACTCCCACCTTATTAGCTAGTTCTTCCTGAGTAACATTGCTCTCTTGGCGGTATTTACAGACATGGTTGTGAATTTTCTCTTGCATGACTTGATTTATTATAATATAGCAGACAAAACTTTAATGTAAAGTTATCTTTACTTTACTTTTAGATCGCCTTTTGCTTCACCCAGGCACTGTACTTCTCTGCCATCTTCTCGAAGCTAGAGCTGTTGTTAGCAATCACCTCCTTTCCGTGAACCATTTTTATATCAGCTTTTAGATCTATGGGCTTATTACTTGATTTTACTTGCTCCATTCTCTTTAATCTTAACTTAGCTCTTTTAATCACCTGCTCTGGAGTCATCATCATTTCTCTAATCAAGGCTTTGCTAGACAACTTCTGTCCTGTCGCTAACTTGACCGAGTCTTTAAAAGAATACTTAGCTCCCCACTTCCAAGTTACCTTCATCTCTTTACCTACCTTAGGATTATCGACAATGAATTCATATTTTTTATAAAAGTAGTCTCGCCACTGAGTTAAAGCGATCTTAGCCAGTGCATATCCATGATAAGAACAAGAACTATCCCAACTATAAATATGCGGAGTATTTAATGCCATTAAAGAATCTACTTCCATGTCAAAAAATCGACGGTGATTTCTCTTAGCGATTTGTAGAATCTTTTTTGCTGTTGGCTCTTTCTCTTCATAAACTTCGCGCTCAAAAGTTGAAACAAAGATTAGGCCTAGAATGTAGGTAGGTCTAAGTAGATTTAATTTTTTCTCTTTCTTTTCAAATAGCTCAAAAGGATAAGCTTCGCCTGAATCATTCTTGGCATAATGCTGTTTCCACTCAATACTATCGAACATCGTATCAATAAACATGCTGTGTGTTTCAGCCCAACAAGCAGTCATTGGTGCGTACTCATGGTTTAGACAGACTTCCTTTTGTTCAGTGTTTAGTAAGTGCGCTGCATGCCCACCTTCATGAAAGAGAGTGTTATAGCCAACAATGCCAGAGCCAACTTGCCCGGCCACCACATTACAAGTAAAGTTTGCCGCTCCAGGCACACGCTTTCCATTTTCAAAATGAACCAACTCTGGCCAATGACAGAAACCATTATTGTATTTTTCTTTCCGTTCTAACAAATCAAGTTTTAGTTTACCGTTTTGAAAATCGATCCCTAAAGCTGAAAAAGAACGTCCCCAGCGAGGCAACGCTTGGTCAAATTGAAAATAGGGATCTTCTTCTTTAGTGAAATCACCCGACATGAAGTAACCAAAGTTCCAAGGTTTACGCAAACCAGGTTGAGTTTTTTCTAGTTCTCGTACTTTTCCAAAATAACCACTCGTCTCTTTGGTGATGTCCTCAAATAAAGAGAAGAGCTCGTTTTTAGTCATCTTATCGACTACTTGTAAATTGTAGTCATAAAAATCTTCGTACCCGAGCATTTTTGCAAATGCATTTCTCAGTTTCACCAACTCAACATAGTCATCTAGACAGTCATGGGCCAAGGCTTCTCTGGCGACATAACATGCCTTACGAACCTTCTCGTCAGAATGCGTCTGCATTAAAGTGCGCATCTTTAATATCGAAGCCGGGACAAACTTTTTTGTTTTTGGTTCAATATAACCTTCTGTCCTACTAGCTCTAGTCTTGCCAATTTTTGTCTCTAAGGCTGATATTTCTTTCTTTATTTTAATAGCCTCTTTTGGCATTTGATATTGTTGAAAGAACTCAATCCATATTTGCAATCTTTCTTTCTCTTTCTCTTTTGCAGTCTTTTGTATCTCTTTTGTAGCTTGCAGTATATCTGTGTCGCTTCTAAAATCATCAAGTTTACTTAGTGCTTTATTCATTTTTAAAGAGGCGCTATCGTCTCCCATATAAAAAGTCCAAAAATTAGACTCGTAGTCCTTATGAAGTTTTAAATATTTTTTGTTTAACTGATCTAGAAATTGTAGTGATGAAGACATATATAAAGGTTATTTTCCCTATTATAGCAAAAAAATAAAATTACTGTTTTCAACACATTTTAGCTCATGGGGTATAATAAAAGCCACTAATAATTTTTACATCAATATGCATCAAGGAAATTGGAAATGTAGTGGCTGCGGTGGGACAATTACAGAACTACCGTTTATGCCTAGGAGTGAATCAGGTCTCACTTGCCGCACCTGTTATGCCAAGTCAAAAGGTAGTTCAAGTCAACCAGCCCCAGAAATGCCCGTTGCTTCAGAAGCTCCAGACATCCCAGACTTCGCTGAAGTAGCTGGAGAACCGGCTCCGTCAGAGGACTTTGAAGGTTCTACACCTGTAGCTCCAGGTGAAAAGCCTAAATTTTCTGGAGAATGGAAATGTGCTATGTGTGGCAATACTATATCTTCCCTACCATTTGAACCTCGTGATACCAGTAATTTAAAATGTCTAGATTGTTTTAAGAAAAGTAAAGCTTAACCAATAATAAAAGCCCTATCCTCGCGGATAGGGCTTTTATTATTTTCTTATATTTAAGCAGGATCTTCTTCTGACATCTCAGCGTTGTTTTCTAAGAACAGTTCAACTTGTTCTTGCAAGACTTCGTCTTCGTCTTCAGCTTTAACATCAACTACGTCAACGTCACTTACTACTGCTTGATTTGAGTTTCCTAAGTATGTATCACTTCCAGGAAATTCAAATTCTCCGTCTCCATCATCTTCATGTAGTACAGCAACAACCGTTTGTTCACGCACAATAGGTGAGTCTAACTGAATACTAAGGTCACTATAAGTACCAGCTTCCAACAGTTCTGAACTTCCTAATACTGAAGTATCACTATTGCTATTCACTCGGTAGATAACTACATAACCTGGAGCTAACAAAGTAGCGCTCTGAACTCGTGCAAAGTTACCAGTTTCAGCCGGTGACAGAACAACACTATTGGCTGGTGTTGTGTTATTAGTGCCTGTATTTGTATTTGTGTTTGTATTATTTTGGTTTCCTTGATCATTCATTTCTTCCATAGTACCAATGTCGTTATTGGAATTCATGTCATTCATAGCTGTATCATCTGCCATGAAGTAAAATACCAATCCGATCACAACAATCGCCGCAATTATTACTCCTACTATTTTTGTCATAAGTTAGTTTAATTAAAGTTTTTAAACATCATCCTGCATCTCAAGTCCTCGTTCTGCATCCATTCTATTCACAGGTCGTCCCATCAACATAAGCTTCACAATACCCCAAGCCACAAACCAATAAACGGCTAGTGCCAGAAGAGTACTCCACTCAAAAACACTGTCCCCCACTCTATCAGTACCAAACACATATCTGAACGGCGCCAACGGAACAAAAGTAAGTGTGTAGATCAAATTAGTGAATCCAGCAGCTGGATTTGCACCTAGTAATTTTAGGAAGAACCTAAAGAATAACAATACTTCTAACGCATAAAATAAATACCATACAACTTTTGTACTTTTATATAGTACTTGTTCGTTACTTTTCATAATTAACTGATTAGTCTAATAAACTTTGGTCAAACTAATATCTAATTACACTTTAAAAGTCAGGTTATCAATATCTTATTTAACTAAGTATTGACCCTTCAATTATAACACTTAAGCGATGACCTCTAACACTGATCTCTTGACTAGATTTTCTCTAGCTTCTAAGTCCTCCAGCACTGTCCTAAAGCCAGGCATGAGCTCAGATGCATATCCCTGTCTCTCTTCTTCGATCACAGAATCAATGTCTATCGGTTTAAATGCAATTATTTCTTGTATTATCATAAGCCATTCGTAATTTACTGCCTCCACACATATAAAACGACTGACTAGTTGTATCCTTACAGCCAGTCGATCGTTTGTTTTAAAAGAGTAGAAATTTCTAGTTTTTCAGCATTTTTGCCCTAGTAAGAGCGTCGTAGTTGCCGCTTGTAGATATTTTTTTCATATTCTGATATTCAATCATTGCGGCTTGAGTGACTGGACCATAGTATCCTGTTGCCCCAGCAAGAGTTAAAGCTTGGACTGCTGGTCCTAAGTTCTTAAAGATCAAGTAAGTTTGAACCAAACCAACCGCAGTACCCTGATCCCCCAAAGTCAGATCCTGACTTATAACGGCTGGAATTGTATCAATAACTTTTTCTAATTGATCCATTAATGCTGCTGTACTAACCACACCTTCTGCCTTTAGAACTTTTTGAATTTCAGTTGGTAGTTTATAGCCTTCATTAAGTGCAATGGTAAAGTCATTTCGATATGTTGAAACCAAAAATTCTGCCATCTCTTCCTCATCGTCTAAATCCTCAAACATTCTGACAACAAGACTCATTTTTTCCTTCAAAGACAGCTCTTCAGTGATTCTCGGGTACGGATCCTTTGCTTCTCTATCTCTGATCTCAAAGTGTAGGTGCGCAGCTCCACCTGAGGCATTTCCAGTATTACCTACTGTTCCAATATAATCTCCTGCCTTCAACTCATCCCCTGCTTTTATATCTGCAAAATCATCTAAGTGCATGTAGCGGAAATTCTCTCCCCCAGGGTTAGCAGTGTAGACATACTTACCAGCACTATCTCCTGTACCTACTCTGGTGACAACAGCATCAGTAGGAGTCACTATTGGAGTACCCAAAATAGCTATCATGTCCTGACCTTCATGTTCTCTAGTGCCGCCTCCGCGCGGATCGCCAAAGTCTGAAGTGATTTGATTTAGAGACAGGCCAAAGAGTACTGGTATATATAAGTCTTCTACCTCATCGTCATCTAATTTATTTATTTTAGTAGTATAAGATGACTCTCCACGACTATAAGAAGTATGGTTTGCAAATGATTCACCTGGGAAAGCTACTAACGCGATTACTAAAGTAAAAAATACAAAATTTAAAGGTTTGTTTAACATCCTAAAATTATACCAAGATTTTCCACTATAGGTAACAAGAAGGATCTTTAAGTATGCTTTTAATGGTTAGCGTTGATTTAGGTAATATTATTTTTATCCTTGTTTGCTCTAAGTAAGTGTAAATACAAAACAATTAAACACAAGAACAAAACTCCAGACAGAAATGGGTATGTAACAAAGCCAAATACTTCCATTACTTTCTTTGAACAATCTGCGCTACCATCAGCCAAACATGGAAGCAGGCCTGATTGATGTAGTGATTGTGGTAGAGCCTGATAAATGTAGTGATACACCGCCACCAAGAGACCAGCAGTAGCAATGACAACACCGTATAAAGGGAAATTTTTTGTATCTTTGAGCTTAAAAGCAGTGGCTGATAGAAGTACTTGAGGATATAGTGCAATTCTCTGGAGCCAACATAGTGAACACGGAATAAATCCAAACACTTCCGAATAAAGCAAAGTTGTTGCCGAAGCTCCAGCGGTTACAGTAATCAAAATTAGCCAAATATAAGGAGACACCCATTTTACGTATAAGTTTTGTCCATTAAAAAAATAATCAAAAATAAGGACCACCGTTGCCACGAGCATTAAAAGCCCAGCTACTGAGAACAGTAAATTTATAGTCTGAACGTTAAACAAAAGCCAATTAATCATATGCGCTTAGATTATACTAAATACTGTCCAAAAACTAGCAGTCCAATTAAGGACGCTGTTATTGCTGCTATTAATACTGCTCCAGCTGCTACGTCCTTTGTATCCTTAGCATATGGATGATACTCAGGTGAAGTAAGATTTATATCTATTTCAATAGCTGTATTTATAGCTTCAGCTACAAGAACTAGCCCTGCAGCTAATATAAGCATCGTCCATTCTATTATAGTAACTCCAAAATAAAATCCTAAAGTAATAACAAGTGCAAAAATCGCCAAATGAATCCAGGCATTATGTGTCGTTTTAACAAAAATCCACAACCCCCTACCCGCGTGTGTAAAGCTCTTCGCTCTTTTTATGAGCGAGAACTCTCTGTCAGTATCTAAA
The DNA here is from genome assembly GCA_964350985.1 of uncultured Candidatus Saccharibacteria bacterium. GTDB lineage: Bacteria > Patescibacteriota > Minisyncoccia > Phycocordibacterales > UBA918 > OLB19. Next base: position 24,411 of record CAYGLK010000002.1, read on the forward strand.
ATTTCCTGCATAATGATTAAAGTATACCAAATATATACTTTCCAAAATATCGAGTTTTGCTTAGTATATAATTAGACTATATTAGTTAATTAATCTAATTAAAATGAACAAAAACGTTCTTATTGGAATTGCAGCCTTCGGAGGACTAGTTCTGATTGCTTTACTTTTACCAAACACTCCAGCAGAAGAGACTCAAGATATTGTGGCCGAAGAAAATAACGAAACATCCTTACCAAGTAAGGTTACTAACACATTCCCTACTTACCCAAACACTACAACCTCTGAATCTAACGAGACTGTAGGTGATGAAGGAAAGATTTATTACTCAATCAGTCTTCAGACGGAAGACAGTATTGAAGAGATCAATGAATGGTATCGCCAAGCCTTAAGTACAAATGGTTGGTCAATAAAAAGTGACAAAAATATCGCCGGCTATCAAATAATCCAAGGCGAAAAAGACAATCTCTATACTTCAATGCAGGCAGCTACCGGAGAAGACAATAAATTTATAATAAGCCAACAAGCTCAAATTCGAGCTCAGTAAGTTTGATATAAATTAATAATTTATGATCCGGCTTCTTTTTCCATTTTTAACAATCTAGTGTAATAGTCAGGAATTTCTTTCAAGTGTGCCCAGGTAATTTTAGCGGTTATTGTTTCATCATTATTTGTAACATCAGTCTCCGGGTCAGAACTTCCATGTTCTAGCTCAACTGCTAATCCCATACGAAACTCTTCTAAATCATACTGTGAAAAATCTATACCTACTTTTTCGCCAATGCTCTGTGCTTCTGCGGCTGTAAATTCTTTTTTCATTGATTAAGTATAACAAATATTGGTTTTTATATTATCTTCACAGTTCCTTGATCTGCGTCTATCTCTACCAAATCTCCATCTTTCAAAATTTGACTGGCAAACTTTGTTCCAACAATACAAGGAATATTTAGTTCTCTTGCAGTTATAGCAGCATGAGACAACATCCCTCCAACATCGGTTACTACAGCAGAAGCTTTTTTTAAGGCCATCATTAAGTCTGGTGCAGTGGTGACAGCAACTAAAACTTGTCCCTTTTGCATTTTTTTCATCTTTTGCTGAACTACTTCTACATCAAAATAGTCAGAGTTTATTATTACCACCTGTCCACGAACAATCTCTCCAGTACTGTTTGCTGTCTGCCCTTTTATTTGTTTTTCTGATTTGGGCGCAACATCTTGAAAATAATCTATAAAAATACTAGCTTGGTTTTCTTCAAAAAAATAAATCTCGCCCTCGCTGTCCTTGTTAAAAACATACTTTTTTTTCCTACTTTCTATGACTTTTCTGTCTAAGGTTTCTCCTTGAATTAGCCCGATGATTTCGTCTTCCAGACACCAAACCAAGTCTGGTACTGGAACATTAACCTTCTGACTAATTGCCACCAGTAACGTAACAAAACCTCCATCATAGACAAAAAAAAGATCATTGTACTTTTCTCTTATGTCGTTTTTATAAAAATCAACTAACTTTAAAGCCTCGTTCAGTTCCCCGTATTTATTATAAGCACCGTCTGAATAAAATGAATCAAATCTACTATACTCTTCATGAATTTGTTCCATCAACAAAAAAGCCTCTTGAACATCCTCTTTCGTAATGTCATTAAGATTTCTATATTTCTCTGATATATGATTAGCTCTGTCAATTAATATTTCAAGAGCTTGTGCGGTCTTTTTAATATTGTCAGCATTGGAAAAAAACTTCTCACCAGTTTTATACATTTTTTCTACTGTTGTTTTTGATATGAACGATCGCACTGTCCCATCAACACATAACAAGACCGAACCAAAAGGACTATATGCCTTACAAACGATTTCTTGAAATAACAAAGTAACCCCTTTAGCTTCAAATGAAAAAATGTAATTTTCTGCCTTTGGTATTTCATGGTTTATTTCATCAAACCTACCTGGATATTTTCCCTCTAGTTTTTTCATGAATTAAGTATAACAAATCATAATTTCAACTAAAAACACCCGCCAAAGGCGGGTGTTTTTAGTTGACTGAACAATTAATTTATTCAGTTAGAGTTGGAAAAGCTTCGTGTCCTGGACAAATAATGTCATTGATTTTCCACTTAGTTGTCTTAAAGACGTAACCAGTTGGATTATTATCTGCTGTGATACCAGCATCAAACCAAGGATCGAGTACTTCGTCACTGTAACGTAGTTGGAAAGCTTTTACATTTTCAAACGTAACAGCGTCAAACACACCTGTCGCTGGATTATCATATCCCATCACGATAGATAGAAACAATTGTAACTTCATTACTTCAAACCATGTGTTGTCAGTACCGATTTTTTGATACTCATCTAGGAATGGACACATAGTGGTTGTTGTACTAGTACTTGCTCCTAACACCAAACCTTCTGGAGTTGGGGTTGCAAATCTACTAGTTTGAGTACCAGAACTTGATGACCGAGAAGAAGAACTTGGAGTTGATGCAATCACTTCTTGTTCATTGTAGAAGTCACAAGTGTTACTGCTTGATCTTCCACTAGATAGACTAATGTTACATTCCTCTAAACCAGGACCATCAGCTAGGAAGACTCCATTTTGATTAACTGATGATTGATCCCAACCTAACTGCATCTCCTCAGAAACTGTCCAAGATCCTTCTGGAAGCATAAATGAGTAAGATCCATCAACAGCTGTCACAGTTGTAGTTGAAGTAGTTCCGTTAGTTGCAGTAATAGTCCAGTCAGAAACTGTTGAAGTAGCAGAACCAGTCACTTCATACTTAAATCCACTAATTTCGTACATCGCAACAGGTGCAGGATCAGTGTCTACGATAGGTTCAATGATAAACAGACGTGATTCTCGCAGATTTGGCTCACCAGTTTGTTCACTTGGATTAACGATGAAACAGTAGTTGCCTGCATCCCATGTTGTTGTATCAAGTTGTGCTGAGAAATTAATACCTGAGAAGGTTGAAGTATTATTGAATCCATCAACGTTACCAGCGATTGTACCTACACCAGCAGAACATGTTCCTGCACGGATAGCCCATTGAATATTGTCTACAGTAGTATCGTTGTCAGTATATTCAGCCTCAAAACTAAACAGAGTTCGAGGAACTACATCGTTATCTGCCGCTGGGTTTGTGATCACTAGAGTATCTGGAATCGGCTCTGTTTCAGTAGTGACAGCACAGTCTGACGCGCCATTTACTACTAGTTTGAAGAGTAGTCCAGCAGGGTTTTGTAAGTAATTACTGTTTGGTACTCCACTATTTGTTACTTCTATTCTTAGAGTGTTTTCACCACTTACTAATTCATCTAGGATTTCTGAAGTGAAGGTTTTTTGTGTGTGGGTTTGGAAGTTGTTTGCATTTCCAGTTCGATCTGCAACCAATTCATCATTTACAAACACTCGATACCCGTTATCAGCAGCCACATCAAGAGTTGCAGTATTTGGATCTACTGCTGTAAAGGTTTCCTCAAATGTCTTAATTGTAGTAACAGTAGGATCAATCACCTGGTACGCTTCCCAGATCCAGTCAGCTCCAGGGATTGAAGCTGTCCAGTTCTTGTGTACGTAGGTTGAAGTTGCGTAAGCATTATTCTCAATAACCACTGTACCAGCGTCACTATAAGCTTCTACTTCACAAGGTGGAACAAATGAAAGATCATTGTTTACCACAGTAAATGTTTCAGTATCTTCGTCAACTTCTACCTCTGTTAGTCCTGAAGTATTCTCAAAGCCACCTTGCAATAACTCTTCTACTTCATATGAACCATAAGGCACATCTGTAAAAGTGATACAGCCGTTTGCTTCAGTCACACCAGTAAAACCTTTACTTAATGTTAGATCAATCGATCCACTATTGTCAGAGTAACCATCGTCATACATTGTGAATTGAATATCTCCTGTAGTCGCCTTAGAAACACTTCCATAATAGACATGAGAAGGACTAAAGACATCTCCCCATAGAGCCCCAAGATCACCGTCAACCTGTACAGCTAGTCCACCGTGTACTGGTGAAGCAACTACCCATGGCAGGTAAGGTCCAACATAGTTTGCTTCACCTGGTTTTCGTTCAGAAAAACGAGCGTCCGCAAATCGATTACCATTTCCATAGTTGTATGACCCTTCTGCTTTTAGCACATAGTCACCAGCTGGGACCGCACTCATTGTTTGAGTATCTGCTGTTGGAGCAAAAGCTAATTTTAATACCTGCTCTCCAACCAAAGCCAGTTGCCATCCTGCTAGTGGATTATCTTGCTCATCATACTTACACATAGTGACAGTTGAGTAATCAACTACCTCTGGTTCTTTCATGTTACCAAAGTAACTCTTCTTTGAACGGTCTGACTCGTCAGTATAAGTAGCAGTAGCACAGTATGGACCTTCAATAGAAGCGTTCGGTGAAAGATTATCGGTCACAATATGGTATGGCGTTCCAGACCAGTCTTGTCGTACTTGATCCCATCCAATCTGATTCTCTTCACAGACATGGTAGATACCAGCATCGTATTGTGTTGGGAATTTATATACCCCATCAGCACCTGTTGTACTTGAGGCAATAAATGTCCAATCTCCAGCTACTTCTTTATAGAAGTTAAATTTCCAACCAGCGAGAACATCTTCTCCAATATCTCGGTCTCGGTCTCCGTTCTTGTTTTCAAATTTTAATCCACTAAAGTTGAATTGATTTTCATTGTTTAAGTCGTTAGAAACATTTCCAATCTCAGGCTTAGTCGAACGATCTGCTACATCTGTATATACAGTTCTAGTACAGTACGCTCCTTCTTCTCCTACGTTAGGTGAAGTGTTTACAGTTTGTGTATCTTCTGCTGGCGCAACTTGTGTCCAACCTAGTTGATTCACTTCACAAACAAAATATGTTCCAGCTTCTTTCTGTTGCGGGAATTTCTTTTGACCAGTGACATCTGTTGTTCCGGTAGCAACAAGACTCCAACTTGATGGCATTTCTTTATATAGTCTCATTTCCCATCCAGTCAGACCTTCTTCTCCAGCGTCACGGTTATTGTCAGAGTTTCGGTTATGGAACTTGATCACAGTAATGGTTAATTGATTTTGATCATTTGGATCTACTCCTGGACTTTCAAAGTCAAAAGTAGTTACTTTAGCTGTAGTATCTAGTACCACCTTGTCAAAGTATCCGTCTAGATCAGCATCATTTAGTGACGTATCACCAGTATTGATGGCAAACGCTCTTATCACTGAACCTGCACCTTCGTTATCCATATCAGCTGGACTAGCAGGACATGTATGAGGTGAACCACCACTAGTAGTTACAGGATAATCTTGTGTTGGATCAAAAGTTACAGTTGCAAATCCTGCTGTAGTTCCGTTTGAAGGTACTACATCGTACTTACAGTCGTAATAATTAGTTGGACTTGTTGCTGCAAAGTTAGCGTAGACGTTTAAGTAAAATTCTTCTGAGTCAGTGTCAGCTCCTCCTGCTCCAATCTTAAAGTCATATGAGAAAGCTTCAAGCTCGGAAATATTTCCTAGCCAAAAATATTCACCGATGAATTTTCTCGGTGCATCAGTATTACTGATCGGTAGTACATATAGTGCTCCGTCACCAATGACACTTTCATCTTCATTGAATGCAATTGGAGTAGCATTTGCTAGATCTCGATTGAATAACCACCCCTTACCAGTTCCTAGATCATAAGTATTTCCGGTTACTTCAACAGTTTCTGACGGTTTTGGTGGTGGTAAGACAGAAGCTTCTAGTGAAAGATTATCAATTAAGTAACCTTCTCCAGCATTTGTAGGTACAGCAGTTCCGCTAGCTCTAAATAGTAGTGTTTTGAGTAGTCGTGGGCTCTGTTCTGCTGATGCTTCGTTGTCAAAACGGTAGTAATTTTCCCAAGTACTACCAGTATGGGCTAGTGCACCATCAATATAGATTTCAGCTACATCATTATCAGGACCATCTACAGTATCAATCACAAATTTAATTGTATGAGGAACATCTCTAGACAATGTCCCAAGATCAGTTGATACAAAGTTAGCTGGATTAGTAGTTCCTTGTGTGTCAAAGAATGTCACCGCTATACCAGTTGCATTATCAGCAAATGACAAGTAACTCATCCGAGAACCATCCCCGCGATCTGGAGAAACAGAAAGAAACATGCCTGTCTGTTCTTGAGTTGGCTTTGTAGAAGCGATGTCAAACTCAGCTTCATAGTGAGTGTAACGAGTTCCAACAGCAAAAGTTCCAGCAGTAGCGTCTACTTCTCCAACAGAGTCTGCAAAAGGAGCTGCAAAAGTGTGATCACCGAAAGAACTACTTGTTACAGAGTTTGAAATCCGTAGTGACTGACAACCAAAGTCAGTATAGCCATAGGTGTTCTCTACAATCTCTTGATCAAAAGGTCCTGTTGATTTCCAAGCATTTTGCCCATCAACATCTCCTAGAGAGAAGGTGTCAAAGGTAGTGTTTCCAACATTGTCTGTCGTATCACATACTGGAACACTAGCTACAATCTCATCACCAGAAACGACCACATTACTTATATATGCATTATCTGTACCTCCAGCTGAGTTTACGGAGAAATAAATCTCCAGATTAGGGATATCTGACGTAGCAACATTTAGTGGCAAATTATTGACTGAGCCTATTTCACCAGCCCCTAATCCAGCTTCTCCATTAACGAATCCGACTTCTGTTGAAGCTGCTCCGATTCGATAGCCATAACGCAATGAATCGTTAGATTCCAATCCGTCAGCAGAATCTCCTTGACCAGTTAAATCATAATCAAATGAAAGAGTGATATTTTCATTATCTGTAGTATCAACTAGACCAACATATTCAGTCACATTGGCCTCAACTAAGATCGGTCCGGCGCTACCTCCTAGCTGTGTTGCTGCATTAGCAACAAAAAAAGACGCTGGAAAAGCGCTAATAAGTAAGGATGTCATTAACAGTAGTGCGGCAGCACGAGCTGAAAATTGTTTGTGTAAAGTAGAAATCATAATTAAAGTGAATAAGTTTATAAAACTCACCACGAGCCCACAGCCCATAGATACAAATACGGTACTCTCATTTCACAAAATTGCAAGACATTTTTATTGCCTATTGTATTCTTACTTATATAAGATAGTTTAAGAACTTTTATAGTAAGTTCTCAGAAATAAGGAGAGTTCTTGTGCACTCACCCATTTGGCCACCGTTCTCTTTATTTATTAAATCTAGTAGCTTTATTGGAGTTACCCACCTCATTTCAGTATATTCTTCAGTATATTCTTCAGTATTAAAATTAATATTTCCCTCGTAGCCTTCAACAACGTAATCTGTCATCTTTAAATCATATTCTCCCCTGTCTACCAATGGTGATACCCCGAGCGGAACCTTATTTAATGTTACTTGTTCCAGTCCGAGTTTTGTCTTTACTAGTCTATTTGCAACCTGAGAAACATTCTCCCCTGGTCTTATATAAGTTGAAGGGATAGACCAAGCATTTGGAAATGAATCCTTATTAGGTGAACGCTTTAAAACCAACACTTTATCTAAGTCTCGAAATACTAATGAAATTGCTTCTTTGAAGTCTTTACTCATACAGAAAAGCATACCACGTTGGGAATTAAATATAATCTAACTGTCTATCTGAGACGATGTTAGAACTTTTATGCTAGAGAACAGAGAATAAGGCAGCCACGATAATTGCTATTAACAAGGAAATTCCAAAGGAAATCAGTGATTTCTTAATTCGATTCTCGCTATTATAAACAAAACCTATTAATCCAAATATTAATGGTACCACTATGAAATATACTGGTAAAATCCACAACCTATCCGTAAGTCCTTCAAGTGTGTGATTAGGGTTGGAACGACTAATAAAAAGAATCAGACCACTAACTACCGTAGACGAAATAATTATTGATATGTTTTTCATACCTATAATATAGCAAATTGTGTTGCTGGCTGTGTGGGACGATGTTAGAACTTTTTTTATGCTGTAGTGTACAGGTTTTGAGAAGTCTATTTGACAAAGATGAATAACTAATGTATAAAACATGAGTGTCGAAAGAAAATCGATCTTCATGGATAAGTACCTTAAATTAAATTACGAAGCGAGGGTGTCATGTCGAGAATTTACGAAAAGAATAGAAACTCCCACCCCTCTAGCGCTAAGCTAGTAAGGCACTTGTTGGTGAAAGAAATGAAACAAGTTCGAGGAGAAGGAAACGGTGGACTTCCGCAATACATAGGTATGCCATTACTTCTTCCACCCAACACAGTTCTTCAAACGCTTTTGGATGCTGAGTCATTCAAAAGCCCGATCTTTGTCTTGTACGAAGAAAGAGGGGTAGTAAACACCTACCAAACTCACAATGTCATCAGCTTTCTGCAAATTGGCGACCTCTACTTCCTTTACACCGAGCACACTACCTATCAAGTAATGCTCGATTAAACTCGTCAAGAGTGAGGTCTTGTTTGATTCAAAGCATTTAAAGTGAAATAGCCGCCCGAAGAAGCCTGGAGGAGCAAATGCTCAATCATGCTCCTCCAGGCGGTTTTTATATAAAATGGCTTTCTGGGACGATATTAGAAAAATTTATCCCAACAACTCTGACCTAAGCTCCATCCAAATTTCACCTAACCAATTCTTTCCCTGCCAATCTTCACCGCGTCCCCAACAACTGTCTTTTGGTGAATCTTCAACCAATTTTGTACTTCCTGTTTCTTGCAAAGTCTTTTTAATATATTCATGCTGAGACAATTTATTTCGGCAAATATCCTTCATCACTTCTCTTTTTTCTTCCTCCCAATTAATGCTTAGCTTTCCTTGATACTTAATAGCAAGTTTTAAGGCGTCATGTGCAGATTTTGCGTTTGCTATCTCCTCGATAATTTCTGAGTCATTAAAGCCAGCTGCCTGGAAAGCATGCTCTGACGTTTGCCATTCACGCCCCTTCCACGTTACGGCAAATGCGGCAAAATTTGAAAAACAATAACCAAATTCTCCAGCATAAAAAAGAATTGGGTCTGTGATTTGTTCTGAATATTGATTCTCACCCTTGATGACAAACATGATAAAAGTATATCAAAGTTCCGTCGTACCTGTTTGGCATAGATTTTAGAGTCGAAAATAAGTCTCAAATATCATACTGGCTGTTAAAGGTTTGGCCAGGATTCGTTTATTTAAATAAAGAGCTTTTGAAATCAGATACTGTAGCAGTTTTAATATTTTGTACACGACCTATCACCACCGCACCTAAAGATAAATCCTGCAGCGACAAAATTTTTACTTATTATTTCACCTTAACTCCCTCCGGAATACTGTTTGGATCAACAATAAATCCTTGCATGTCCTTACGTCCAATAATTACCGGGAAGCGTAGATGTCCCCGCGGTGTGTATGTTGCAATTGAATCTATCTTTTTACCCTTCATTTTGAATTGCAAAGATACAGTTTGGCGTCTCTGACGCCCGCTACCTGAACGAACGCTTACAAATTTATTACGCTCGTCTAGACCCAACTCTTCTACTAAGTCACTATCTAGTGACGTACGATAAGCACCTGTATCCACCTTGGCTCGTACCGTCTTCTTTTTCTTATTGCCATAAATAGTAATCTTCTCTATGACCGATAGTATATTAGAAGGAATATCTTCAACGGTTTCAAGCGATACTTCCGCAAAAAGTTTTTTTGCCAATTCAACCCCTCGCTCAATTTTTTGAACCTTAAGATCAGCTATTCTTTCTAAACGAGTACGTAATGAAGCTTGGTTTGCTACTTGTATTCCTAATCCGGGTCGAGCATTTATTTCAAGCACCAACGGACCATGCTGTTGATCAAGTACAACATCAATACCCGCAAAGCCTAGTCTTGAGCATAGCTGAGCCTTTACTGCTACTTCTAAAATCTTGTCCCAATCAGGAATTTTGATGCCACGCACTTTTGTTTTAGTTCCTGGAATGTATTCTGTGACCTGTTGATTGACTACTCCATAAGTAGTAATACCTGTTCTCATGTCTATACCCACACCTAGAGCACCTAAGTGTAGGTTGGCTTTACCATCAGAAAAGATAGTCGGTAGACGCATCATCGCCATCACCGGTACGCCGTTACAGACAATCAAACGAACATCTGGCACGCCTTTACTTATGTATTTTTTGAAAAAAGGATGTGGAATTATGCGATCTTCTATAAACGCAGCGTCTGGAAGATTATTAAGCGAATGCTCACCGTCAAGCGTACTAAAAATGATTCGCTCGAGCTCCGCTATATCTATGTCATTATTTTTTTCAGTACTTCCATGAGTACCATTCCACTTGCGCACCACTGTAATACCACGCCCACCATAACCGCGTGCTGGTTTCACTGCAAAATCCTTCGGTAGCAAAGACCAATCAAAATTACGAACATCTTGCAATGAACGAAATACTGCCAAAATCGCATTGGTAGGAACATCATTTTCTAGTAAACGCTTTTTCGTCAATAACTTATCATCAGCTACTAGTTTTTGACTACGTCGATTGAACTGTCTTATATATAAGTAATTGCGAGCATTCATGCCCAGCATTGAAGTGCTGATAGCCATACAACTAATCTAGTGAAACTTTATTAAATCGAAACACTTCAAACAATCGTAGACCAAAGTAGCGGCCAACTAGAATATTTGCAGGTATGACAAGGAACAATACTTCTGGATACAAAATAATAAAATTCTGGATTGCAATACTTGTAGCCGCTAAATAGCCGACCAAACCAATTACTATTGTTGTAGCGGTGATCATAAATGTTTCTGAACTACTCTTGTGTAATTGTACTGATACGATCATGTCTCCAAGTAACATCAAAACCAAAATTGGGAAAATTGATACGCTCAAAATACGTTCAAAATCAAGTACAACTCCTACAGACAAGGCTGCAAACACAGCTAGTGATAGAAGTACCATCGACAACGAGCGCTTTGGATAAAACATGATTTTTAATTTTGTGAGACTTATTTTAGATATATACGAAGCAATAAGAATTGCACTCAATACCAGTAATCCAACAGTTATACCGACTGCAACCAGTGCAAACGCTAAGGCAATAGGGACCAACATATCCAAAGTCGGAAGACCAACTACTGTCCGAACAAAACTAACAAGTAAAGCTAGGAACGGGGTGAGCAGGATCAAAAAAATTGTATTTGCTGGTACACCAGCTCTCACAGATTCTTGTACCCAAAAAGCCATACCATTAAACCACCCCAATTTATCAACCAAACGATCTTCAAACAGTGAGATGATTGCTACTTTTTCTGACAACTCTTCTGGCTGGGTAATATCTTTTGATTGTACCAGTTCACGCTGAGAAATAATGCCAGCCGCGGTTGTAGAAGGTGTTGCATCTTCTGCGTTAACCGTGCCGTTAGTAGTTGTAGTGGTACTCGTTGCCACAAGTGACTCCTCAGATTGAAACTGAAAATTTGAATTAGAACCCTGAGCAAGTCCAGCCTGCGGCACACTAAAAAACGTCGTACAAACTACAACTAGTGTGAGCATCAAACATTTGTTATATATAAATTTCATATTACCAATCAGTTAAAATTTCTAAGGCTTTCAATGCTTTGATGTGGCGAGGCAGCAACGGGTTATATTTACCTAGAAAAAGTTTAGGATAGATATGTGGCTTTTCAGACAATAGATGCCAAATCTCAATATTACCTTCCATATAGACTATATCTCTTGTGTAAATAAAGCCAGTGCTTTGTCCAGTGGTACCACGAAAGATACGTACGCACACATCCCAAGCAGAGCGTAAGGGCACTAATTTTTGATGCTCTTTGCTCACGGTCGCTAAAATTGTGTAGTAATCAACCATCACACTAAACACTGATCTAAAGTCTCGAGGTGTACCGTCCATACCCACAGCAAGACTAGCGGCCATATAGCGATCAAAACCATAAAATTCGGTTGCTCCCTCACACTGTTGTTGAACGTATGAGGCAACGCCTTCTTCTCCTTGCAGATAAGAATCCAAACCAATTTGAAGTAAATGTAGGTTACTCCCGGCTCCACAATACGAACGCCGCACATGCACTCCGATCTCGTGTGTTGCCAATGCCTTAACTTGCAGCTTAGTCAGTAACTTAGGACGAGCAAGTAACTTTTCCTTACCAGGGATGTAGATAATCCTTTGTGGTGTACTCACTGCAAAATTGACTCTTTTGTTTTCTTGGTCTACTTGGATTTTCCACCCTGTTATCTCATACTCATCGAGAGTTTCTCTAAAAACAGCCACAACTTCATCAGGAGTCTGAATAAAAACATCATCGTGTACTAATGGAGGTAATATATCCGAACTGATATCTACTCCAGTTACGTTAATTTTAGAAAAGATTTTTTTAAGATGTCGAACTTCAACTAAATGCTCTGGGCCCGCTAGTTTAGTCAGATTCATCACCTTTTTGGCGATATACGCAAAGTATTTATTCTTTGGTTTACCGTGCAACTGACAGCTTAGACGATAAAATTCTTTATCGTCACTATTCATCGAAGCATTAAACATACCAACTCTGTTAATTTGATTTGTTATTTTTGCCTCATAGAGCTTTTTAACGACCTCGTTCTCTTCAGTTTTAACAATCTCTTGTAAAAGCAATTCTAAGCTTTTACAAGAAAGCGGCTCATTCATTTTTGATTCAGTATTGCTTGTGTATGAAAAAAGAGGGTTTTCTATTTCATTATCCAAAAAACGCTCACGCTCTTCGTTGTCGATTTTCATACGACTCTGGATCCAGTCCACATCGTCACTATAGCTCTTATTTATGGCTACTAGCTGGCTAAACCAAGATCCATCGTAAATTTGTGCCATATTGGCTAAAACATTAGCATTAACGCCACAATTTGTACATTATCCAAGAGTGATAAATGAAGTGTTAATGGCCGTCTGGGACGAAGTTAGAACTTTTTTACTCTATATTTAGTCAAATAAATCTCTATTGATTACTTTTCTTCAAAAAACTCTGAATATTGACTTCCTTGCAACATAGACTCTAGAGCCTCCTTCATAAACGGCACAAATTCAGATAGTCTCTCACCCACAGGAATCCACATTACTTCACTGCACCTGTGTGGCTCGGTATTGACTGGATCTTGGTCACAACACTCAATTTTGAAATAATAATGAGTTCTATCATGTCTACCCTCAACATTTCGGTTGTACTGTATGTGAACAAAACTAATATCGTCGACTGAAACATCGATACCAACCTCTTCTTTTGCCTCACGCACTGCTGCTTCTCGAGGGGTTTCATCAGGGTCAATGTGTCCAGCTGGCATATTGAGGCGACCATCACAATATCCAGTATTGCAACGACGACCTACAAACCATTTACCATCACACTCAAGTAACAAACAGACAGCAGGAATGATTACATGTTTTTCCATACATCAAAGTATATCAAAAGTTCAAAAGTGAAGGTATGAAGAATATGTTTATAAATAAGCCTCAAATATCAAGCTGGCTGTGTGGGACGATGTTAGAACTTTTTTGATCAATATATAAGAAAAGCCGTACTCCAGGTGGCTTTCCTGTCATACGACTTACAATTCTTACAATGCTCAACCAGGTAATCATAAACCCGCATCCCATTCCATGGGAAATTATCAAGTTTCTGGGGAATATTTGGAAGATCTGGAGGAACAACGAAGATTACATCCAGATCTCCTTCATCATCAGATTTTTGGATACGAATTCGATCTCCCTCCTTCACTTCGTACCAGTCTGGAAAATAACTTGATTTTTCGTTTCGTTTGAGAATTTTGTCTGATATTAGCCCGAGTTCTCTGAGCTCCGATTGCTCAATCTTTCTACCAGTACAAGTTGGTTGAAAAACAAAATCGGAACAACCAACATAGGTCTCCAGCAAAATAATCATTGTCGTTATCTCTTGTTAACTGACAGGATAATACAACAGAATATAGTTGACGTCAATACTGCTGGCTGTATGGGACGATGTTAGAACTTTTTTAGTAGTTCAAGATCACCATTAAGAACTAAGGGATCCATCGCTTCGATCTCATCAGTATAACCACTCTGCGGGGCTGGGTTTAAAATCGCCAAATCCTTACCCAATACGTGACCAAACCCCATTTCTAAAAATGTATTAGCGCCGATGTAGTTTTGAATACCATTCTTTTCAGTATTTACTACTAGTACAATGTCATATTCTTTTATTTTTTCGTAGTAGCCTTTTATCAAATCCAGCTCTTTTTTATCTACCGCACGTTCTGTCTCAGTAACATGAGTGAAGTCATTGTCTCGAAACTTTTTCACACCATGAGGAATTTCTACCGTGAATCCCATGGCTTCAAGCTCACTTTGAATTTTTAATACAGTGCCTGACGCAGAGATTGAACAACAAATTATAATTGATTTCATAATGTGCATTATAACAAAAGTTCTATAGTCCTTGACGGGTACTAAATTTCAGATTTAAAAATAAGCCTCAAAAATGTTGCTGGCTGTATGGGACGATGTTAGAACTTTTATAGATACAATATCTTAATTCCAAGACGCTCTGCCTGCTCGTGCTCCCACTTAGAGCCGAAAGATGTTTGCCAATCTGGTAAAAAATAAAACTCGGAAATGTGTCCAGATTCAAAAAGAGGTAAATAAAACTGATTTAATAAATCCATATCATATCCAGCCTGCTCTGTGTTCGATCTAATATTCTGTATTGGAACCTCAAAAGGTATTTGATTAAAAATTTTAACTCCCTCCTTTGATAAATTTTCTATAGTAACTTCAAAAAGCTCCAAATTTTTCTCAACTGAACCTAATCCTCCAGTTGATATAGGGCCGCAAACTTGTATGACAGGTTGTGGCATTCGCTCAATAACAGACATCGCTATTTTTTGGAGGTCATAATAATTTCTAGCGTTTTCTAAAAGAATATAATCTCCTGGTTCCCAGTATTTGTAATTCATAGCTAGCTCTTTTTCTTCCATTTCAATAATAAGAAACCTGGGTATGTATCTACTATTTGTTCAGCTGCACTATCAAAGCGCTCGTCATAAGCTTCTAATATAAAATGATCTAACATAAAGGAAGAGAAGTACTCTTTTAAGGTATGTGTAGGCTCTTCAAAAGTTAGCTTTCCATCAAAGCAAATAGACTCCACAATCTCCTTTTCAAAATAATCTTTTGGTTGTTTCTTCTTTTCAATAAACTGCCTTAATGGATGAGCTACTAATAGTACAAAATAACCCCCCGGCTTTAACACACGAAATACCTCATTCCATATGGGTTCCAAATCTGAAGCAGTCTGCAGTGCATATTTTGAAAATACATAATCAAAACTATCAGATTCTGATGGAACATCCTCAAACAAACCATATTTAAAATCTAATTCTGGATAACTCTCTTTTGCCTGCATCAGTAATTCTCTTGAGGCATCGATACCAAGAACATAATCGGCACCTAATTGTGAGAGCAAATTAGTTTCAAAACCATTACCAGATCCAAGATCCAAGATTTTTCTTCCCGAAAGATCCTCAGGTAGAACTTCATTATATGCTGCACGACTATCTACATTACCTAGCTCTAGAGCATCAGAAAATTCAGTCGCAATGTTATCGTACTGATGACTTAAGCTTTTATTCATAAAAGTAAGTATACCAAAAACAAGACTGTCCTCAAACTTTTATACGTTTTAAAATATAGCTGCTTTAGCGAGCTGGCTGTCTGGGACGATGTTAGAACTTTTTTGATATAAAAAGCGGTTGCGCGCCGTTACATTATGTAAATACACGTAAATGAAACTCTGCTATCAAAAGTAGAAAACCGCTCCCCCCATGCGGTTTTCATGGTTAGAGCGGTTAGAGTTGTGGTTGATCTCATCGAATTGTCAGGGCATTGTCGATGGAAAGCACGAGAGCTCCCATCTGTTGCTTGCCTTCAATCAACAGCTCCTTCAATTGATTGAGTTCGTCCATGCTCGCTCCATTGATTGCTTTCGCAAACTCTGGACCCCGCATCTCGAGAAGAACATCCATATCTGCACTCAAACGTTGGAAGAACCGTTCGGCATGACGACGCACATCACGAGGCCTTCCCGTGCGTTTCTCGCCAGTAATACTCTCCACACACTTGCGTGCATGAGCAAGCCGAAAACGAAGTGGAACCCTGAGCATTTGCTGATACACCACCAGCTGCTGTTCCGTCGAAAGAGCCGAAAGTACGACAGCTTCACCAAAACGAAGAAGTTCCTTTTCGTTGGTTTCGGGATGCATCTTTTGCTGAAGTTCGGGTACAAGCCGCTGCAGCGAAAGGTATTGGTAGACCCAAGAAGGCGACTTGTCCAAACCCTCAGCTAGCAGTGCTACCTTTTCATGTCGATCCACCTGGTATTGCAACGCGCAAGATATTTCCATGTGCGTTTGGCCTTCCCGGTGGTGATTGGAAATCAAGGAAAGCAAATGTTGCTCGCGATCTTCAGGATTTCCCTCCTCAACACAAATCCGGATGGTCTGAAGACCGGCAATCTGGTGAGCCAGCCAACGACGTTCGCCGTCGATGATCTCATAATCACAACCATCTTCGGTGGTGGACAGTTTTCTGACCTGAATCGGCGTACGCTGGCCATGCATGACGATTGAACGAGCAAGGCTGCGAAGCGCTGATTCTTTGAAATAGGTTCGTGGCTGATTCTTGTACCGACGAACCGATGACACAGGTACACGTAATTCGTGTTGGCTTTGAACCTCTGGTGTGCCGTCCATATTCCCTCCCCAATAACTCTCAAGGCCCAATGCCTGAGTTGCGGACCATTAAATACGTGTTCTTCGATTATGTCAATGCTGGCTGTATGGGACGATGTTAGAACTTTTTTAACAATCAACTTTCAGTAGCCGCAATTCAGTTATGAGATTATCATAGTCAGTAAATAAGATTGATTTAATTTCTAATTTTTTTGCAGCGTCAGTATTTTTAACCTGATCATCAATAAAGACCACCTCTTCAGGAATTAATCCCGTAATAGTTAAGGCTCTATCAAAATAGAGAGGGTCAGGCTTTTTCAAACCTTCCTTAAAAGACAATATCTCATAATCAAAGTATTCATAAAGACCCATTTCAATATCTGCCCCATATCTTTGTTCCGTTAAATTGGTTAGTGCGGCTAATACATAATTTTTCTTAAGTTGCTTTAGCAAGGAAAGTACTTGAGCATCCACAGATGACAATCTTACAGTTTCTTCACTCCACACATTTAGCATATCCTCTACTCTGAACTTGTTGTTAATCCCAAAAGCACAAAGCATGTGTTCTGAAGTGACAGCTCCTGTCAAAAGATCATTTAAATGTTCTTCATGGTAAGCAGAGACTATATCAGCTGAGATTCCGACTCGCTCTGAAAATAGTTGGTATATTTTCGAAAAATCACCATGTGTAATTACTTTATGAATATCAAAAAAAATACCTTTAATCATGGCGCAAGTATAACAAAACCACCCCAGCGAGAAAACTATCTCCTCGCATAGGGTGGTCACAAATACCGCGTCAAAATTTCAACAACTTCATCCATTTTCTTGTCGGACACATCAACCACGGCGACAACTGGTATATTACCTTGGACGAGCGCTGGATTACCCCACTCATCGGATATTTTCTTGTAGACACCAATGTCGTGTGGTTTACCCAAAGAACCCCTTTCGACGCAAAGAAATCGCTGTCTGCGAACTTCTTCTCTACAGGTTAAGTTAACGACCTGCAGCTCGACTTCCAGCTTTAGACACAGGTCACTCAGCCAGAGCAGGTAATCCTTACCAATATGAGCATGGTTTGAATGCGTCATGATGAGTGTCTGCACAGAGCCAGATTCCGCTGCACTACGAATAATGACCTCCCTGAGACTGTAAAGCAACTCAGTGGAAGCACTTCCGAGCCAAGCATCTCCATAGATTGATTTGACAATGTTGGTGGTCAAGTGGTTGTGCACCAGAGGATTGTTGGTTTTTTCTGAAAGAGCTGCACCAATCGTCCTCTTACCTATCCCGCAACCGCCGCTTATCAAAAATAGCTTCACGGATTTCCCCCTTTAAGTAATTGATGTGTTTTTTATCTATAACACATATTTAGTATTCTGTCACTAGTTGCTGGCTGTATGGGACGATGTTGGAACTTTTTTGACACAAAAACAGCCCGCCGAAACGAGTCCATAGGACTGTCTTTGCGAGCTTGGTAGATCATACAATTGACACTCAAATTACAGTTTGACACCGACATATTGGCCACTGCATACAAAGCCGGGACCTAAAAAATGGTCATGCAGATTCAGGGCGTCGTCGATGAATTCACCAGTGTTACTGTCGTACCGCAACATCCCACCGTATGTGCCATTTGGCTTGTCCCCTCGGCTGCCGAAGCAGCAGAAGTAGTTGACCGAGCCCTCCCTCATTTCAGGCTGGTGTTCGGTCAAATAAGCACGGCATTCGCGCAGGTCGGCATACCGATACCCTAGGCTAGGAAGCGTCGGATCGCCGTGTTTAGGGGATACGATAGCCATTTCCAGCGTTCGCGCGTTGTAGACCTCAGGAATACTGAATGTGACACTACGTCCCCAATCACCTTCCCCCGATACGACTTGTGCTGGAGTGTCCGGTATCTCGACAGTCTGAGGATTGATGAAATCATCATTTCCAAAGATAGCGGTCCCTACCCAGAGAACGATTCCGGCAAGACCGCCGAACACAACCGTTCCAGCGAAAACATTTGCAAAAGTACTGGCCATCTTTAAACTCCGTTAGGTTGAGAACGAGATTGTTCAAGTAAAACAATAACACTGTAAAACATGTATGTCAATACTGCTGGCTGTCTGGGACGATGTTAGAACTTTTCTATCAATATAAAAGGGCCCCGTTTTCACAGGACCCTCCTTTTCTCTCTGTATCCGCCGAGCGTCAGATGTAAACGAAGTACAGAATGATAGTCAGAACCGACAGACTGAATGAGATTGCCATGGACACCATTCCGCTCCAGCTCTTCCTGAGAAAGAACTCTGTGGCAAATGCAGCCTGCACGACCGCAAAGATGGCGAACATTTGCCACGCCACGCCAGCAACGATACCGGTACGGATGATTGCGACGGGTTGAGGAATCAGGGCGATGATATTTACAAAGCCCATCAACCACATCACCTTGTTCCAGTGGAACTTTTGGATGAACTCTTCACGGGTCACGAGACTCTCCTTATTTAGCCCTGAATTATTAATATAAGAGCATATTTTTTATGCTTTGTAAAGTGCTGGCTGTATGGGACGATGTTAGAACAGTTTTAACTAGAAATCTTTAGTCTCTCCATTACCTAACCTAACAAAATTAATACCCTTGGAACTTAACTGATTCTCAAATAGACCATATATTAGCGCAATTCCATCTTCATTTAGCAACCAATCGTGTACCGGGAATGTTGTTTTAGGATTTACTCGCAAAGCGTAAGAAATAGCATCAGAAGATTTACACCAGGGACCAGCTACAGGTAAGGCTAATACCTGAACCTCTTTACCTGGTTCTGTATATGCATCTCCTGGATAGAAGAGTTTTTTAGAAATAAAGTAACCTGTATTTTGCACCAAACCATATTCTTCAAATATTTCTGCGTGCTTACCATCATAGGCTTCTATAGAAACCCCATCTACGGCTTCTTCAGACCTCCCTTCCAGTACTTGGAAATTAATACCCAACCCGCTTAGAATTTTTCCAACACTACTATTTGTGACAATCCTTACTTTGGGATTATTTTTTACAATCTCTTTAATAGACTCACTGTGCAGATGGTCTGTGTGTTCATGAGTAATTAGAACCAAATCAATATTCATTAACTTATTTTGAGAAACACTAAATTTTCCCGGGTCAGTTAAAATCCTCTTACCGTCAACCTCTATAAGAAGACAGCACTGTCCAAATTTTGTAATTTTCATTATTAAAAGTATACCAAAGTTCCGCCGTACCCGTCCGGTATAGAATTTAGGTGTTGAAAAATAAGCATCAAATCTCGAGCTGGCTGTCTGGGACGATATTAGAACTTTTTTGTCATTTCCGAACGTTACCACTACCTAGATGGAAGTGTAACTGCGCCACCTCCTGTCGGCTTCCACCATTAATCACAATTGTGTAGTCAGTCTCCTGCCAGCCATTATCTTTGATAATTTCCTGAGCCACTTTGTATACCTCTGCCACGTACTCAAAGTCATTAGGTTGAAGAGCGGAGATATTTTTAATTGCCTTCTTAGGTACGATTAAAATATGATTTTCCCAGTATGGTTTGGGGTGCCAAAATGCTAATACTTTTTCTGTCTCTTGGATTCGTTTCACTGGTAGCAACTTTGAAAAATTGCCGAATGCAATACCTACGATAAGTTCTCCTAATGGTGACTTTGCTAAAGCTAAAAGTGCTTTTTTCATAGCAATAGTATACCAAAAGTTCTAAATCCCTTTTTAATGTTGAAAAATAAGCTCCAAATGTGTTGCTGGCTGCATGGGACGATGTTAGAACTTTTATAACTACAAAACCATCTTCGCGAATATTCTAATCCATTTAATTTCAGCTCTGCCGTGAACGTCTTCTTCATTTACCACCTCATCCACCCTGAAACCAGTTTCCTCTAACAAACCCGTTAATTCTTCACTCTTATAGTAGCGAAAGAATCTATCGTGATTTGATAACTTATCAGATACAATTTCAGTTTTATTACTACCTAATTGTTCTTTCACATAGATATAAACCCATCCATGTGCTTTAAGTACCCTCTTAAACTCTCTCACGGCATTCCTTACATCATCAAATGTTTCCAGATGTACTAATGACGCATGCGCCCAAACACCATCGAAGGTCTCATTGGGAAATGGTAACTTAATAAAATTTCCATTTATAAATTCAATTTCCGGGTGTAATTTTTTTGCTACTTTAATTAGTCCTGTAGATATATCAATGCCAGTCACTTGAGCTCCAAAGGAAGCTAGGGTTTCTGAATCTCTTCCGTCTCCACAACCGACATCAAGAATTCTTGGTGTATCTTTAGATATTTTATCCAAGAAACTTTTTGCAGTGTCATTAAATTTTTTATCTCTAGTATCTAGAGAATATTTATCAGCATTGTTGTCGTACCAGTCAATTGTTTCTTTGAGTCCAGAGACTTTCATAATTGAAAGTATATCAAACCTGAGACTCGAACCAAATTAATGTTGCTAAATATAGCTAAATTGTGTTGCTGCCGGACAGGGACTCGAACCCCGATAGACGGCACCAAAAACCGTAGTCCTACCATTAGACGATCCGGCAAAGGATCTTACGCTATATAACTAGCGCGTCACTACTGTATCACATTTATTTTAATATTTCAGCTCTTTTTAAGGGTATTAAAAAGCCCTCAAACTAACCTATGTCTACTTATGTTCGTAGGCCGCTTTTATAAAGCTAGTAAACAAAGGGTGTGGAGAAGTTGGCCGAGCTATTAGTTCAGGGTGGAATTGAGTCGCTACAAAAAACGGATGTTTTTCTGATGGTAGTTCCATGATTTCCATTAGTTTACGGTCGGCTGATTTACCAGAGAAAACTACTCCTGCTTCTTGTAGACGATCTACATATTCTGGATTTACCTCATAGCGATGTCTATGTCTTTCTATTATTGATGCTTTTTTATAAGCTCTAAACGCTTGTGTGTTCTTGGATAGTTTAGCTTCGTATTCACCGAGTCGCATAGTTCCTCCCAGCTTCCCTTCGAGCAAAAGTTGTTTCTGCTCGGGCATAATATCTATCAATATATGGTCTGCTTTTGGATTTATTTCAGCTGTACTGGCGTTTTTTAGTTTTAAAACATTTTGAGCAAACTCTAATACCGCCAACTGCATGCCGTAGCAAATACCAAAATAAGGAATCTTTTTTTCACGAGCGTACTTGATAACATTTAACTTTCCCTCTACTCCAGTTTTACCAAAACCACCAGGTACTAAAATACCGTCATAATTTTTTAGACTCTTTAATTTTGTACTATCTGAGAAATCACCAGATGAAAGATAGGTTATCTTTGGCTTTAAACCTAAAGAGTATGCGGAATATTTAATTGCTTCTAGGACAGAAATGTAAACGTCAGATAAGACAAAGTCGCCTGAATTGAAATACTTCCCGACCACCGCTATTTTTACCTCAGCTTTTGTATTGGCAATAGAGTTAGTGAACTTGCGCCACTGACTCAAATTGGCCTTGCCAGAAGCTTTTAAAGTTAAAAGGTCACAAAGCTTTGAAGACATCTTTTCTGCTTCAAACAAGAGTGGAATATCGTAGACACTTGGTACATCAGGAGCTGAAAAAACATGATCAATCTGCACATTACAAAAACGAGCAATTTTTTCTTTTCGTTTTTGATCTACCTTGCTTGAGCTACGAGCAATGATAATGTCCGCAAATACTCCGACACCATTTAGGGCTCGTACAGCTGTCTGAGTCGGCTTGGTCTTCATTTCTCCAATACTGCCCGGGACTGGCAAGTAACTAACCATTACAGTAGCAACGTCATGAGGTGTCTCAGATTTCATCATTCGGATCGCTTCCAAGAAGAGAACGTTTTGATACTCTCCCACAGTCCCACCTACCTCAACCAAGACCACGTCAGCCTTAGCTGCCTGACCCGCTCTCTTAATACGACCGATGATCTCAAGTGGAATATCTGGTACGACTTCAACATTTTTACCTTCATAGCCCAGGTTACGTTCTTTCTCAATGACAGATAAATAGACGCTACCAGTTGTCATGTAGTTGAGAGCGAGAAGGTCCTGATCGAGGAAACGTTCATAGTTCCCCATATCTTGATCTGTCTCCAAGCCATCTTTGAGAACAAAAACCTCACCGTGCTCGGTCGGGTTCATTGTTCCAGCGTCAACATTAATATACGGATCAATTTTTATAGCTGTCACATTGAGTCCTCTAGCTTTCATTAAAAGTGCTATGGAAGAAGTGGTTACCCCTTTCCCAACTCCACTCATAACTCCACCGACAACAAAAATATACTTAGTTTTTTTGGCTTTAGTTAATCTTTTTTTTGCTAACGCCATAGCGGGAAACTAAACGCGCAAGTATCGAGCTACTGCTAAAGCACTAGAGATCAGACCGAGAGCCACACCGGATCCAAGCAAAACTAAGAAGATGTAACTGAAGTTTGAGATGAAATAAGTGAAAAGGTTAAATTCAAAGAAAGTCTCTGAAATTGGGCCAAGCCAGATCATAATCGGATAGAAGATCAACAGACAAAGAATACCCGCTACTAAGCCATACATTACTCCCTGGAGCATAAATGGGCCTCTAATAAACATATTTGAAGCTCCCACCAACCGCATGATAGAAATCTCTTCCCGGGCTGTATAAATAGCCAGTCTAATAGTGTTAAAGGTGATCAGAGTAGCAGCAACAATCAAAACCAGCATAGTAATCAAACTAACTCGTTCAACAGCGCCGATAATGTTTGTTAGAGTATCAATCGCTTCTTTGTTACGGACATAGTTGATTTCATCAATCACTGGATTTTGTGGAGAAGCTAAATCTCGCTTCTCTTGCAAGAATCGAGCAATGCTTTCATATTGTGAAGTTTGTTTAGCTTGAATAGCGATGTTAGCCCCAAGAGGATTGTCGTCTAGTTCAGCTAAAGCCTGCATCGCAATTTCGTCGTTTTGGTTTCGTTCTCGGTATTTTGACAAAGCTTCTTCTCTGGATGTATAGATAACGTTAGATACGTCAGGTAGTGCCTCCACCGCTAGACGGATAGAATCAATTTCATCTTGTGGTGCACTTGGTACGAAGTAGACGTTAATATCTACTTTTTCTTGGAGATTTTTTAAAGATGTAGTTAGCAGCTGATCAATAAACATTGTTGAACCAACTACAAACAAAGCTACAGTAATAACAAAAACTGAAGCGATTGAAACGTAGGCATTTCTCCAAAATCCAACGAATCCTGCTTTGGCTACTCTTTTAATTCCAGTGAACATAACTTGTCAAAAAATAATTATAGAACGTATTTACCATTTTGGTCGTCACGAACAATTCTTCCTTCATCCATAGTAATAACTCGACGACCTAACTCATCAATAACTCCCTTGTTGTGAGTAGTCATTATAACAGTTGTTCCAAGATCATTAATCTTTCGTAAAATTTGAACCACTTCATAAGTCGCAATTGGGTCTAGGTTTCCAGTAGGTTCATCGGCCACGATAATGTCCGGCTGATTTACGATTGCTCGAGCTATTGCTACCCGTTGTTTTTCTCCACCTGAAAGCTCATGAGGAAAATTCCATGCTTTATCGTCTAGGTCTACCAAAGAAAGCGCTTGGGGCACGTTTTCTAAAATCTCCTCATCACTACGTCCGTTTGCTTCCATCGCAAAAGCGATATTTTCGTAAGCAGTTTTATGAGCCAGAAGTTTGAAATCCTGAAAAACAGTTCCAATCTTTCGTCTGTATCGAGGCAGCTTTCCTCGAGGAATTTGGTGAATATCTAATGACTCAAAAAATACTTGTCCGTGACTTGGCTTATCTTCCGCAATAATCATTTTAAGTAGAGTTGTCTTTCCAGCACCTGAATGGCCAACGATAGAAACGAATTCTTTTGGAGTAACTTGAAATGTCACCTCCTGCAAAGCCGCTGAGCGACCGTCGTTGTAGAGCTTGGAAACATTATCAAAGTAAATCATAAAGATTAGTATAACATGAGATTATAAAGACTTGCCCGCAGCTATAAACGGATCTATTTCACCGCCAAGAACCTTGTTTACATCCCTTACTTCAAGGTTATTTCGATGATCTTTAACTAGTTGATACGGATGCAGAACGTATGAACGAATCTGACTCCCCCATTCAATCTTTAAAGTCTTTTCAATACTTAAACCTTGAAGCTCTCGCAATTGCTGCGCTTCATAAAAAGCATAGACTCGTCCAGCGAGTAAACTAAGAGCTTGTTCACGATTTTTTTGTTGTGAACGCTCTGAAGAAACATTAACCATAATATTAGTTGGCTTATGAACTATTCGTACCGCTGTCTCTCGCTTGTTTACATTTTGTCCGCCAGCACCACCTGACTTGGCAAAAGTAACTTCGATTTCATCTTCCTTAAGTTCTATTGCAGCCAAGTCGTCAATCTTGGGTGAAACTTCCACCAAGACAAATGAAGTCTGTCTTTTTCCGTTACTATTGAAAGGTGATATTCGAACTAAGCGGTGAACACCTGACTCCATTCTTAAAGTTCCGTAAGCTTCTTTGCCTTGAACTTCAATAGTGATGTTACGGTAGCCGTTATGATCATTGTTGTTACTGTCTAGAATAAAAAAAGACCAATTACGATTTTCTGTATAGCGTTGATACATTTCAACTAACATCCGGGCAAAATCTTCTGCATCGTCTCCCCCAGCACCTGCCACAATGGTAATGACTGCATTATTTCGGTCGTACTTTCCTTTACCGTCCGAAGTATCTTTAAGTTCTTGGAGTTCTTTAATCATTGCTTGCGCCTTTTGTGGGTCACTCCAAAAATCATTCTGCAACATAGCAGCTTCAATTTCCTCTATCCGTTTAGCAATAGCTTCAGGCGACATTATTTAATGATTATATCAGAAAAAGCAAAAGCGCGGACCAGGGTCCGCGCTTTTCGACTCACTCTTCAAATCCGATCTCTCCGACTTCACTTTTTTCAAGTAACCTCATCATGTTAAAGAAGGAATGCAGGATTCCCCCAATAAACAAAAAGGACCAGAAGAAGTCGGTATAGGTTATTGGTTCTTTACTCAAGAACCAAATGGAAGTCGCTTGCCACACTAATGCGGCAAGCGAAGATACAAAAAGCACGACAAAGTGCCAGAGTTTCATTTCTTCTCCCCCGTTACTAACTACCTAGATCTTACTTCTTACTACAATACTGTCAACGACGTCTTAAATGAGCCATCAAACAGAATCGAACTGTTGACCTCGTCCTTACCATGGACGTGCTCTACCAACTGAGCTATGATGGCGACTTTTAAAATTAGACAATTAAATATGATTCATATTGTCTAACGAATCTGGGCGCAGAAAATGAATTTTCTGCGCCCAGATAGAATACCAGAATTTAGTTCAAACTCAAAAACTACAGTTTGTGCGCTTCCATGAATCCGCGAGTTGCTAAGTAACCTAAAACCATCACCGCCGCTCCACTAAACCATAGTGGTACCGAATAACCTGCAACTGAAGCTTCAAAAACAAAGATGATCCGTCCTAGATGAGCAATAGCTATTACAGTGAAAGCAATAGCTGAAGCGGTTAAGTACCATTTATTATTTGTCATATATATTATTATAACCTGTCTTTCTTCAAGAAAGCTGTCTTGCCCACTAAAAATCTCTAGGCTTCTCTTTCTCTAAACCGTAGCGCTTCAAAGCATCTTCTCTAGCAGTTTTATGTTCCACCAAAGGTACGCTTGGTGACATGAGAATTTCATTTTTTGAACTGAGCCACTTATCGCGATAGGCAGAAGACTTATCGTAGTTTTTTGCTTGCAGCTCTGGATTAAAAATACGAATAGGCTTAGGGTCAGCCCCGACTGAAGCCCCCCACTGCCAACCACCACTATTTGAAGCTTCATCTAAATCAATCAAAGCGGCTCTAAAGTACTCTTGACCCCATCGCCAATCAACACCGAGATTCTTGGTTAAAATACTCGCCACAATCATTCTGGCGCGATTATGCATCCACCCAGTCTCTGCTATTTGTTTCATAGCAGCATCAACTACATCATATCCAGTCTCACCTTTTATCCAGGCGACAAAACGCTCCTTGGCTACTTTATTATTTTCCCATTTTATAGACTGACGAAAACGCTTTTGGAATTCAGTTTGCATTAACTCTGGGTGATGGAACAGCTGATAGCGATAAAACTCACGCCAGATTAATTCAGAAATAAAAATTAAAGCCCCTTTCTCTACCCTTGAAGAATCTGGATTATCAAAATCTTCGTCAAAGTGTTTTTTGATCATGGAAGTTAAGGTTCTAACAGAAACCAAACCCCAAGCCAAAGCGAGGCTCATTCGTGACGTACGACCCTCATACGCTCTTCTATCAGCTTCTTTCCCTGCATCCAGCTCAAGTGAGTCGCGGTTGGTTGAATAAGCTTCTAAGTCCCCTGAATCTAAGTAATCAGCAAAGCGTTTTAAAGCAGCTTTTTCATCTATATACCAACCTTCTAAGTTAGATTTAGGTAAAAGTTGATCAAGATCAATAATCTCCTCACCTACTTTAATTAATCTTTTTTCACTAAAAACATTTTCTAATGTTTCTGTATTAGTTTTAACTTGTTTTGGTAAATTAGAAAATTCTTTTTCTCCTAAATAATGTAAGTCTTTATTATTAAAGGTAGCCAGATGTTTCTTCTGTACAAAATCAACCCAGACTCTTTTTTTAAATGGAGTAAAGACGCTATAGAGATTTCCTTCTTGTGATCTTGTCTCTTTTGAAACAGACAAAGCGTCCTCCAAGACACTTATTTTAATACCAGCAGCTTCTATTTTTTGAACTTGTTTATAAAAGTCTTCATAGACGTCATCGTTCACAAAAACTTCAAGCTCATATTTCTGGCTTAGTTTTATAAAATAACTAGCAGCTTTATCTTGAACTAACAAAAACCGATCAAATTTTAAAGCAAAATCCGGTAAGGCTCTGGAGAGAAACCATCTTGATGGATGGCCAAACTGAAAATCAGTCCCGCCTTCTTTCATGTAATCTTCAATAATGAAGATTGGAAGAAATGGAGTCTTGGTTTGACGGCTTGCCTCGACAGCCTTCAGCAAAGCTGGATTGTCAGCCAGACGCAGGTCGCGTCTTGCCCAGTAAAGTATCAGTTTATCTTTTTGCATCAAACTATGGGTAGTGAAATACTACCCCAAAGATTACCCTTCTCTTAATTAGACTCTTCGATTCTTTTTACATCAACTCCAGCTTCAGTCAGTGATCCTTTCACAGTAACCCTCATGGTTTCAAAAAGTACTTCATCTGTACAAACCTTTTCTTCACCATCCTTTAGAATACAGTTACTCTCCCCACTTAAGAATAGTGGTGCAGTATGTCCCATAACTCCGTTTTGTTCAAAAACTAAGTGCCAATATTGAGAATCAAGAGGTGCTGGTAAACTATCTTTCATTAAGAATCCTTCTCGGTCAAAACTAAACTCACCGACATCTGGGGCTTGTTCGCCAGATCCACAAGAAATATCTTTAATTAACCAAAAACCTTCTGCTCTCTTATCTAGATCAACAACTACTTGTGTTGCAAGGGTGTTTTCTTTTGGAGTAATAAGAAGTTGTGCAGCTTTCTCATTTTCAAATATAACCTTTACTCTAAGTTTTTCAGGTACTTCATACTGACAAAGAATTGGATCTTTCTCATTTGTTCTAAAGTCATTTTCAGCATCAGCTATCTTTTGATTTAAATCTTTACTAAAGGCTGCTGTTGGTACTAACTTTGCAGCATAAGGGTCAGTTGTTGTTGATCGCCTCGCCTCCATCCACACTTCATAAAAGTCCAAAACAATACCTCGGGAATCCCCTTCCACTCCCGGACTATCATCTATAGTAATTCCACTGTCAGTTTTTTTATCAGATAAAGATGCCCAAGCTACAACCAAAGCAATTGCTAAAAGCAGCAAGGCCGGTATTAAAATTTTACGAATATTCATCGGTAAATAATATCATGAGAAAGTAATTTTAGGTATAGAAAAAGCCCAGAAGGGCTTTGTTTTCTTCTGGTCACGAGTTACTAACTATAATTGTTCGTCTCCGACTCCAATTATAGTAAGGACTCTCGACCCCGACTCATCTGTTGCAAGCAACATGATTCCGTCTCGCAGTTTGATACAGAAGCAAAGCAGTTTGCTTCTTAAAACAAAAAACAACAGTCAAAGACTGTTGTTTTTTGTTTTATCTAACTGCGCGAGCGATGGGATTCGAACCCACGGCCTCTTCCGTGACAGGGAAGCGCTCTAACCAGCTGAGCTACGCCCGCAATATTCCTCCCTACTTACAACTTAAGTAGTGGGAAGAGTATATACATTTTCAACAAAAAGGGCAACATCTAGATTAGTGGAGTTGTTTTATATTGTGTCGACGGGAGGGAATGATCCTTACAGGATCAGTACACCTTTTGGCTATTTCTTTTCATATTTCAAGAAATAACACAAAAGCTCATCGTTCCCTCACGAACAGTTCATTGAACTGTTCTCCGTCTCCATTAAAAATACTTCGTAATTTGTGTCGACGGGAGGGAACGATCCTTACAGGATCAGTACACCTTTTGGCTATTTCTTTTCATACTTCAAGAAATAGCACAAAAGCTCATCGTTCCCTCACGAACAGTTTCCCAAACTGTTCTCCTTCGACACAGAAATAGCCTAAAGTCTTTTATTGTGTCGACGGGAGGGAACGATCCTCCGACCTTAGCTTTATGAGTGCTACGCTCTAACCAACTGAGCTACGCCGACAGTGCGCAAAAGATACTACATTTTGACCGGTTAATCAATCTTACTTTCCTCTTTTAGCCAGAATCTTTTCAGCTTTTTCAATATCTTCTGGGTAACCGATCGGAATCCATAGGTCCTGCTCAATTATCTGTACTCGATTATTCTTCGCAAACTCTGTGACCATATCAGTGACATATATCTCTCCTGAAGCAGAAATTGGCATTTCATATGAAAAAATAGAATCATTCAGTACATATCCGCCTATATTTATATGATTTGAAGGTGGATTTGCTGGTTTTTCAATAATCTCTTTTAAGGTTCCATCAGAATTAGAAACTAAGACTCCAAACCTTTCAGGTGTTTTTGAATGATAGCCAAAAATCATAGAGTCGAAAGAAACAGCCTGTTTAAGCATAGCCTCTCCATAAATATCATCGCCGTTTAGGAGGAGGAATTTTCCGCGTAAAATATTTTTTGTACACATTAGAGCATCTCCTGTTCCCCCTGCCGGATTTTGCTGTTCACAATAGGTTACTTTTTTTCCAAAATAATTAGAACCACATGTCTCAATAATTCTTTCCTTAAGATAAGAGACGACTAAGATTATTTCATCAATTTCTGATGGTAATGCTCTAACTATATGCTCTAGGACAGGCGCCTCGCAAACTTCAATTAGAGGCTTAGGGACAGTTTCCGTAATTGGTCGCAGACGAGTACCTTTGCCTGCACATAAAATTACGCACTGCATATATAATTAATCTCTTAAGAGTCTTGCTTCAGCCTTAACAATATCTTCGGGATAACCTATAGCCAACCATAGATTTTGTTCAACTACAGCAATGGGATATTTTTCTTTATATCTCATGATTATTTCTGGCATGAAATATTCATTATTAATCGGAGACTCTGGAGGAAAGTCAAAAATGTTTCTATCAAGCACCATTGGGCCAGTAGCAACAAGGTTTGATGATGGTGAAGCTGGTTTCTCTGCCATGTCGGCAATTGTTCCGTCAGGATTTCTCACGATCACTCCAAATCTTTCTGGAAAATCACTAGTTGTCGCTAAAATTGATCTGGTATAAGAAACTGAACGAGCTAAGTCTTCCTTACCATGAATATCATCAGCAAACATGTATAGAAAGCGTCCTTTAATCAAATCTTTAGCTAGCCACAAAGCTTTTGCTGGTCCATTGATTTCTTTCTGTTCTATATAGGTTACTGGCCGACCATAAAATTCGTTTCCGCAATACTCGCGGATCATATCACCCCGATAGCCGACTACTATTAACAACTCCTTAACCGCACTAGGAAGCGCTCCTACTATATGATCGAGTAGCGTCTTCCCTGCCACTTTTACTAAAGGTTTAGGAATCGTCTCAGTTAGAGGTCTCAGTCTTGACCCCTTTCCGGCAGCTAAAATGACACATTGCATAATATTAAAATATACTAGATTTACTTGATAAGCTCAACTTATAAGCAGAACCAGGTTAAATAAATAATCTATTTACCAGTTTTTCGTTGTGTATTTCGAGGGTGTCCTTCCATCCGTGAGGCCACCCGACGCGGTTGCTGTATCTTATTAGTGTGATGGTTTACGTTTAGTGCCCGTCCTGAATGGTTTTTACTCATAGACATTAATTGTACTCCATGAGCTTAGTGAAACATACAGAGAAGGTTGTAAAAACATTATCATTTACCAATTAAGAAAGGTTGTAAATATTATGATGAGAATTTTAACCCTGTGGACAGCAGCTTTTAAAAGTGTATACTTTTACTTGCTTCCCTAGCGGGGTAGAGGAGTGGTACCTCGGGAGGCTCATAACCTCCAGACCCCGGTTCGAATCCGGGCCCCGCAACAAATAAAGAAAAACTGCCTTCAATTGAAGGCAGTTTTTCTTTATTTGACCTCTTAGTGCAATCCTAACTCAAAGAAAACACGACGATATTGCTTGATAGTGTCCTGAGCAAGTTTCTGGGTTAAGACAAAATCAGCTCCACCATGGGCAATTTGGTTACGTATCTTGTGCGCCTGCCAAGCATCATCAAGTGACTCTAGTTGAGCTGGGGAGATACTACGCAACCGTTCCCCGAGAGAAGTCCCGCCGTATCCTGATTCTTTGAGTAATTCATCCAATATAATATCCGCTTCAATAATAGCCAGCTTCCAATCACTTGGGTTATCAGAACCAATATGATCAAGCATGTCTTGGACCCGATTGTTTTTTGGTACACCAGTAAAATGTTCTTCGTATAACTGTTCCCTTCTTGTTCTAGCTTCCTCATCAAGTTGTTCCCGCATTTTCTTCCCCATTGATGCATGGATATACAAATATAGAAGAAAGATACAAAAAATATAAGCGCAGATAGCGTAGACAAACCAAACTGTATTTAAAAACTCTAAAACAGCATCAACACTAAAGTAACCATTACCAGACAGGCGATCCAAAAGTGGAGTTAATATATCAAAACCGCCAGGCGAAAGTCTGGTTGTAGTAGCCTCTACTGCTGGTGAAGTAAGAGTAATTGGATCCATTATTGAAAACTTAGAGACGTTCGTCGTAGACCTTTTCCGCTATTTCAAACAGACGAGCGTCACCACCATGTGGTGCTATATATTGTACCCCAACCGGAAGCTTGATACCTTCCCTTTCAACTGTACCCATCGGGAAAGATATTGCTGGAACACCGGTTAGATTTACTGGTACTGTAAAAATATCTTGTCGATACATCGCCAAAACATCTTCTTGCTCTCCGATTTTGAAAGCTGGTGTTGGAGCGGTTGGTGTCAAAATAAAATCAACTTGTTTAAAGTTTTTAGCTAGTTCAGCTCGCATTAAATCCCGGACTTGTTCTGCTTTACCATAGTAAGCATCATAGTAACCAGCAGACAAAACATACGTACCCAAAAGAATTCGTCGCTTCACTTCTGGACCAAAACCAAGAGCTCTGGTCTTCTGATAGACATCAAGTAAGTTATCACCCTCAGCTGAAAGCCCATAACGAATACCGTCAAAACGAGCTAAGTTTGAAGAAACTTCAGCCGGCATCACAATATAGTAAGCCGCCAAACCTTTTTCAAAAATAGGTAAATCAATATCAACAACGTTGTGCCCCATCTCTTTTAGTGAAGCAACGTGATCGTTGAAAGTAGTCAAAACATCAGGATCAATTCCGTCTGTTAGAAACTTACTTGGGATACCAAAAGTGTAAGTCTTTTTTGCGGGCATTTCTGGATAGGTATCTTTAGAAATAGTAGTTGCATCATTTGGATCAATGCCAGAAATTACTTCATGAAGTAATTTTGTATCAGCAACCGTATTAGTCAGCGGTCCAGCTTGATCAAGTGAAGAACCCATAGCAATCAAACCAAAACGTGAGACAGCTCCATAGGTCGGTTTAAACCCGACAAGTCCACAAAAACTAGCTGGTTGACGCACTGAACCGCCAGTGTCCGTACCTAATGCAGCCGGTACCGCACCCATTGCCACAGCAGCAGCTGACCCTCCTGAAGAACCACCTGGAACTCGCTTCAGGTCATGAGGATTTTTAGTGACACCAAAAGCTGAATTCTCAGTCGAGCCACCCATAGCAAACTCATCCATGTTAGTAGTACCAATAAAGATAGCACCTGCCGCTCGCAATCTTTCGATCACAGTAGCGTCATAAACCGCTGTATAATTTTCTAAAATTTTTGAAGAGGCGGTAGCTTTCTTCCCCTTAATCAAAATATTATCCTTGATCGCCAAAGGTATTCCAAGCAAACTAGGTGTTTTTTCTCTATCTTTCTTGTAAAGAGCTGTGGCTGCTTCTGCTTCAGCTCTCGCTTCTTTAAACACAGCTGAAAAAGCTTTTATATCTTCATTATCTTTTTCGATAACTTTAATAGCATCATCAAAAACCTGTACTGGTGTTAGCTCTCCAGAAATAAACTTTTTTCGCAGCTCAGTAATAGTAAGCATAAAATTATCCTTCAGTATTTAAAATCTTTTTCACCACCATAAACCGGCCATCTGTCTCAGGCATTTCAGCTAAGATAGCATCTGTGAATTGATCGGGTTCATTAGTAACTTCGTCTTTCCGAAACACATTATGAACCGCTCCAACTTTCTTCTCTGATGATGCTTCGTCACCAACAATATCTTTAATTTGACCAACATAGTCTAAGACTGATGATATTTCATCAGTAAAAGTAGCAATTTCTTCCTCAGTCAACTCAATACGAGCAAGCTTAGCTAAGTGTGTGACCTCTTCTTTATTCATAGAATTGCATCATAACATCTCACCTAAAATCACGCTACGAGCTTAAGAAATTCTGTTTCAGTCATAATTGACACACCCAACTTAGAAGCTAATTCAGCTTTACTGCCTGGAGACTCTCCTACTACTAAGTAACTAGTCTTTTTATTAACTGAACTAGATATAGTCCCGCCTAAGTTTTTGACTTTCTCCTCGGCTTCGCTGCGAGTCAATTTTTCTAGTGTTCCAGTAAAGATAAAACTCTGTCCAGAGAGCGGTCCCGTCTTTTTGATTCCAGCATCGTTACTTATATCCAAATGTGGTAATAGTCTACTTAAAAGTCTTTGAGCGGCTTTATTCTTTTGCCAATCAATAATATTTTGCGCCACTACTTCTCCAATACCATTAATCTCAACCAGATCATCAAGACTTGCTTGCTTTAAATCTTCAATAGTTGAAAACTTGGTGGCCAGCAGTAAAGCTGTCTCCTCACCTACCTGATCAATACACAGTCCAACCAACAAACGTGTCAGAGTTACTTTCTCTGCGTCTTTAATTGCTTTGACGACGTTATCTGAAGCTTTTTGTTTAAAACCAGGCAAAGCCAAAATTTGCTCGCTTTTTAGAGTAAACAAGTCACTAACATCAGTAATTAAATTATTATCAAGTAAATCGTCAATAATTCGTGGTCCAAGTCCATCAATATTAAAGGCGTTCTTAGAGACAAAGTAGTACATTCTTTGCCTTGCGAGAAAAGCTGAGTCATTAGAGACGCAGCGATAAGCAGCGGTTCCCGGGATTCTTTCAATACTGCCGTCACCACCACAATCTGACACCTTCTTTGGGAAGACATAAGCAGAAGTCTTTGCAGGGCGTAGCTCTTTTATTACCGAGACAACTTCAGGAATAACGTCACCGGCTTTTCGAAGCACGATAGTGTCTCCAGCTCTTACATCTAAACGCTTAATCTGATCATGGTTATGTAGAGTGGCGCGAGTCACAGTTGAACCGTCGATCAGTACCGGCTCTAGATGAGCCACAGGGGTTACCACCCCAGTACGACCAACCTGAAGTTCAATAGCATTAACTCTAGTTGTCGTCTCAACTGCTGGGAACTTATAGGCAATTCCAAAGCGTGGTGACTTTGCAGTATAACCAGCCGCCACTTGTAGTTCAATTTCATCTAGCTTAATTACAATTCCATCAACACCATAAGGAAGGTCTTCACTTTTATCTTTCCAAGATTGATAGTACTTTTCGATTAGATCTAGGTTGGCGCATTTTTCAGCATAGGGATTTGTCGGTAAACCTAGCTTTTTGAGTAGAGTTAATTCAGAGAATTGGCTCTCTGGTATTTTGATATCAGTTTGTAGTGGATCAAATAAATCAATATCATATGAAAACAAGGACAACTTACGTGCCCGAGATACTTCTGGATCAAGTTGCCTTAGTGATCCGGCCGCAGCATTGCGCGGGTTAGCAAAAGTAGCGTCTCCAACTGCGATTTGAATTTGATTTAATTTTTCAAATTCTTTATAACCCATCCAGACTTCTCCGACACAAATTAAATCAACTGGGTATTTTAATTTTACTGGTAAGGAAGCAATGGTTTTAGCGGTATGAGTTACATCCTCACCTACTTTCCCATCACCTCTAGTTAAAGCTCTAACCAAGACACCTTTACGGTATTCCATTACTAACTTTAATCCATCTATCTTGTGTTCACAGACATAAGACAAAGTAAAAACATCCGGCATGGCTATCCCCGGGCTAACGCCACGGGGCATCACGACGCCGGAATCGGGTGTTTTTTCTAGCAGTTGAATCGCCACCGGCGATACTTGCTTTAATGTCACGAAATTCCCCGAGCTAACGCTCGGAGCATTCTGTGACGAACTAGTAAATTTTTTGTCAGTATTCTTTTCTAAGACTCTTCTTAGTCTTTCCTCCCAAGCCTGTAGTTCAGCTTTATCAAATACATTATCAAAAGACCATTGTTGTACTAAATGTTTTACTTTAGAAAAAGCCGCACTAGGAACAGAACCTACAGGTTCACTAACCTTACTTTTCTTACCTTCAAGCAATTCTTCAAGCGCCCCTAGTTCGCGCACCAGGGCGTCATAAGCTTGATCAGAGATCTCCGGGGCGTCATCTTTATGATATTTATTTTGATGATATAAAACTACTTCTCTGAGCTTATTGAGATAGGCTTTATCTTTGGTTTTTTCAGTCATTCCTACAATTCTAGCAGGACTTCGCGCTGAACGGTACCCGGTAAATTATTTGACTCACAACTTCGACTATAGCCTTTTGAGGATATGATCGTACAAAAAGACCCACTTTCACAGACTAATTTATCGTCTGTTTCTTCTAAATCACCAACTGGATAGCCTGGGAAAATAGCTTGCAATTCATCTGCGTCAATTTCAGAGAGTTCAGAAATATCAGCGACTATTACCAACATCGTCATTTCTGAGCAACGTTGTGTAGGTGCTGTTCCCCAAGTTGATTCAAAGCGATACACATAATCTTCTCCTCCGCCAGATACATCAGTATCCTCATCAGCAGAAACTGAACCTAATGAAGGTAAACCAAAACAACTTGGATTAAAATTGTTTCCGACCTCTATAGCGTCTGACGCAACATTACGCCAATAACGAGCACACTCTAGTCCAGCGTTAGCGGCATGAAAGGCGGTCTCTGAGTCCTTTGAATTTGTTGAGAGTTTTAGTTGCTTTAAAGTAAGGTCCAATACAGTCAAACCAATAGAAATAACCACACTAACCACGATCAGTGATATCAAAAGAGCAAAACCATTTTGTTTTAATTTATGGTGTTTCATAAAGATCATAAAGATAAGTATCTACTTCTACTCTCTGCTCTTCAATCAAAGAACCAGTCCTCCAAGTTACTACAGAACGAACCCAGACCTCTCCAGCATCTGCTTCGAGGAAAATCTTTCTAGTAAAGGGTGTTGCTGTGTTACTTAGGTCATCGTCATGAGTAAACCGTGAGCGGTTAAGATTTAAGTCATCATCACTTCGATAGATACGACAAGCATTTGGGCTACAAGGCACAGCTGGTGCAATAGTGCCGTCTACCCCAGACCACTCTAAACCACAGCCGGGTCCGTCGTAACAGTCTTCGTAAATACCTCCGCTATTATCTGTAAAATTGGTCCAGCCATTTGTTAAATTAGCTAACAATAAGTCGTTTCGGGCTTTTTCCACTAACTCAATCCCTTCTTGGGCTAAGAAGAATGCTTGAATCTGCTCAGTAGCAAAACTAGAACTCTTGGCCGCTCTGGTAGAGATAGTCATCGGTCCAACAATCACAATCAAAAGAATAGAAATAGCCACCAATGTTTCCACTAGAGAAAAGCCAGCTTGTTTTTTTTGAAAGAAAATCATAAATCAAGAATACGTTGAGTTACCGTGGTTTGTAGATAGTAAACCTTACTATCTGCACTTTCCTTTTCGACCGCCTCAATATAAATAGTAACAGTTGGTTGTTCAGTGTCACCATCGTCCAAGTCTTCGCTACCGGAAACATAAAATTGCATCTCACTGATCTCTAGTCCGGAAGAGACAATCGACTGTGCTGTGCCGTTCCCAACTCGACGCCAAATAGTCTTTTCATCTTCAGCGTAATAATACAAAATTCGATCATCATCTCCAGAGAGGCTATTTCCTCCCTCAAAGAAAGAAATCCCTTGTCTTAAAGCTCCGTTACGACCGTCAGCACAATCTTGAGTAGTTGTAGCCAAAGATTCGTGTCCAGCACCGGTAAACACAGTACTGCTATCTGTATCTGTGGAAGCACAGTAATAATTATAGCCAGTACGGATCTCTCTAGTCATCGTATCTAGCGCGAAAGAAAGATTTGTCATAACACTTTGCTCGGCCTGAAGTTGCTGGTTGGTTGAGATCAAAACCAACATTGCTCCCACTGCTGTAGTAACCACAATAGAAAAAACTCCCAAAGAAACAATCATTTCAATTAGTGTAAAACCGAGATTATTATTTTTGAGTTTTTTCATTTTAAATAAAGGTCTTTAGATTTAAGACTCCTCAAGCTCTCCTCCCCCTCCTGGGTCAATAGTCCCGCCTCCACCAGGTTCAATGATTACACCCCCTCCTGGATCAATTGTTCCACTCCCTCCTCCGCCTCCACCCGGCTTTGTTCCTTCGTCATCGCCTCCACCCCCTGGATCAATTGGATCTTGTATTTGATTTGGAGGTGTTGAGTTTACTGATTGAACAATGATCTGACCTGTTTTTGACACTTCGATAGTTCGCAGACTTCCCGCCCCTTCATCAGTTGAGCCTTTTAAGCGAATTCCTAACTCAACTCCTGTAACTCCTAAAACCTCTTCATCATCTCCATCAACATAAAATCGAGCATCAAAGTTTGGTCTTTCAAAAATAATAGATACGGCTTGTGGAGTTGATTCCCCAGCCCCAGTTAATGTTATCTGATCTAACTCAAAACGACGATCAATATTTTCTCTTTTACCAATCTCTTCTCCTAGGTCGTAGTTAAAATTCTTTTCACCACCACCAAAACCGTCTACAAAGACTAGATACGAATTTGGATTTAGGGTGGTATTAAAGTAGAGTCCAGTAACATTACGATATTCATCACCCTGTCCAACAGCACTGACTGCTTGAAGCTGCACTTCACGCATCTTCAGAGCGATATCATAAGCTTGTGAACGTAGTAAGACAGCACTGTTATAACTATCGTGTCTAGCTAAAATAACGCTAGTCACTAATACCACGATACTAATACTAACCATGAGCTCTATCAGCCCAAAACCAATCTGCAGTGTATTTTTATTTTTTTTATGCATAACTTAATAGTGAAACAACATCGATTCCCCAAAACAGGACGGTCAGGTATCCTAGAATCAAAAACGGAGCAAACGGAACAGCACTTTTAATTGTAAGCTCTGCTGGCAAGAAACGTAAGTGCGGTTGTCCACGTCGCTTTATTTTCTGATACCCAAGTAAAATAAGTCCGACCAAAGCACCAATCCAAAAAGATAGAACGACCAAAGAAAATACTGAGGCGTAACCAACTCCAAGAGCGAGTGGAATAACAAGCTTTACGTCCCCAAAACCAATCCAACGACCGTCTGAAAATCGCCACAATAAAAGTAAAAACAGTGAAGCTAGTAGCGCTGCCATAATATTCCAGGCAAAGTTAACTAATGGCACTCCTGTTAGATGAAGGTAGAACTGATTACCTAATACTAAACCTAAAACAGCCAAGGTTAACTCGTCTGGAATGATAAAGTGATAGATATCATAAACAGCAATAACTACTAGTACTGAAACAGTAGCAAGCAAAAAGAACATGCTGTAGATATCATTGACTGTTAGTACTACACCAACAAACAAACTTCCAGTTAATAACTCGACCCAGAAGTAACGTGAAGGGATATAAGAGTGACAAGTGCGACACCTTCCACGCAAAAATAAATATGAAAACAACGGAAATAACTCGTAAAACTTAAGAGGTGTCGCACACGATAAGCAGTGTGAATTACCCATCAGAGACTTACCAGTATGAAAACGGTAAATATAGACATTGAGAAAGCTACCGATAATTACCCCAAACATGAAGGCAATAGTTGCCAGTAAACTAGTTGGTAAGGTAGAAAGTAAATATTCCATATTTCCTCAAGTATATCACCCAGGTATGCTCACCGATGAATGTTTTAACGGATAAATGAGACAAATAAAAAAGCGCGCCCGGAGGCGCGCTTTTTATTTAAACTATAAAGCTAGTTACAACTATAATCTGTATCAGATGACAAGGTAGTAGCTGTAGTAGTTGTAGCCATTCCCGAACTGTCAACACAGAAAAATCCACCGATATTCAAGTCGGCAGTAGCTGCCCATGCTTGCGCTGATTGGTTACAATCTAAAGCAGTTCCAGGTCCATTAGAAACTGCAGCTGTTCTAAGAGCAAGAGTTGTAGTAGAAGTACAAACTGTAGCGTATGAATAATTATTTGCGTTGTAGATAATTTCTGCTTGTGAACGCATGTTAGTCATACTTTGCTTTACTGAAGCATCACTTCCTCCCTGACGTGCATCATTCAAAGAAGACAACACTACTGCTGCCAAAATACCGATAATAGCGATCACCACCAAAAGTTCGATGAGGGTGAAACCGCGTGAGAACATTGATTTTTTCATAATAATTTATTGATTTTAATTAATATTTTCTTTTTTTATTCAGATATCAGCTGTGTACCTGAATACCGAAAGAAAACTATCTACGTTGTAAGGTAGATAGTTTTATTATACCGCTTGCTAGAAACCTGTTTGGAGAGAATGTGGACAACCCTACAAAGAACTGGTGAGACTGTAGATCGGCATCAAAACAGAAGCAAGTAAGACACCGACTCCAAGACCGAGAAGCACAATCATAATTGGCTCGATAAGTCCGATAAGGGTATCGACAGCATTGTTTACTTCACGACGGTAGAAGTTCGCTAAAGTTTCCAAAATCTCAGAGAGACTTCCTGTCTCTTCCC
Organism: uncultured Candidatus Saccharibacteria bacterium; assembly: GCA_964350985.1. Lineage (GTDB taxonomy): Bacteria > Patescibacteriota > Minisyncoccia > Phycocordibacterales > UBA918 > OLB19. The sequence continues at coordinate 64,668 of CAYGLK010000002.1, forward strand.
CCACCTTAACCATCTGGGTCAACACACCAGGAATCTCAGGGTACTCAGAAATAGAATCTGCAAATGATCTACCTCCTTTAACCTCGGTTAAAGCAATCTGGATAATTTCACGGTAAACAGTGTTATCTACCACATCGGCCGTCACTTCCAGAGCCTGAACCATCGAGACACCGCTACTAAGCATTGTAGCTAGGTTGTCACAGATACGTGTCAGCAATAGCTTACGCTTTAGGTCTCCCAAGTATGGTATAGAAATCATTAACTCATCGTAAGTTCGTTGACCAACTTCTGTTTGTTTAAATTTCCACAAAGCCACTAACCCTCCAGCAATCAGAATGAAAATAATTCCGATATAGTCGACTAAGAAATCAGATAGTCCGATAACAATCTTGGTGTAGATAGGAAGTTCTTGTCCTGAACCGGTAAGAATTTCAGCAATTTTAGGAATCACTAGCGTAAGCATCAGTCCCATCACTGCAATAAAGATAGCGACCACAAAAGCTGGATACACCAGAGCATTACGAGCCTTACTAACAATCTCGTAAGATCGATCCAAGTAATCAGCTAAATAAGAAAAAGACTTCTCGAGAGAACCTGACTCTTCTCCGGAACGAACTAGACTGACGTAAAAAGAAGAAAATACTTCTGGGTGAAAAGCTAAGGCTCGTGAGATCGAACTTCCCCCTTGTAGATCTTCCACAATTTTATTCATAATTGATTGGAGTTGTGGACTACTGACTTCAGCAGACAGTAGTCTGAAGATACGAAGTGGTGAAACGTGAGCCTGGAACAATGTTGAAATCTGGCGCGACAAAATCACAATCTCTTTGTTGGAGACTGTGTTCATAAATGAAAACTCAAAGTTCAGCAATGATCTCCAACCTTGATTTTCGTCAGCTGGATCAATAGAAACTACTGTATAACCACGCTTTTGGACCGCTGAAATAGCCGCATCGATAGTAGCGGCTTCAACCGTACCTTCGCGCTGGACATTGGTATTATCGATCGCAACGTAATTAAAGAGCATAAAAAATTTAGATTAACCTCTCCAAAGCTTTTGGATTAGTTGAATAAGTGAAAGCATTTTCAACAGTAATGTCTCCATTTTGGACCAAGCGAGCTAATGAACGATTCATATCGATCATTCCTTGATCTAGCCCAATTTCAATAATAGACGGAATCTCGTGAACACGGTTTTCTCGAATCAAGTTTGAAACCGCTGTGTTGTTGATGAGCAGCTCAAAGACAGGAACCATTCCCCCACTAATACGCGGAATCAATCTTTGAGAGAAGATAGCAATCAAAGAACTAGAAATCTGAACTCGAATCTGATCTTGCTGGTCTCCTGGGAAAGAGTCAATGATACGGTTGATGGTTTGGGCAGCGTTGTTAGTGTGAAGTGTCGAATAGACTAAGTGTCCTGTTTCAGCCGCAGTCACTGCAGTAGCGATAGTTTCATGGTTACGCATTTCTCCTACTAAGATCACGTCAACGTCCTGTCTAAAGGCTGAGTTTAGCGCTGACTGAAAGCTATCAGTATCAATACCTACTTCTCGTTGATCAATAAGAGATTTTTCTTCAGTATAAACATACTCAATTGGGTCTTCAATGGTCACAATATGCTCTGAACGAGTGCGGTTGATGTGGTTCACCATGGCCGCTAGCGTTGTTGACTTACCTTGTCCGACTGGACCTACACAAAGGAAAAAACCTTGTGGTCTTTGAGTAAAGCTCTCAAGAATTGGTGGTAGGTTTAACTCCTCAAAAGTCCGAATGACGTTGGGAATAAGCCGAAGCGCAATTGAAAGTCGTCCTCTTTGAAAGAATCCATTACCACGAAAACGAACAGAGTCAGTGTTTTCGTATGAAAAGTCTACTTCTTGGTGGGCGTTTAATCTTTCGAGCTGATCTGGGCGCAACATTGTTTTAGCAAAACCAACAACATCAGCGTCTGTTAGGATCGGTTTTTTAACCAGCGGTATCAATGTACCAGATACACGAATGAGCGGATGTGAACCAACAGAAAAGTGAATATCTGAAGATTTTTCAGTAATCAAAAGTTCGATCAGGGATTGAAGTTCTCGCTTGTAGTCTACAGACATAGATTACTTAGTCTTAAGGTTTTTCATAATGTCGTCCACTTTCTTCACTACTTCACTTGGGATAGATTCAGCTTTAATGATATAACCAGCTGCTCCAGCGTCTACTGCTTCTTGGATATCTTCTTGTTGACCTTGATTTGAAAGGAAAATACAAACTTTTGTTTGTTCCGGAAATTGTTCACGGATAATCTTAAGTAACTCAACTCCAGAAGTGCCTGGCATAATCATGTCGAGCAAAATCAGGTCAAAAGAATCACCTTTTTCTAAAATACTTATAGTTGACGCTCCTCCATCCGCCACAGAAACCTCATGACCATGTTGAATAAACTTGATCGTATACATGTCACGCAAGAATGCATCATCATCAACTAGCAATATCTTCATTAAGATCTATTATAGCGGGAATATTACTTTCTGCGACCGGGTTATCGACAGTTGGTTCTATTTCATCAAGTGATGTATCTATTCCAACCTTAGTTCCAAAGGCATTCATCTCTTCGTAAGGAATAATATGGTCTAGCGCTTTGATGATAGCGTCTTCTTTCATAGTCATAAAACCATTCTTTCTAGCAGCTAAGAACATCTGTTCTTCTGAAGAGTTACGCAAAATCAGCTCTTGGATTTCTTCATTAATCTCCAAAGCTTCTATAACCGCTACCCGTCCACGCATACCTGTAGCACATCCTGGAGCCGGCTCTGGACGCATCATAGTTCGATTGGCTGGAATCCTTTTATGATAGCGCTCTGGCAATGTCTTGAAACTTTGCTCCATCATCATCTTTGTACTAGTAGTAACTGGTTCTTCCTTACCAGAATTATCACAAAGACGTCGCGCTAGACGTTGTGCAATCGCTAACTTCAGGGTTGGTGCAATCAAGTATGGATCAACACCCATATCAATCAATCGAGGAATAACTCCAATAGAGTTGTTGGTGTGAATAGTAGAGAGTACCAAGTGACCAGTGAGAGCTGCTTGAATAGCCAGCTGAGCTGTCTCTTTGTCACGGATTTCTCCCACCATAATAATGTCGGGATCTTGACGCAAGGCTGCCCTGAGTCCATTAGCAAAAGAATAACCGATCTCGGGACGTACCTGAGACTGACTTACTCCACTGATGTTATATTCGATCGGATCTTCAAGTGAAAGTACATTTTTTTTCATTCGATCAACCTCAGATAACATAGCGTACAAAGTAGTAGACTTTCCAGATCCGGTCGGACCAGAAATCAAGATAATGCCGTACGGCTCTTTAATCATCCGGCGGATTGTTTCGAGCACATGCCCTGAGACACCAGCGTCCTCAAGTGAACGCACCCCTTTTTCATTATCCAAAATACGCATTACCACCTTCTCTCCATGGCTAGTCGGAAGTAATGAAACACGGAAGTCAATCTTTCGACCATCAAACGTCGCAGAAAAACGACCGTCTTGCGGTTTTCGTCTTTCGTCTAGTCTCATTGAAGACAAAATCTTTACTCGAGCCACTACTGCCATATGAACATTTTTTGGTAACTCTAGAGAGGTATTTAAATCTCCATCAACTCGGAAACGGACAGTGACTTTTTCATCTGTTGGTTCGATGTGAATGTCAGAAGCACCCCCGTCTACAGCGTAGCGCAAAATAGTAGCTACAATTTTTGTCACCGGAGCATCTTCCTCAATATGCTCCATTGCCTGTTTTTTGGTTTGAGGGAAAGCTTCCTCTACCCCAGCGGCAATTTCAGCATTTAATTCACTTTCTAGACTAACGAGGGCGTCGGTCACTTCACCTTTGAGGTTTTCGTAAAATTGGTGGGCTTTCTTAATATCTTCCTCCAACATAAAAACAAACTTGTAGGCCAAATCATATTTGGTACTAACAAAGTTCAATACTTCGCGAAGCTGTAGATTTTCAGGGTCATTCACTCCTACTACCAATAACTCATCTTCAATCTTTAACGGAATAAGCTTGTAGTGAATCGCAGATTCTTCTGGAACGTAATTGAGTATCTCCTCGGTTAAGTTAAAACCTTCAGGCATTTCAAAAGCCGGTACTTGATAGTAAGCGGCAAAAGCATTTCTGACCGCTTCTTTAGAGACTTCAAGCTTTATCAGGGCAGCCTCTAAAGAAATCCCCTCTTCCACAACCAAAGCCTCCGCCTGTTTAGCGACTAGCTCGGTAACCTCTTTTCGTTCCAGTAATGTATCCAGTGGATTCATACGGAATAATAATTAAAAATTAGCACTACTTGTATCAACAAAAGGATTATTTCGACCAACAGCTTCTTGGTTTAGTGGTTTAGAAAAACTACGATAAGAACTAAATAAAGGATCGCTAAATACTCGCGTATCCAAATCAACTTGATCTAAAAGAGTACGACGCTCGATAAATATCTGAGTACTGATGAGCATGTCTTGAGTTGAAGAGACTGGATTATCAGAATTAAGTCCCGAATTCTTATTTTGCGAATACATATAATAACCAGCAAAAGCAAGGGTAATGGTTATCAGTGCGACAGTTATGTTTTTCATTAGTGGACTCATATAGTATTTGTATAAGAATAAGTAATGACACTAACAGCAGCTGTTATAACTCCTTCTTCATCAGCATTCAGACCCAACTTATGGACCTCAAGTGGATAATTATTCTGCTCAAGCTTACCTAACATTACTTTAACATCTTCGTAAGAACCAACTAGAGAAAGTGAGAAGGTGTGCTTGAGTAGATTTTTATCTTTATTATTTGTCGCGCCAGCTGGTGTGCTTTTGTCGTATCTAACAGATTGAAGATAGACGTTTGATTCTTCAGCAATACTTAACAAATCTCTTGAGACTGCCATTTGATCAACTTTTTCTGGAAGATATGTCATCAAAGCCTTAGTGTCAGAAGCTGAAATATTATTTAGTCTTTGCTTTAGACTAGCGAGTTGAGCGTTTACTTCATTTACTTTCCCCTTCTCAGTCTGATACTGCATTATTGAGTCTTGAATCACTCCTATATTTGTAAAAGTTGGATTTACGTAGAAGAAAAGGATACCTACAGCTAGGATAGTCATTACTACTTGCGTGAAAAATGAATTAGCTATCATAGTACTTCTTGATTAGGTTCTTCTGACAAGATCTCATCGATTACTGTCTCGCCAGGCGGATTATTATCAATCAGATCTGCTGGTGCTGGAGACGGTGCAATAACTGGTGATAACTGGACTGTACTTGCAGACAGTAGTTTATCTATATCAATACCCAAGTCAGCTTTAAAAGTTACTCTCACCTTTTGATCTTTAAGATCTGTCTCGCCAACAAAAGCTCCAGGAGGAGGAACGTTTTGTAGAGTTAACTCACTAATATTTGAAATTGAAAGCGTGTTGTCGTCTTCCAGTACTTGTCTTTGGAATAGAGCTGAATCAAAAGAGTTAGTAACAATACTTGAATCAATTGAGAAAGACGTATCGTCGACTCGTTCGAGGTTGAAAGATTCTAGTTGAACAGATCCTACAGTTGATGACTCAATAGCTTCAAGTAACTTAACAACAGAAGCTGAGTGTTCTAGTCGATAGTTCATGTGGCTCAGTCTTTTATCAAAACCTAATATTCTATCCATTTCTGCTTCATCAAAAGTAGAGATAGCGTTATTTAGAGAAAATATTTCGTCTTTAAGCGTGGAGTCCAACTTTTTTTCATAAGCATATACACCCGCTGCTCCAACTAGAGCAGCAAAAAACAATATACGTACAATAAAAGTACCAATATAAACCTTACGGCGACCAATACGCTTTTCTTTTTGCGCTGGATTTCTTTTTGGAATGAACGAAGTACTTGTTGAGTCCGGCATATCAATAATTATACTTGCTTTCTAGTTGCAAAACGAACTTAGACTGTTAAGAAGTCTATTCAAATAATCTTAGAGCTCCGCCTAAGGCTACGTTGAAAGATGGTCCGATGTCAGTAATCAAATCTTCCATAAAGGCAGGGTAAGCCACTTTATTAAAAGGATTAGCATAGACAACTTCTTTTCCTAAAGCTTCAGCTATGAGAGTTTTTGTACCTGGGAAGAGTGATCCTCCGCCAGAAAGATAAACTGCCTCTATCTTTGTATCTAGATTTTTTTCGTATTCATTAATTACTTGTCTGAATTCTTGGAAGGCTCGATCATAGCAAGTATGATGCGCTCTTTTAACATCGTGGAAATTTTTATCTTTACTATCAATATTTCGCTTCAGTAATTCAGCTGCTTCAAAATCAAGATCTAACGTACTGGCTATTCTCTTGGTGGCCACGGCTCCTCCAGCTCTCACTCGGTGCATTCTTTGCAGTAGTCCGTCTTTAGCAATATACAGCTTTGTAGAAACCGCCCCAATATCTATCAATACAACATCAGTATCTTCTTTACTATAGACTCCTCGTAACGCACTAAAGCACTCAATCTCAGTTGGCGGTTCACTTAGGTTTGCAAACTGCATCAAAACTCTGAAGCGATTTAGTGCTTCGTTTTGAATAGCGGCTACTAGAATATTTCTCTGATTCTCTTTACTACTAGAATCGGCTTCTATCTCAGCCCAGTCCAAAGCAACTTCAGCGATCGGTACTGGAATGTATTTTCTCGCCTCGACTCTCACTCGAGTTGAGATATCTTCTTCCTCTGGAGCTATTAGGTTGATGGTAGTAACGAAGCTTGAAGACAGAGGCATAGCAAAGACTGCGTTTTTTGCTTTAACGGCTGACTCCCGAATCACATCCACTAAAGCCTGTTGTTCTTTTTTGGCTTCAAGATCAACTGACTGGCCAATTTCTTTTGCCGCATAAGGACCAAGCTGAATCTCACCATAAGTAGTAAGTGTCAAAACATCACTTCTCTCTTGAAGCTCAACTACCTTAATAGAAGATGAACCAATATCAACTCCGACCACTCTTTGAGAGTCGCTTGATTTTTCACTACTAAAGAATAATTTGGAAAGTGATTTCATTTTGGTTTATTCTAAATATTCTATCATGCCGATATCGTATACTAGTAGTAGTGTTGAATATTTTTCTTAAAATCTACGATACTATCTTCCCTCCCCATCAGTGTCTTTTGCAGATTCAGGGCGAGACAAAAGATAGCTTTGTTCGTTTTTTAAGACCACAAAAGATACCGGGGGTAATTTACCTAAGTGATTTTCAAATTAAATCTATAAACTCAGCTATTACAGCCAACAAATTTTATAACTCAACTCACGCTAGCCAGATACTTGGTTCAATACTTGCAACCTGGCTGAAAGATCTACCTTCCGGCAAAACTGCCTTGGTACCTATACCTTTGTCTTACGCTAGACAAAAAGAACGTGGCTATAATCAAGTAACAAGGATTCTGGAAAATATAGATATTGATAACTTTGTGGTGTTGGAGGTATTAGAAAAAACTAGACATACCGTACCTCAGACTTCTCTATCTAGAAAGGAAAGATTGAAAAATATTAACGGAGCCTTTTCAATCAAAAATAAGAGTGAGTTAGCTGACTTTAACAGAATCATTATTATAGACGACGTGGTTACAACCGGTACAACCTTAAAAGTAGCCAAAGTGACTCTACTTCCCTATGTTAAAGATGATCAAGAGTTAATCTGTCTAGCAATAGCTCACTAAAAGTTTTTTCGCAGAATAATGAAAATATGGTATCTTACTTTCAAGCTACTTAAGGATCAAATCAGTAGTATGGAGAAGTGTCAGAGTGGTCTATCGTGCTTCCTTGCTAAGGAAGTGGGGTTCACGCCCCCGGAGGTTCGAATCCTCTCTTCTCCGCTTTTTGAAAATACCGCCTCTGGGCGGTTATTTTCTTAAGCGGAGAAGAAGAAAAGTGCTAAGGCACTTTTCGTGAGGATTCGAAGACCTTGCCTACTATTTTGTGACGCAAGGAAACAAAATAGTGACAAGGTGTACTGCCTATGTAATGGGAGAAATTCCTCTCTTCTCGTAACAGTCTGGGAGACTGTTACGTAGGATTCGAAAAGCTTTTGAGGTAGATTCGACCAGAGGGAGAATATATCCAAAAGGTATACTGGTTGTGTAACAACCGAAATTCCTCTCTTCTCCGCGAATACAAAAAACGCCCGAAAGGGCGATTTTTTGTACGTCTCTAACATATCATTTTACTCTAATCTATCTTCATTTGTTTTTAACAAATCTTTTGAGCGCACCATATATGAGAACAAAAGCATAGCGCCTCCGACCATCATGAGAACAATAATTTTGTTTTGCATTCCCATAGTCGAAATATCATACAAGATAACCTTTACTAAAGTTATTCCCAGTAAGAATAAGCCAAGTAATTTTTCTGAGTGATATTTCTTTCCTAATTTGATTCCTTTATACAGCATAAAGATCGCTATCGCTGCCCACCATAAGGTAGTTGCAATTGCTCTTGGACCCCCGTCAACATGAGCGATGTTTAAGTCATTTGCGATAGCTGAAATGATGTAATTACCGGTAAGAAGTAAGGTGGTAAAACCAAATATTACAAGAATAAACGAAGGTCTTTTTATCACTTGTTCTAATTGTAATTTTCGACTAATCCATAAGCCGATAAACAGAATTGCTGTCGCAAATATTCCATTAATCATCACCCAATCTGTCGGAGCGTCTGTGTGAGTAAAAATGTAAGTATCTGTTGGTGCTGGATAAATACTAGATACTAAGTAGAAGAATGTCGTAATGAAGCCTAGAGCAAACCAACCTAATATAATTCTCAGTATAAATGATTTTGTACCATGAGACATATTATTTGGTTTTGAAACTTGAACATAAGCTAGGTAGCTAAGTAGCACTACTGGCGCTAAATAAAAGAACAAGAAACCAATGTCAAGATAATCAACAAATTCAGCCAAAACAAACATTGCAGCAATGATAGTCCAGACAAATGAATAAATTGTAGCTACCCCAAGAACACTTTGATCTTCTCCATTTTTAGCTACTAGGTAAGCGCTCATCGCTGGCAAAAGCGCTACTACAACGACCAATGCCTGCCACTCTAAATCTGCTGTCAGAATGTGGTGCAAAGAAAGGAGTGAACCGACCAGAGAAACTACAATATAGCTAGTAAACCTTTCTATCTTTCCAGAATCCAGAATATATAAGATTGCGAAGACTAAACTTGAATAAGCAATAAGAATACTTGTGTAAACGTCAAATTCTTTGAAGAAAGTAACGATAGCCAAGAACGCAGATAATAGACCGGCTGCATACAAAGCCAGGTGTTGAATCCTGGACTTTGTTCCCTTCAAGAAGTGCCAGCCTGAGAAACAAGAGACTGATATAAGGGCGAACAAAATACCGACAGTTGCATCTGAAACAGAATCAAGATTATCAATATTGTAAGCAAACCAGATAACCGGAGCAATATAACCAAGAGAGAGAAAGCCTTCATCTTTTTCATCGAACTTTTTTGTAGAGAGTAAGATACTCCACATAGAGAACACTACTAGTGCCAAAAACAAAATGGACGTAAATATCTCCCCTGTAAAAAAGTTTTCTGGACGAACTGCATTTATTGAGTCAGTAGTCGATAAGCGCCAAAGAGTTGAGACGCCGAGGAATAATCCAATTATATTTAACGGAATAACATCGCGAACTGATATCTCCCTTCCCATCAAAAATACCGCTATGTTAACTGCAAAGAAATATATGAGGTAGGCATTAAACGAGATGTTATCGACCCACACATCATTTTGACCAATAACAAATGGAGTAATATAGGCTCCAATCATTCCCAGAATCAATATAACTTTAGAATTCCTTTTTGAAGCAAAGTAAGAAACAGCAATAGTAAATAATACAGCTGTAATAAGAGTAACGACCTCAGGAATCATTGCTGTCGCCAGTTCTGTTGTTCTAGAACCATAGATCAAAGTACCGTAGAGGAGTAAAACACCAGAACCAATACCAATGTCTGTAAAATACCGCATCTTTTCAGGAAGAGAGAAGGAACCACCAATTATAGCCACACTGAAGAAAAAGCCGAGACTGATACGGATTTCCATTGGAAGATTTACCCAAGCATTTGCATAAATTAAATATCCAAAACCAATGATAAGTAAGATAGCTCCAGCGATAGGTATGAATTTTTCAATAATCATATCCATCGTTATATTTTCACGAGCGAATGATTTATCTTCTGTTGCAGGCTTTGGTTCGGTCACTGACTCTGAAACAAGCTGATCTACTGTATTTATACCCAACTCAGCAAAAGCAGCGTTGATAGTAGTTATTGAATAATCATTGTCTAACAATATCTTGATGATATCTTTTGCTTTAGCACCTGCTTGTGTATTTTGCTTGATGTAATCAAGCAACTGTTGACTAACGTTATTCATAAGCTGAAAAGTTATTATATTATTTTGCTCCGATACCTTAATTGTATAACAATATTGAATTTTAAAAACAGTCTAGGCCTGTATATTCTCTTGACACAAGGATGCCTTTATTATGAAGAACTCTCAAAATTGACCACTTGCTAATGTACAATATCAGTATATATGTTACATAAATCTAAGTTTTTTAAGTGGTTACTTATAATAGTTGTTATTTTAGGATGCTTATATTTAGCTTTGTTAGTTACATTTCAGCCATCGCACGATAGAGACTGGGAGTTAGGACATGAAAAATTACCAAGCATTACTTATTCAGCGACCAGCAGTAATATTACTGTTGATAATTTTCGTAACTTTAATTGGAATGAAGTAAAGTCAGCTGACATTAGTTATGAGACACGGGAGTATGATCTAGAAAAAATTACAGGTGTCGATGTTTTCATTTCTCACTTTGATGACTTTGAGGGCTTAGCGCACATTTTTCTCAGTTTTGGGTTTAGTGACGGTGAACAACTAGTTGTTTCAATTGAAACCAGGCGTGAGTCTGACGAGACATTCTCTCCATTACTGGGTATTCTGCGCCAATTTGAAATTATCTATGTGGTCGGCTCAGAAGAAGACCTAGTTGGTGTCAGAACCGGTCACCGTAACGAGAGAGTTTATCTCTACCCTACTAAGGCCACTCCAGAACAAGCTCGAGAACTATTCGATTTATTGGCAATTGAAATTAATGAAGTCTATGATTCACCCCGAATGTACAACACCCTAACTCGTAACTGCACCAATGAATTGACTCGTCCGGTAGAAAAAATGTCAGAAGTAAACTTTCCTTTAACCTGGAAGACTGTTTTACCAGGATATTTTGATGAGGTCTTATACGAGCTTGGTTTGATTGATACTCAAAAACCTTTTACAGAGATTAAGTCCGACCAACTAATTGATAATGATGACGTTGACGTAAATAGCGATACTTATAGTGCTGACTTACGAAACTCTCTGCAATAGTTAATCTACAGTTGTGATAGTTGTAAGTGTTATTTTCTATCAATTGGTAGCTTACTGGGTTAAAACTTTAATTTTAATAATTTTGTTATAATTAAAATATGAAAGACATTAAATTAGACTTTAGTGACCTTAAGGCTTTATTTATTAATTGTTCCATCAAGCAGAAAAAGGAACTCTCACACACTCAAAAATTGATAGATAGAGCGGCTGGCATAATGTCAAAAGAAGGTGTTGCCGTTGAACACATCTATCCACTTGAGCACAGTATTGCTTTTGGAATGATTAAAGACGGCGCAGAAGAAGGTTTGAGTGATGAGTGGCCAATGATTCAGAAAAAAATCATGGACGCAGATATTTTGGTAATCGGAACTCCTATCTGGCTAGGAGTAAAATCAAGTGTAGCTACTTTAGTGATAGAACGTATGTACGCTTATAGTGGCGAGAAAAACCAGAAAGGACAATATGCGTATTACGGAAAAACTGGTGGCTGCGTAATTACCGGCAACGAAGACGGTGTAAAACATTGTGCTATGGATATTCTCTACGCCCTGCAACATATTGGTTATACTATCCCACCACAAGCAGACTGTGGTTGGATTGGCGAAGTCGGTCCTGGTCCTAGTTATGGAGATACAGAATGGAAAGGAGAAAAAATTGATCCACCAACAGGCTACGATAGTGAATTTACCAACAAAAATACTACTTTCATGGCTTGGAATCTAATGCACGCAGCACGCCTACTGAAGGACAACGGTGGAATTAATGCTGTTGGCAATGTTGCTGAAGACTAGAAAGATGTTACTAACGCAACAAATATAAATCCGGAGTATCAATAGTTTTCACCACTTTCAAATAAATAACGCTTAATGATATATTATTGCTATATGAATGATAATGATAAAGGCCTAGAAAACGCCGTTGAAAACTTAGAGGACAGAATTGAAAGAACGAATGATCCTAAACGGGTGTTTTTCTTTGGAATACTTTCTGGCTTTGGCGGAGCGATCGGCGCCACAATCTTGTTTGGCTTGGTAATCACAGCAATATCAACTCTCCTCTACAAAACTGGTCTCTTTCCATCTTTCAATGAATTCCTAAATTCATTGATGCAAAATTAATAAAGCTCTGAGGTCTAGAACTAAAGTTTTTCTATTTCTTTTAGATCTCTGTCTGGAATATAAAGTAGAAGAATTCCAAGGACAATTCCAACCAATCCTGTCCAGTGACTATACTCACCGAAAATGACAACATCTATTGCATCGAGAACATACCACACTCCCCGCCACACCATGACAAGGCCGATGATAATAGATAATGTTCTAATAAAATATTTTATATCTTTATGTTTTTTCTTCATAATTATTTTGTTTTAAACTCAAAAACTCCATTCCAGTTTTTCGGCGGATTTTTAAGTAAGTCTTCTGAACGTTCCAAAAATACTTTACTTGGACCATCACTTGGGTCAGCAACTAAAGCAATTTTAAATTCAGTCACAGCTTCAGTAAAATCACCAGACTTATAGTGTTCTCGGCCTAGTGCAAAGTGTTCCAAGACTACTTTTTTTGCTTCGGTGAGAGGCTCTGTAATTAGTTCATAAATCCGTCTTGGCTCAATCTTCCCTTTCACCATTACGTCATCTAACTCACGAGTTGGTAAATGAGATAGTCCTTTAATAGCTTCATAAGTAGTCTGTCCGATTAAACAATAAACGCCGTACTGTTTTGTTAAGCCTTCAATTCTGGCAGAAAAGTTTACCTCGTCACCAATAATTGAGTAATTGAATCGGCGCCTTGAACCCATATTACCAACCACCACTTCTCCGGTACTGATTCCAATACCAATCTTGAAAGGTGGCTTATTTTCTTCTTTCCAGCGTTCATTTAGCATGTCTAAAGCCCTCATCATACCCACGGCACTCTCGCAGGCATTCTGTGCATGTAGTTCATCAGATAAAGGAGCGCCCCAAAAAGCCATGACAGCATCTCCAATATACTTATCCACTAAACCTTTTCTCTCCATAACCGCCTCTGACATCTCTTCCAGGTATTCATTCAATTGATTCATTAATTGAGATGGGGTTAGTTGTTCAGAAATAGTGGTGAAGCCACGAATGTCTGAAAATAAAATAGACAACTTTCTCTCCTCTCCACCCAAGACCAACATTTCTGGATGATCAGTAATTTGTGCTACAACCGAGGGTGCGACATATTGCTCAAACCCACGACGGATAAATCGTTTTTCATTGGACTCAAAGACATACTGTAAAAGCAGTAAGGTTCCAGTAGTTAAGATAAAAAGAATTATCTGATATAAGTGAGGCACAATCCATTCATAGGCAAATATTGTGTAGGCTCCAAGAACAATACTTCCACCAACTAGAAGTAGTAGTAGGTAAATCAGTGGCCAGGAACGACCAAATGAAATAATTAAAAATAGCGACAAGGCAATGACTACAAAAGTACTGATACTTATATATGTAGGCAACACCTCCATACGGATCCCTTCTCTTAGGGTATTGATAGTATTGGCACGAATCTCAACTCCGGGCATTGCGCCAAATGGCGTCTGAAAAACATCGCCAAGGCCAGCTGCACTAGCGCCCACTAAAATAATTTTGTCAGCAAAGATACTTTCGTTTATTAATCCCGCATGCACGTCTGCATAAGAAAGAGTAGTGTATGTTTTTGCTGGTCCCGAATAATAAATAAACAACTCTTCTTCAGTTTTTATGTCTCTTGTTACTTCTGAAACTCTAATATCAAAACTAGGAACTTCGTTACGATACAAAATAGCATTACGAACTACTCCGTCTCGATCTGGCTTTGTATTTACAAAACCAGTAATAGCATTTTCAGATAGTTCTTTAAGGGGCTCTCTTACTAGTCCGCTTTGTTCATCGATAACTTGAGGAATAACCACCTTTCCAGAAAAATTTGAGATGGCCGCACCAAATCTTTGATCGTCAGCTTCGCCACTAGCTGATTTTTCTGAAAAAATAACGTCAAAACCAACGACTTTAGCTGAATTAATTTGATCAAGTAACTCAGCATGGACCGCACGATCCCAAGGCCATTGACCGATAGTTGCCAAGCTGGATTCGTCGATATCAACAATAATAATATCCTTAGGTGCTGATGTAGGTGCTAGAAAACGATCTGTTAGTTGGGCTTGAAGATTATCAAACCAACCAAAATGATGTGTCACCACTACAAAAGCAACACATAAGACTGTAGATAAGAACAACCAACCTGTTCGCTTGCGTTGTCCAAACATATTTTATCTTGTATAAGTAACGGCTCCTTCTGGACTAACTAGCTCAATTTTTTTAATTTGACTGAAGGTTTGATCAAATACATGCATTAAGCCATTGTTGATGCTCACAAATTCATTTGTCTGACCATCAACCAAAACTGTTTTAACAGCTAAGAACCCTGAGCCTTTCAGTTCAATAAAATCTTCCGGCGAGTCAGTTACCCCGGCCATGACACTGTCAATTTTTAAGCTGACAGTATTATTTATTACTGAGAAGGCTTCAGCTAAAAACAACTTTTCTCCATCGTAGTACAGAGTAATATCATAAGAGTCAGTATCAGTCGGAAGCTCAGCTCCTTCAATGGTCATCGCACCAGTACTTGTTACCAAAAACTCTACTTCCCTTTTATCAATCACTACTTTTTCAATCACTGATAGAAAATCTCCCCTTAGAGTCAAACGAGTACCTGTTTGCCCCTGATCCAATACTTTAGGTGAAACTGAAGTCACGGTTACCTTTTGAGCTACTGGTTCTTCTGGCTTAATAGTATTAGTTGAATTATTTTCAATTGGCACAACCGGAGGATTTTCATTTTGAGTTCCCGATTGATTTGGGATTGGATCGACTAGGTTCACTTCAGCTTCAACTGAATCTTCAGTATTATCACCAGTTTCTGGATTGTGCTCGTAATACCAATCACCTTTATCTTTATCAGTAATATCCCGCACTTCTATTTTTCCATTCACATAAAGTGCAATCTTTCCTGCCGGAACAGCGATAGTAGAAGACTCATCAATTTCTCCAGTCTCTGGATCAATCAAACTTACCCAAACAGTCCCTTCCGTAACTATTATCTGTGAAGCTGGTTCTGTGAGAACACCAAAAGAAGTTCCTCGCACTGCCGCTACCAGAGTTGGGGTGTGCACTTCATAAACTTCATCTTGTTCTAAGGCTCGATTTATTTTAGTCCAGGTCTGCCCGGCTGCTAGTTTCAAAATAGTAGTGTTGTTATCTTGCCCCAATTCAACGACCAGTTCTGAATTACTATTTAGTGAAGTTAAAATATCAGCATCCTGAGTCAAAATAGCTCGACCAACAGCTGAGGTTTTAACCTTGTTTCCGTTTACAACCTCTTGCGGAGTTTCAATAACTTGCCAATCAGATTCTTCAGCTGAGACAGAGACATCTGCAGACAGCGGTTGCAGCATTACAGCTGAGCCTGACTCCGTACTAATAGCATTATCATCTAAAGTATCGTTTTTTGGTGTCGGTTCAATAAAAATTAGACCTAGTGTTAAAAGAATAATAATTACCGCCCCACCAATCACTACTTTTTTCATAAAAAATACTTTAGCTGCTTTATTAATGGTTTGATTATATCATTTCTATAAATATTTGACTCAAATCTCTTAAAAAGTAGGGATGCCAAACCTAAAACCAGGGCTTGGAATAAATGTCTTTTCCCTCTATAATAGGCGCTAACCACAAAAGTGGTGACAATTTGAACGAAGTGAATATATTGGAGGATTGGCTATGAAATCTAATTTGTTTTAGATTTCATCCGATCGTTCCCCAGAACGAATAATCGATGCTTTAGCGAGATTATAGGGAGGGTAACGAAGCCAATCCTATCTAAGATCAGAGTGAATATATTGGAGGATTGGCTGAGTGGTTGAAAGCAGCAGTTTACTAAACTGCCGAACCTTAACAGGTTCCGAGAGTTCGAATCTCTCATCCTCCGCGAGTACAAAAATAAGCACCTTTAGGTGCTTATTTTTGTTCGCGGAGGATGAAGAAAGCAAATAGTTTTGCTTTCTGTAGAGATTCGAAAGCCGCAGGCATGTCTGCAAGACAGCCGAGGCGGGGTCGAGAGTCCTTACTAGAATTAGAGCAAAGCGAATAATTATAGTTAGTAACTCGTGACCGAATTTCTATCTCTATACAACCCATTTAGGGTTGTTTTTATTTGTGCGAGCGAGAGGATGAGTAAGACGCCTGCGCGTCTTACGTAGAGATTCGAAAAGCGCAGCGATGCCGGAGGCGAGCGAGTTGGGGTCGAGAACATTTAGTAGATTTGGAGTCGTAGACGAACAAATATACTTAATGATTCGTGACCGAATCTCCAACTCCATACAACCCATTTAGGGTTGTTTTTATTTGTGCGAGCGGAGGATGAGAAATTTAAAAAAACAATCTAACTATTCAGCTCTTTAGTTAAATCTTGCAACTCTTTATCAAGAGCACTTACCTCATCTTCCAGTCTATCCATCTGGTGCTGTGCACGTCTAATGATAGATAAGTTATTTCTTTTGGTGTTTTGAGCCGCAATAGCTAAGCTACCTGACTCCTTAAACTTTTGTTCCGTATCTTTTTCTTCTGTTTTTGCTGTTTCAATTTTAGCCTCCAACTCTTTTGCTTGCTGTTCTAATAACTCAATTTGCTGACGTAACTCCTCCTCTTTTGATTTTCCGAAACTATCTACTTTTTTAGTTTCATTTTCAAGAAACTTCTCCCTAGAACTTTCATCACGTATTTTTCGACGAATTTCTTCTTCTTGCCTAATCTTAGCTTCATTTATTCTCTCTCTAGCAGCAAGGGCATTTTTAAGACTCATCACATGCAGCTTCATTTTTTCAATTTTGTCTTCCTCTTGAACTACCTCTTGCCTCAGATCATTTATCTTGTCCGTCTCAATTGCTGTAGCTGACTCTTCAGTTGATAGATTATCTTGCAGTGATTTTATTTTTTTCTTTTGTTCCTTTACTAAATTCTCATCTTTCACTAACTCCGCCTGGTTTTGAGCAACTTTTGTCTCTTCTTGAAGCAAGGTCCTACTTAGTTCTTTTATTTTTGTGGTTATGCTCCGGTGTGAATTTTCTAAAGCCGAAATGTCTCTTTTTAAAGTTGGTAAGCTGTTTTTTGCAGTTGTCTTTTCTCTGTCAGCCTGTTCAGCTTTTGTCTCTTCTCGTTTATTATTTTCTACAAACTTATCAAACCTGGCTTTTAGTGAAAGAAGGTTAGCTTTTTTTGTATTTAAGGAAGCTTTAACTTTAGTTATCTTCAGCTCGACATTCCGCTTGTGAAGTTTTTTCTTTTGCTCTTCTTGCAAACGAGCTTTTTCTAGTGCCGCTTTAGTTTCTGCTTCAGCTTCACGGCGTAATTTAGCACGACCTTCAGGTGTATTATGTGAGGGACTAGGAGCAAACATGTGAAAATTGTACCACAGTGTTTTTTATAATTTAAAATTATAAGGCAAAGCGAATTGGAATATAATTAATCAGAGCTGAATAAACTTTACTACTAAATAATAATGATATAGTTAACCTATACTTATGAAATTTAGCAACATACAACAAATATTTTTCTTCTCATTATTAATGTCTACTAGCATCTTGTTTTTTTGGATGTTAGGTAAATACCTTTTTCCTGTTTTTTGGGCAGCAGTAATAGCAGTAGTTTTTTATCCACTTTATCTATACTTCTCACGCAAGTTAAAAGAGCGTAATTCTATCGCCTCTATATTTACTATTACAGCTATTGTCATAACTGTAGTTTTACCACTGACTGTTATTGGGGGCATGGTTGTCCAAGAGTCTGTCTCTCTTTATCAAAAAGTCTCGCAAAACGGTGGTGAATTACAAGGATTCAGTATTCTTAATCAAATAGAAAAGGTCACTATTTATCTTGAGCCGTTTGGTGTCTCTCCAGACATAACAGGCGAAAGACTGAAAGAGTGGACCGCAAGCGCCTCGAAAAATATCGCCTCTTCTTTAATATCTATTAGTCAGCTTACTCTGTCTTTTGTTATTAGTGGAGCCATCATGCTGTACTTACTTTTCTTTTTCTTTCGTGATGGAACCAAGATCAAAGAAACTTTGCTGCACTACATTCCTTTAGGTGATGTCTACGAGAAAAGATTATTCGCTCGTTTCGCTGAAACTTCTCGAGCAGTTATGAAAGGTACGATGACCATTGCTTTGATTCAAGGTTTTGTCGGTGGAATAACTTTCTTTTTTGTTGGTATTTCAAACCCTGTACTTTGGGGTACTGCTATGGGCTTTTCTTCTATCATCCCTACCGTTGGTACCGGACTAGTTTGGGTTCCAGCTAGTATTATTCTCATTGCAACCGGATCTGTCTGGGAAGGAGTTACTATTATTGTCGTTGGAGTGGCGATCATTGGGATGATTGATGAATTCTTACGCCCAATCTTAGTTGGACGCGGATCTAAAATGCCAGATGCCATTGTTTTCCTAGCAACCATCGGAGGACTAACAACTTTTGGTATCTCTGGTTTTATCACTGGACCAATCATTGCCGCTTTCTTTCTTTCTCTATGGAAGATGTTTGAAGAAAAGTATCACAAAGAACTTTCCAGCAACTAAGGTCAATTTACCAAAGCAAGTTTTCTCGTACCTCAGCTTCAGAGCCAACAAAAATCTCATTAGCACTTACTCTCTCACCATTGCTTAGATAAATATAAGCCGTACTATCCTCTCGTACATTAATTAATTCAGACACTGGCACTTTAACAACCTTGTCAGACACTGGTACAAAAGCGATAGGTTGATCATCAATCTCTAATCTAACCGCTTGATTAAATCCTGTTCCTTCTACCGTAAGTAATCCGGCACTACTCCACCAAAAACCTTCTCTAGTAGCAGTAACTAAAGTCAGGTCTGGAGAACCACCCCACTCCCATTCAGGATTCGTGTGTTCATTTTCCCATTCTCCATAGTCATTATCTCTAAGAGGAGTGACTGCAAGTCGTCCGTCCTTTAAAGAAACCATGTTTCCAGCAGCAACCATCTCTACAGCATCTCCATTACGATCTCTAACTTCGACAACCCCTTCAGTTACTACAATACGATCAATACCTTCACCAACTTCGGCACCAAATGCAGTTCCGCGTACCGCCGCTGCTAGAGTCGGAGTATAAACTTGGTAAATTTCATCTTGTTCTAAAGCTCGCTCGAGGCGTGACCAGAGCTTGCCTACAAGTAGATCAAAACTAGTTTCTTTTAAGTCACTTTCACTATTAAAGACAACTTCACTACTCTCCCCAATAGAAGTTAGAAGCTGCGGCCCAGACTTTATTAAAGCTCTTCCAGTAGTATCCGTTTTAATTGTTTCAGTTTTATTAAGCTCAGTTTCGTTACTTACCTCGTTATCTTCAATAAACACCATGCTATTTAAAGGTAAAAGAGTTGCAGTTTCATAACGTACTGATCTTTCAGTTATCGCCTCTGCTTGGCTTGAAAAATAATAAAAACCAGCGACAACCAACAAGATCGAAGCGACACTAAATATGTATTTCATTGCTTTATGATGCCTCTAAACAAAATACGAAGCAAGTCTTTAAATCACAGGACGACCATCAATGGTTTGTTGCGCAGCTGGTTCGGGTTCTTGTATTGGTGGCACAAAGTGAGTTGCGATGTCTTCATCTTTTAATCTTACCTTCAGCCAATCAATCACCTTTTGGGCTGCTTCATTATTTAAGGCCTCTGCTTGAGTATTAGTATAGATCAACACTACCGGTTTATTAGAATCAAAGTCCTGCTCAAGTTGGCTAGATACTAGAGAACCAATGGCTAAGTCTTTTATTCTTTCTTCAATAACCCTTGCCTCAGCCAATATCTGAGCCGGATTTTCAATTAGATGACTTTTTTCCAAACGAGCTTCTAAAGCAGCAATTTTTGCATCATCTCCTGCAACACCCTCTAGCACCTTTTGCCACTCAGCTTCGGAAAGCGAGAAATTATTTTGCCTAACCCGTAAAACGGTATCCGTGAGCTTGAAGTCAATTAATAATTTCTGAAACTCTTCAATTTGGTCTGGGTTAAATCGATCTGACAAAAAAGCCAATTCAATTACCTTAGGGGAAGTCTTATAAGATAAGTTTGTATAAACAACGATGTAACCTTGTTCTTTAAAAGTAGTATTTATAAAACGTTCGGCATTTTGATTAAAATTATTTTGACCAACAAATGTGTAAGCAAAATAAATCGCTGGAGTAATGATCACCAATATCACTGCTGTAATAATACGTCGAACCTTTAGTTGATGTTCCTGGTCAGGATATTGCACTTTTGGCAACTTCAGATATTTTGCCACCAATAAAGCAGACAGACAGATAAAGATTGAATTAATCAAAAATAAATACAAAGCCCCAAAGACAAACTTTGCCTGGAAAGTGGCAAGTCCGTATCCAATTGTACAAAGTGGTGGCATCAAAGCGGTGGCAATAGCGACGCCAGGAATAATATTATTGTGGCGTGCTCGACTAATACCAATAAACCCAGCCATCCCTCCAAAAATAGCTACAAGGACGTCAAAGATGGTCGGCTGTATACGCGATAGTAATTCTGATTGAGCGTTAGTAATGGGACTTAAGGCAAAGTAAATTGTTGAAATAACAATACTAATAAAAGTAAGCATTCCCAGATTCCGTAAAGATCGGCGCATTAGGCCGCCATCATTAATAGCTAAAGCCATACCCATACTAACGATCGGACCCATGAGCGGTGAGATAAGCATGGCTCCGATAACAATTGGTATTGAATTAATATTTAAACCGACTGAAGCAGCTCCAATAGCAAAAACCAGAGTCCAAAGACGCGCACTACTAAAGTCCGAGTCATCTTTAATATTTTCAATCATCACTTTTTTGTCTTCTGCTCCCTCACGAAGATCAAGTAGCCGACGTAGAAATTTACTAAAATCTTTTGTCATGGAAATTAATTTACTCTGAAGATATCAGAGTAATATTATTATCATTATACTTCACTAAGAAACTAAGATATTGAATTATTAAGTTTTGAATTTGAAAATAAAAAAGCTCCCAAGAGTGGGAGTAGAGAGATCAAAATCCGGGGTGCATGTTCGCACTCCCGGACTTGCCGTCAAGACTAATCATCTTGGCAGCGAAACTTGTGGCGTAAAGCGTTTTGCATCGCTCCCGCCACTTTGAATGTTTTTTTTCTTGGCTTTCTAGCCCGAGGCTTCACAGGCGGCAAGTCTAGCTCCTTGATTCTAGACGCACGCTCCCAACCTTTCTCGCAAGCTACCTGAACATTACTTGGAAGCTTGTCAAACCCTGGCATTTCATAGATTTGAGACATGGCTTTGCTCCAAAGAACCAAACTTAACTATAGCATACTTTTACCAATTTGTACATAGCTGAGTAGTGTTTATAACTGAAAAAGACTGAAAAGCTTCGCTTTTCAGTCTTTTTACTTCCCTGTCTATGTCACCTTATTTAACCGCCGCAGCCACGATCTTCACCAAGCCTGGAGTCATAACTGCTGGTATCACTAGATCCGCAGTTGGTTTTTTGATCATTCCGGCTATCTTTTGCGCTGCAGCCAATTTCATATCATCGGTAATATTTTTTACTCCCTTATCTAAAGCTCCACGGAATATTCCTGGGAAAACTAAGGCGTTGTTAATCTGATTAGGAAAATCTGAACGACCAGTTGCTACAACTACTGCCCCAGCTCTAAGTGCGTCTTCTGGCAGTATCTCTGGAACAGGGTTAGCGAGCGCAAACACAATTGGACTAGCAGCCATCGCTTCGATATGTACTTGAGCAATTGTCCCCGGACCAGAAACTCCCACGATAGCGTCCGCTCCACTAATAGCGTTCATTACATCACCTTGAACTTTTTCTGGGTTGGTAATATCACCTAAGTTTTTCTTGTAGCCAGCCAAGTCGCGTCTGCCTTTATAGATTATTCCTTTACTGTCTGTCACGATGACGTTTGTAATACCAGCTTTTAGTAAAAGTAAGGTAACTGCTCTTCCAGCAGCACCAGCACCAACTACTACCACCTTAAGCGAAGCCAAGTTTTTCTTTACTACCTTTGCAGCATTAATCATCCCGGCCAAAACCACTACCGCTGTACCATGCTGATCGTCATGCATCACCGGAATATCAAGTTCAGCCTTCAGTCTGTCTTCGATTTCAAAACACTGTGGAGCCGCAATATCCTCTAGGTTAATAGCACCAAAAGTTGGAGCAATTGCTTTTACCGCTTTAATTATTCCTTCAACATCATGAACATCAAGCACAATTGGAATACCATCAATATCAGCCATTTCTTTTAAGATGGCGCACTTACCTTCCATCACTGGCAGCGCGGCTATTGGGCCGATGTTACCAAGACCTAAAACTGCTGAACCGTCACTAATGACCGCCACTGTATTTCGCTTAATAGTATAAAGACGAGCGTCTTTAGGAAATTTAGCTAAGTGACTAGAGACAGCCCCTACTCCAGGTGTATACATCGTACTCCATTCATCTCGAGTAGAGAGTCTGCCTTTTGAGACGACTTCTAACTTACCTTTTAGTTTTTTGTGTAGTGCCAGTGACAATTTACCGTAGTCTTTTTTCACTATTCTTAAAGCAGCTTTCTTTTTTGAGACTACTTTTGCTTTTTTCTTTTTTGCTGGAGCTGATTTTTTGACAGACATAAAAATTATTTAATGTCATATAGTATACTCCACTTTCTTTAAATTTAAATATAAAAAAGCCGGAGCCAGTAGTGTAACTACCGACTCTGGCCTGTGCGGCGCAAGTGTTAACAACGAAACTTGCGCGCCATCCTACCTCGACACGATCCAGCCCGGATCGTGTCGGTAGGCACCTGTGTCCGGCGCAACGGAGGCAGCTCCGTGCAACGGCAGACACCAATCGGTGTGGGCGTGTCACGGATTCGGTAGGCATCCGCCGACCGACATCCCCGTACCGTAACAAGGACCTTTCCGACCAAGACTCTTGGCATAACACCTCTCCCCGAGGCAAGTCACCACTTTAGTGACTCTATTACTATACCATGTTTACGGCATAAAGTCAATATATAAATCGTCTTTTAAATAAGGCTTTACTAGCACTTCTCTGTTACTATTTAAGGATGAATACGAGCGACTTACTCACAGACCACTTCCGGATTGATACCATTCACAAAAAGGCTTTGGCTCGCCTTGGAATTAATACTATTGAAAACCTACTGCTTCACTTACCGCAACGCTATGAAGACATCTCTTCTATCCAATCTGTTGGTTCACTACAAAAAAGCCAAGACGCGGTAGTCTTTGGACAACTAGGCGGACTTAACACTCGCAAGTCTTGGAAGAGTAAGGTACCTATTTCTGAAGGCTGGGTTGAGGACGGAACTGCTCGGATTAAGATCATGTGGTTCAACCAACCATACATCGCCAAGATGTTAACTGACGGTATGTACGTTAAGGCGGCTGGTAAAGTAGCTGGCACTGAAGGAAAACTTTATCTAACCAATCCCGAAGTTGAAAAACTAGATAGCTTACCAATTGATCGTCACGACTCAATCTTTAACCAAACCGAAAATTTGGACGAGACTATCTACCCGGTATATAGAGAAACAAAAGGAGTAACTTCAAAGTGGTTTTTCCATACTGTCCAAAAATGTTTTTCTGCCGGTATTTTAGATCAGATTACTGACCCAATACCAGAAGAAATTTTAAATCGATATAACCTCCCTACTTTAAAGACAGCTCTCCAATGGATTCATACTCCAAAGAAAGCAGAGCATGCCGCAAGTGCGCGTAAGCGTTTTGCTTTTGAAGAAGTTTTTTATATTCAAACTGCTAAAGCGCGAGAACGCGCTCAAGTGAGTGTATCTTCTAGTTACCAAATAGTGACTGAGGAGGAACATATTAAAAAATTTACTGAACGCTTCCCGTTTGAACTTACTCCAGCCCAGAATAAAACTATCAAAGAAATCCTAAAAGACTTTGGTGGTAAACATCCGATGTCACGACTACTTGAAGGCGACGTTGGTAGTGGAAAGACGGCTGTGGCTGCTACCGCTGCCTATGCAGTCGCAACTTCGCGTCCGCCAGAGGGCTTGAAAAATAATAGCGCCGCAAATTTTTCGGATAGTTCGAGGCGTGGAGAAAGCGCTGAGGGAGGCGTACATAAGTACGACGACCGAGACGCTGAGGCTCCACAACGAAGAAATATCCAAAAATTAGCGGCGCTGGAGTATGGGAATCTTCAAGTAGCCTATATGGCCCCAACAGAAATCCTGGCCAAGCAACACTTTGAATCTTTCATTGAATACTTCAAGCACCTCCCGATTCAAATTGGTCTTATTACCGGTAGTGGTTGTTTTAAATTTCCATCTAAATCAAATCCTGAAAAACCAACTCCGATATCTAAAGCTCAGCTCTTGAAATGGGTTAAAAATGGTGAGATCCCAATTGTTATCGGAACTCATTCTTTAATATACAAATCAGTAGAATTTAAACACTTGGCTCACGTCATTATTGACGAGCAACATCGTTTTGGTACCAACCAAAGACGAGCTCTGGCTAAAAAAGACTCTCGCATGCCGCACTTGCTTTCCATGACCGCTACTCCAATTCCTCGTACTTTAGCCCTCACTGTTTATGGCGACTTAGATATTTCACTTTTGGACCAAATGCCTAAAGGTCGCAAGCCAATTATTACCAAGGTCTATGCTCCGAGTCAGATGGAAAAAGTTTATGAACATGTTAAAAGTGAATTAGCTGATGGTCGGCAAGCTTATGTTATTTGTCCCCGCATAGATGAACCTGATCCAAGTAAAGAAAATGCCCTACAACTGAAGTCAGTGAAACAAGAAGCTGAGCGATTGAAGAAAAATGTCTTCAAAGACGCTCGGATTGATATCCTACATAGCAAAATGACACCAAAAGAAAAAGACAACGTCATGTTACGTTTTCTAAACCATGAGATTGATATTTTAGTTGCCACTTCAGTAGTAGAGGTTGGGGTCAGTGTCCAAAATGCCACTAATATTATTATTGAAGGAGCTGAACGTTTTGGCCTTGCTCAACTTCATCAACTTCGCGGTCGCGTAGTCCGTGGTACACACCAAGCTTATTGTTTTGTCGTGACCTCAAAAGACACTACT
Source organism: uncultured Candidatus Saccharibacteria bacterium (assembly GCA_964350985.1). Taxonomy (GTDB): domain Bacteria; phylum Patescibacteriota; class Minisyncoccia; order Phycocordibacterales; family UBA918; genus OLB19. The sequence continues at coordinate 90,288 of CAYGLK010000002.1, forward strand.
GGCAAAAGCGGCAAGACACTCGAAAGACTTAAAGCACTGACCCAAGCTAAAAATGGTTTTGAACTTGCTGAGTACGACTTAAATATCCGTGGCAGTGGTGAACTTTACGGAATGAAACAATGGGGACTGACAGACCTAGGGATGGAAGCTCTTAAAAATTTGAAAATGGTTGAAGCAGCTCGGGCAGAAGCGCAAAAGATAATTGCAGAAGATTCTACTTTAAAAAACTATCCAAAGATTGCCGGAAAAATAGCTGCCTTAAGCAAGAACCTCCACATGGAATAAGCTGATATGTGTTCCTTCACTTTTTTGAGAAGTACCATAAGTATCGTATAGTACCAATCATGAGAAAACATCGATTGTTTTACTATTTAGCTTTGGCGTTTGGATTGCTTATATTAGCTTTGTTGTATGCAAACAGCTTAAACAAGACATACCAGTCTCTAGCATCAAAATCAATTACTGACCGTCATGGAGTCCCGATTCTTTTGGAAAGAAATATCCATAAAAATTACGCACTCTACTCTGACAATTTCCCAAATAGATTAAAAGAACTGGTAGTTAAAAAAGAAGATCAGTATTTTTGGTATCACCCAGGAATCAATCCGGTAAGTATTTTAAGGGCGCTCTTTTCCAGTGTGAAAGACGGCACGGTAGACGGATCAAGTACTATTTCACAACAAGTTGCAAAAATTCTACTCTTAAATACTAACGACCGTAACATACTAAACAAGCTACATGAATCCCTAGTGGCTTTGCTACTAAATTTGAGATACTCAAAAGATACCCTGCTTACAATGTATTTAAACCTGGCATATCTTGGGAATGAAGCCCAAGGATTTGCCACTGCTAGCTATGTCTACTACGGAATAAATATTACTGAACTTTCAGATCCACAACTTGTATCATTATTGGCTACCTTAAGTAGTCCAACAGCTTCTCATCCTTGGACCGAAGCAAATAATGAACGAACGACTTATTGGTTAGAAAGACTAGATGTTTCTGGTGATGTTCCAAAAACAGAAAAACAAGAATTTTACTTTAATAAACCTTCGGTCTTTGAGTTAACTTCTCTTTTACCAACACCTTGCAATAATCCTTGTCAGACCACCGTCGACGCATCTCTAACTGAGTCTATTCGTAGTCTTGTAAGTGAACACACCGACCAAACAAGATCTAAAGGAGGAACCAGTGCGGCGGTTGTTATTATTGACGCCAAGACTGGCCAACTACTATCTATCGTTGGCTCACCTGACCCTACTGGTAATTTTGAGGGAGCTCAAATAAATATGGCTATCTCTCCTCGTCCTACAGGATCAACAATTAAACCTTTTATCTATGCACTCGCCTTTGAATCAGGAGCTAGACCATATTCTTTAATTAACGATCGAGAATATAAGTACCCTATCGGAACTGGCTATCCTCTCTATCCAAAAAACTTTGACGGAAAATACTCTGGTGAAGTTACGTTACATGAAGCACTGGCCAATAGTCTAAACACTCCGAGTGTTAGATTACTTGAATTTACAACTCTTGATTCTTTTTATAGTGTACTAGAAGATAAACTTGGTCTAACGCCAATAAATCCACTCTCATCTTATGCATACGGTATTGCTTTAGGGGGGTTGGAAATAGACTTACTCACTCTAACTCATTTTTTTACCGTTTTTACTAACCATGGTGATCTTTTACCATTATCCATACAACCTAAAAAAATAATTCCTGCTCCTTTGGCAAAAGAAATAAGTGACGAAAATGTGTTTACACCAGCTAGTATTGAACTTGTCACAAGTATTTTGACTGACAGACAGGCTGGTGTCGAACAGTTTGGCATTAAAAGTACCTTAGACGTTTTTAATAAAACCGTCGCCGTTAAAACTGGTACCTCTCGAGATTTTCACGATAGTTGGACTATTGGGTACACCCCTGATTATATCGTTGGAGTTTGGCTGGGTAATCCAGAAAACAAACCTCTGGACAAGATTTCTGGTGCTGCTGGAGCAGGTGCACTATGGCGTAAAGTAATAGAACGTTTGAACACAACTAAATACAACACTAATACACAATTTATTTATGAAGAGACTGAGTTAATTAATATTGAAGGTAATTCTTATAGATCGATACCAGACGAAATTCCCCAGGAACATCGTTCTCTATTGCTAGATAAACAAATTATTCTATTACCTCACCATGGAGATAGTTTTTTATTTAGAGAAGGTGATGTAATTACATTTACTAGCGATCAAATCTCTACCTGGAAAGTGGACGGATATATTGTAGGTCAAGGTAAGACGGCCAACTGGCAACCAGCAATGCCGGGAGTATATGGAGTCAGTGCTACTACAGAGGATAATAAAGAGGAGGAGATCACTATTGAAGTAGTCGCTGATGCTACTTTACTACCGTAAACTCACCACTTGCAGTTCGACCGAAAAATTCTGGGTTATACAACTCTCCTACCCAAACCGGTAGGTGTTGATACTGTCCTGGAACCAAAGTGCGCAAGTAATACTCGTAGACATAAGTACCTGGATCTAAACTTTCCTGGAAGACAAAAATACGGTCATCATGTAACTCTTCAGTACCACCTCTAAAAGCTCGTGTATATTGTCGACGGTTTGGTTTCAAAGCTTCTTTCTCATCTTTATAAACATCAACAGTTTCTAATGCAGCAAATTCACCAGTTGACATAAAGGCAGCGACATCAAACTTATTTTCTGCCTGTACCTTCGCAGCTGACTTGATCGCAGCATCAAGCACGATTTTATTCTCAGTAGAATAATCGAAGTTAATAATTTCAAAACCAGCTGGAATCTTATCTTCAATAGCCATCATACGCATCGGAGAACCAATAGAGAAAGTTATGCGGCCCAAAACAGTATCACCTACTGTTGCTTCTGTGAGTGGGTTTTGTTTATCTATGTCATCCAAGGCAAAGAATTCACGAGTAACCTGCACACCTTCATCTCGACCAGGTAATACTTCACGATCAAGATAGTACTTCATCTCAATATCGTAATAAATTGTATTATTTTGTCGTGCATCCGCTTCTACTTGAGTAAATGTAAAGAGATGTTCTTCACCTAAACCTAACTCATCAAAGGTCAAAAGTTTAGATAGTCCTTCAAGTTTTGGTTGTAGTTCAGTGTTATGAGTTGCGATTATTTCACCATCTAAAAGAGCAGTTATCACTGTGCGTGCTCCTGATTCACCTTTCCACTCAATATAATCTGTAAGTGTCTGCACTACAACATGAGTAGTATTAGTTGTACCCCAAGCACCATCAAACTGTCGCTCTGACAAAAGCCAATCTACAATCTTTGGCGCCAAATCTGTCTCACGTTCTTGAGTAGTAATTGCTCTTAGAAGAATCGCTGTGTTTGCCATGTCAGTTTCGTAAAAACTTTTAGCAAAACTTACTGAGCTACGACTAATATATATACCGTCATTATTTTCGCGCAAACGGCGTTCTATTTCATTCCAGACTGTATAACGATCCCAGAACCATAGCTCGTCTGACAAAAGTGCAGCATAAACAAGTGAATGAGTACTGAAATTTCGGATCGCTTTACGTGTAATACTTTTTCGTAGTTCTGAAACTCCTACATCAACTGCCCGTGGTCGCGGATCAATCTCTTTTAAGGTTACTAACCGTGTAGTCAAATAATCCATCTTCCAAGAACTATCTACTATACTGTCTTCATTAAACCTTCTACTCGCAACTGTACCGGCAAATTTCTTTGCTTGGTTTAAGACATCCTCGTCTATTTCAATGCCATATTTTTCGAGTGACAATAAAACAGACAATACATGTAGCGACAATGACACATCAGAACGCAATCCTCGATAATATCCAAAACCACCATCTCTTGCTTGTGATTCATAAATTTGTTTAAGACCTTGCTGAAGTGCTTCGTTTACTGAATAGGTATTATTATTGAATTCAACTGTTTCTAGTCGATATTCAGACCCCAATCCTTCAAGAGAAGTTAAGTGACTGATTGTTGCTAAGGTAGCTAGTTTACTAGCTAGTTGCTCGCTACATCCATAAGGATATGCTGCCATATAATTTAGTGAGTCTTCAAGGTAGGCTCCGACTGTGCCAAAAGCCTTAACTGTGACACCACCTAATTCTTGATGAATTTCAGTCGGGGTAAAAATCTTTTCTTCAATCAACTCACCGCTGGTTTGAGCTCCACGGAAGACTGTTTCATACAAAGTGTTTTCCACCACCGGAATCTGCTTACGGACAGAGTCTTCAAACAAACTGTTGCCGGCCACAAATAATACTTCATGAGATCCGCCTAATATACTTCTTGGTGCTTCAACATCAAAGAACAAACGTTTAGATCCTTCAGCTGGAATAGTTACAGTTTGTGGCTTTCCTACCAGAACCAATGAATCACTCTCTATGGTAAAGGTAATAGTTTGCGAGACTTTAGTACGATTAAGAACTTCCGCTCCAAGCGATAATTTATCACCTGGAACTAAGAATCGAGGATAAAGCGGCGTCATTATTAAATCTTTTTTCTCTTCAAATTCCATATAATTGACACCTACTTTAGTATCCTTTGTGATACCAATAGTTTCTACTTGCCACCGTGTTAGGTTATCTGGCAATGTAAACTTAACAGTTGCTCGTCCGTTTGAGTCAGTTACAACATCGGCTGCCCAGAAAGCTGTATCTTTGAAGACACCACGTTCACGCTTTGCCAAATCAACTCCTCCATCTCCTCCTTTAGTACCTGTTGGAATTTCAATTTCTTCATGGACAAATTTTAAATTAGAACTTGTTATCACATCGTGACTGAATCGGTTGTAGAAAAAAGCCAGTGGATCTCTTTTTGGATTACCTTTAAGAGCTAAGACACTCAAGTCGACTGCTGCAATAGATACTTCTGCCGGAACTGGAAGACCATCGTTATTTTTTGTTTCCACCTGCAAAGTAACCTCTTCCCCAGGCAGGTATGCTTTTTTGTTACTGATTACATTTATATCGAGGTTGTATACATCATGGTCAATTTGATAATATACTTCTCCATACTTAACAGATGGCTCAGAAGAAATCAGGGTCACTGTCACAACCACGTTTGGAGAGTGATCCTTTTTAGCCACAAAGTCATAGTCGAAGAAATTTGCATCCACATCAATGACTTCATACTCCATCACACTTCCTCGCTCAACAGTAACTAGTGCCTTTGCTTTTTGGTACGGAGACTTAATAATTAACTTACTAGTTTGACCAACAGCTAAGTCAACTTCATCTACAGCGATGTCTAATGTTCTATCGTTATTTCTTCTAACTGGCACTGCACCTTTACCGTAAACATACTGAGACGCGCTTGCTAAATACGGATTACCACGCTCATCTACACCAGATAACCGCAAAATATATCTCCCAGCTTTATCAAAGGTAAATGGCAGCTCTAACAGACCATTTTGATTGGTTGTCACCTCTGCGTCAAAAACAGGTACTTCAATCTCTTCTGAGTGCACATAGAAACTACCGTCAACTTCACGTCGTTCAAACTGTTTCCAATCTTCCCGTACAATCTCCATATTTACTTTTCCTGGACGACCGACTCCTTCAGTATCAACAGTTCGAATTTCAATTATGTTGCTCTCACCAACAGCGCTAAAGTGATCTAATGTTCGTACCGCGCCGTAAAGCATAGCTCGGTGAACAATGAAAGAAGCCTGGGTAGAAACACTCCGACCACTCGCATCTTTAACAGTGGCGTTGATAACGAAAATTTTACTTGTATTAGAATTTTCCTCGTCTTCAAATAATTTATTAAAATCAAGTTCAGTTAAAATGTTAGCCACTCCATTTTCTAGAGGTACTTCCCCTCTAGCAACAAACTGATCGTAATACCCACACTGGCTACAGTATTCATCAAAAGAACCATATCGAAAACGCCTATCATTTCCTTTATCAAAATAGTAATTTTGTGTTGTGATAGCGTAGGAAACAGTACCTTCAGCTACCGGAGCACCAAAGAAATAATCTGCTGATACAATAACATCAAGTGTTTCTCCGGCGACATATTCATCGCGTTGCGATGTTGCCTTCACTTCAAACGGAGATGGGGTATATTCTTCAACTGAAAAATAAGAGTACCCCACGTTGTAACCGGACCAAGTCTGAGCATGAATACTGTAACTACCTAAGGGTGCATTTTCTGGTAAAACTAACTCTGCTGCAACAGTTCCGTATTCAGACAAACTGGTTGAAGTTGAAAAGATTTGACCACCTGGCCCACTAACCGTAACCGTAACTATCCGGTCAGCAAAGATTTCGTACTTGGCGTCATATCCAATTCGGTGCAATCCTTTAATGAAAACTTCATGTCCAGGCCGATAGATTGGCCGGTCAGTATAAAGATACATTTGTTCAATTTCATGCACTGCCCCAGAAGAACTGATTGTGTCAGCCCAACTACTAACCATAGCTGAGTCATCACCACTTATTACATAAGCTCCAACAGCATCAGCAACTGTTTTAACCAAACCTACTCCATCTTCATTTGTTACCACTGTTGCAGCTCGCTCAATAAGCACTTTATTTCCTGGTGCTGTATCACGATAAACTGAAATCTGAGCTCCTTCGACAGGATCTAAAGTTGAAAGATTACTTACCCAATATAGACCTGAGCCAGCACCGTCTCTAACAATACCGGTTTTACGATCAGTAACTTCTTCACTATTAAGATCAAATTGATTAGTTCTTTTTTCTACCAAAGACAAATTAGTCACACTTGTATACATGTGATCAAAATACTGTCGTTCAGTATTTTTCTTAAACTGATAATCAGAATATTTCAGCTCTGGATGAGTCACTGTGATAACGTAGTGCCCTTTCACATTATTAAAGTATTGTTGCAAATCAAGTTGCACATAACTAGTCCCAGATGGGTTTGAGAGATCTATACGTCGATCTTGTCTTTCAAGACAATTGCTCGGCGCCTCTTGTCCACGACCCAACTCACCACCAATGCGAAGCATTTCTTCTGGAGATAATTTACAAATAGTTAAATCAATATAATCAATGTTTCCAAAACTATAGGTAAAAGCGGTACGGTCTGGAGTTGTCACCTCGTAACGTTGATGTAGATTTTTCATCCAAGCAACCTTTTTTATTTCAGTTACCACTGGCTTTACTCTTTCTGGAGTACGGAAAGATGTTTCAGTGCTTAACTGATTTCCAAAAACATCTTCCGGGGTTAGCTTAATTACATAATCCGTTTCCGGCAACAAGCTAAACTGAACCGTTGTCTTAAAAGAACCGGCACAGAGTGGTTGTGATTGAAGCGGTAAAAGTGTTTCGTAAGGGGTTACAAAAGATGAAATTTCAGATCTACTAAAAGAGTATATTGGTTGTTCGGTTTGAAATAGATCTTTGTAATTTAAAGAACGATATTCAATAATTGGATTTGACGAGCAAACTGTAAGACTTCTATCTTCACTACCTGCAGTTGGTATAACTTCTGTAATTACTAATGGTCCAACTGTTTTAAACTTAACCTCTTCCTTAACATCAGCGATTCGAACACCATCGAGATCAAAGAAATCACTGATTGTAAGCGTGTAGTCTTTAGCAAGCTCTAACTGTTCACCCACAAAAGAAACTTCAACGACCGAATCATTGTACCTATTACAAACTGGATCATAGGCTTCGCATAGACTTTGATACTTTACTGTTGCTACAGATCGACCAACGCCACTTATAGTTAACTTATCTTTATCAACCGGTTGTGAGAAGTACAAACGTATGACACCTTGAGGATCAAAGTAATCACTTCTTACTTCACGACTCCGTTGCGAATATACATCGCTTCTCATCAAAAGATTCGCCACTGTACTTGTTGCTCTGATATCTGGGGATGTCAAAGTCCCTTCTGTCGGACGAATATTTGTGACTGTGTAGCTTATTGATTCACCAAAAAACCATCGGGCTTCATTTTCTACTGGTCTAACTATAACGGTACTACGATCTATTACGTTCTCTTTTTGTTTTAGGTCAGGGTTATAGGTTAAGCTGCTGTCATACTCCAAGGTAACTGGTATAGAATTATTATCCTTATTCACCACTGCAATCTCCATATCTTCTATTGATACAGGCTGATTAAATGAAAAACGAAGTGGATCTTGAGCCCGTAAGTTACCACGAGAGTACTCAGTCGTTCTCAATCTATTCACGGTAAAATTATATTCTTCTTTAGGTACTTGTAGACCATCAACTGAATAAAATCCTTCTCCAACTGTTACTGTATAATCTGACGACCTAGTTAATCTTTTGGCAGGAATAAATTCTAGCTGTCTTTCACTAGCCCACACAAAAGAACCTTCTGTAGGTGGTGTAATAGTGATCGGGACATCTATTTCATAGTCTCGATCTAGAGCCTGTAGCGGTACCATTGGCCTATTAAAGGTAAAGGTCAAAATAGTTTCCTCGCTGACATTTCCAACATTTAGATTTGGTTCAAACAAATCAATCTTGGGACGCTGCACAGCCCGGAAGCGCTTTTCACTAATTGAACCGTCAGAATTTTCGTAAGATAAAGTATAAAAATTATTCTCTTCTAGCGGTTCACTTAATTTAAAAACAATATAATCAGGTGATGTTGTCCTTCCCCACCAAGTACTAATACTTGGATCAAAATCAACATTAAATCGAGACAAGAATTTGCCTTCACCTTCAGGTAAACGAACAACAATTGGACCATCAAGAGGAACTGTATCGCGGATTAATTGATAATCGTTACGTAACTCGTCAGGAGTTAGTGTGACTGGCCGAGTGATAATCCAAGTAAAGTAAGCTAGTGCGCCAAGTAGTAGTATGAATAACGCTATATAATGATTTTGTCTAAACTTTTTACTTAGACTGAAATTCCTCCACCACCATCTGATAGGTAGCAGGAGAAAATGCAGTACAATCTTTCCCTTCGCAAACAGAACATTAAGAAAGACTAAGTTTATCTTTGGAACTGAGACCTCTTCGGTAGATCCTTTTGTTAGTTCATTAAACTGGATATTACGACTATATAAACCGTGTACTATTAAATAATAGATTCCTATACTCAAGAAAAATGGTAATAAGTAGAGTACGTACGAGAAGATAAGGGTTAAGGAAAAGCCTTTCGCTATACTTTTAGAAACAACATCATAGATAAACAATAAACTTCCAGCCAAGGCCAGAAGACAAACAAGCGCCTGAGCGATATAGAGACCTAGTCGAATACGACGATATTTACCTATTTTTACTGATCCTTTAATGACAAACAATTGATATAACGGAGTCAATGAATATTTACTAGACAGAATAATAATAGCAATCCAATAGATGGCTGGTATAAGGGAGCTACCAGTGTAGCTAAAAACTCTTTCAATGGTTAATGAACTATTAACCAAGGTCATCAACACCAAAGCTGAACCGACAAGTACTGCCGGATGAGACCAAGTAAAGAGGAGGCGAAACATAACAAAACAATAGCATGATGTATGGCTAAATCAAACAAAATAGTGGTTAATTTTTTATTAAAGTGACTCGAAGCGGAGTAAAGAAATTATCACAATGATTTTACTCTAGATGGTTACGGGAAATATTCCCTCTTTGAGTAAAGGACCTTCATATAAAACAGCTCTAAGAACGCCAGGAAATGAGCGAGGCTCATTTCCTGACTTTCTTCATATCCCAAAATACCCTTATTTTACAAGCACTTTCTAGTGCTTGACATTATTTTTATATATGCTATATTAGATGGGTCACGACTTTTCGTGGCCATGCCTATAGCAGGCATGTTTCGCTCTTCTAAAAGGATCTCACCATGAGCTACCCCCATGTGCATGACCGGATTGACGAGGATACGAATCCCAGCGAAGATCAGAATGCGAATCCCGGCGCCGGCGGCGATCTGCCCGACACCCCCTCACCCGCGGTGACCAGCGACAGCTGAGCAACCTGCGCGGCGGGCCCTGCGACGCACGCGAAACGTCGCTAGGGCCTGCGAGTAATACGCTGCGGACATGTCGAGAGGGGTTTAGGTAGAATCAATTACATCCCCGAACGTCCGCGTCGCAGCCGGAAGCCGAGTATGATGGGGCCTTTTTGCCCCGCTTCAGTGCTCCGGCGAAACTGGGCTGTCTCTCTGAGATCGGTCCAAAAGCCCCGATACAGTTAAACGTATTCGGGTTTGCGCACCATGCGCACAACTGTCGGTCGCGGTACGATACCGCGACCGACTCAACCAAAGGAACGAGCATGCCCTACCATGCCCGAGGTCCCCCGACAAAATAGACGAAATAGTGGGGCGCATTGCGCGCCCCACCGATGCTTCCTTCACTGGGGGCATTTTTGTATATTAAATTTAAATTTTCTACCCAAATAAATATCTATAAAAGAACCTTCCGGCCCAAGCTCCGGCTTGTGATGTTTTTCATATTTAAATTTTCAACTACTTTTTAAATTTTCTGCGTATTGACTTTGTTTCAGCAACCACATAATATTAAAAGTGCTTGCAAACCGCAGACATTCGCGAGGGTGCGTCATGAAGACCCAGATCTCCCAGTTCCATTCCCCGCCGTTCGCTTCCACCGCGCTCCGCGTCGATCAGCACCCGAAAGGCTGACCGACACCCCGTACACTGGGTCACGACTGGCCCCCAGACAGGTCATCGCGGGTGAACCTCTCACCCGCGATGAACCAAGCCTCGAGCCCCAAAGCTCGCGGTTTTTCTTTTGTCTAAATTTTCACCTTCTTTTTAAAATAATTTTTCTGTGCTAGATTATTAGTCGACCAGTACATAAGGATCATGCCTATGAAAAATCCGTGTCTGAGCCTGAATCTCGGACACAAGCATTTACCGCGCAGGCCAGGGGATAGTCGTGAGACTTCCCCCTGGCCATTTGTATTTAATAACCAGCTTTATTGTCCCCTTTCTCCAAATACGGTATAGTTTCCAAGCCGACATCCGCCTGTAGCTCAGTTGGTAGAGCGCAGAGCTTATACCTCTGTGGTCCTTGGTTCGAGTCCAAGCGGGCGGACTGGCGTAAAATAAAACTGACAATTGTTAACAATTGTCAGTTTTATTTTAGTTAGCAAACTTTTTTGCTAACGGCGCCAGTCCGAGCCGCAGCGCTGCGAACTAGTGAGCCGCGAGGCGGGATCGCGAACACTTAGTATATTTGGAGTGGTCGAACAAATATACTTAGTGATTCGTGATGACTGAATGTTTTAAATTTATATTCCTACTGGTCCTTGGCTAAAAAGAACAACGTCTAACGTTGTTCTTTTTATTTTGGAAAAACTCAAATCCCCTTATCTCCTTAAGCTATAATAAATAAACATGTCCAAAAGCATTTTCTCTTGGTTTACTCTTATTGCCCTCGTTCTTATCATTGGGGTTGTTGCTCTTACTAAACAAGTCTTTTTTCCAAGTCAGACTGAATATGTTACAGCGACAGTTGAGCTTGGTTCAGTCCGAGAAATTGTTTCTGTTTCTGGTGAAGTTGAAGCACAAAAAATTGCTGATTTAGCCTTTCCTAGTAGCGGTGTTGTGACTGATGTTTTTGTCGATGAAGGTTCAGAAATTAAAGCCGGCGACTTACTCGCTACCTTGGCCGCTAATCAACTTGTGGCTGAAAGAGCTGAAGCGGTTAGCGGCCTGCTCGCAGCTGAAGCCACTTACCGAAAAACTCTGGCCGGGCCAAGGGATGAAACTCTCAGTGTAGCCAATACTTCAATTACCAATGCCGAAGCAAACCTAATTAGAGTTACAGCCGAAGAAGAAGTAAAGGTAAACAACGCTAGAGTTGCCTTACTTTCTACTGGACTAATAGCTACTACAGAAGATGTAGACGAGAGAGGTACGGCGCCGACAGTGAGCGGTAGCTATATGTGTGAAGAAGAAGGTAATTATGAAATATTAGTCTATAGCTCCAGCGCTCAGTCCGGTTATTCTTATAGTTACTCAGGCTTAGAAAAAGGAGTAGCTACTGCTGGTACAGATCAGCCAGCTGCACTAGGTAACTGTGGTCTCTTTTTACAATTTTCTCCAGGTAATAATTACAGTTCTTCAAAATGGAACATTAAGATTCCTAACACACGATCAAGTAATTACCCTACCCTAAACAACAATTACGAACTTACAAAAACGCAATCCAAAAACGCTATCGAGAATGCCAAAAATAACCTGGAGCTAGCTAAAAAGGAGGCTGGTTTATCTACTGCACCTGCCAGAACTGAGGAAGTCACTGAGGCCAATGCAGTTGTTGCTCAAGCTAGAGCTAGGGTAGCGGCGATTGACGCCAAGATAGCTGACCGTTCTATTGTTTCTCCCTTTGACGGCATAGTCACCAGAGTAGACATCACTAAAGGGGAAAGTTCTCCTGTTAGTTCTGTGATGACTGTACTAGCAGACGACACCTTTAGACTTAAAGCTCGGATACCAGAGATTGATATAACTAAAATAAAAGTTGGTCAAAAAACGACAGCTATCTTTGATGCTTCTAGTGACGAAAGTATTGCAGGGACTATTACCTATATCTCCCCTATCGCCACCAAGATCGATGGCGTCGCTTACTTTGAAGTCGATATTATTTTAGATGAAGCGCCCGAATGGCTTCGTGATGGACTAAATGCAGATATTGATATTTTGATTCAAAACAAAGATGAGGTCTTACGTTTACCAAAAAGATTTGTTCAAAAAAATGATGCAGGAATAAATGAAGTCTTGTTACTGACAAAAAACAAAGTGACTAGCACTACTGTTGAAGTGATTTTTGTCGGTAACGACAGCTTCGTTGAAATCACAGGTTTATCAGCTGGACAGATTGTAGTTGCTCCTTAGGTATGCGTGGATTTAAAATTGGTCTTCTACTTGGATTGCGCCAAATACAACGAGCTAGTGTTTGGACTACAGCTCTGATTATCTTTGTGATGATGCTGACTTTCCTGAACCTGATTGCCGTCTCTGGTATTTTAGTCGGGTTAATTGAAGGAGCAGAGCAAGCAGTGCGGAAAAGTGCTTTAGGTGACATTGTTATTACTGAACTAGACGAGGAAGATCATATTCTTGAGACTGAGACCTTTGTACGTGAGATATCTGCCTATCCTGAGATTCAAACATACTCTGTCCGTTTTAAAGCTGGAGCCACTCTGGAAGCAAATTATAAAGAGAGGCGGAACCTACAAAACGAACGAGACGTTGCAGCTGTTAATGTTACTGGTATCGACCCAGTCCAAGAAAACACCATGACTAACCTAGCTGACCTTGTAGTTGAAGGTGAATACCTTGATCCAAATGAAGAAGGGTATATCTTAATTGGTGTCTTTTTTATTGAAGAGTACGCACAACAGTTTGGAGACGTGTTTCAAAGTGTCAAAGGAGTTAAACCTGGAGACAGTGTCAGACTAACTAGCGGTGACATCTCAAAAGAATTTATTGTAAAAGGCCTCGTTGAATCCAAGGTTGATGAAATTAATCTCACTACGTTTATAAACGAACGAGAATTTCGAAGATTATTCAACATACTTGATCGAAACGCTGACCAAATAGTGATCCGAACTAAAGACCCTAGTGCTAACGCCGCCATTGTCTCCTCAATGCAAGCTAGTGGACTAGATGCTTACGCTAAAATTCTCACCTTTGAAGAAAACTTACCGAAGTTTTTGATTGATATCAAAAATACTTTCAATGTCCTTGGTACATTTATCGGCTCTATCGGTATAGTAGTAGCCTCCATCACTATTTTTATTATCATCTTTATTAACGCCCTCTCACGCCGACGTCATATAGGTATTTTAAAAGGTATTGGTATTGAACGAAGAGTAATTGAAACAGCCTACGTCGCCCAAGCCGCTTTCTATGCTTTCTCAGGATCATTACTTGGAGCCCTACTCACCTACGGCTTCTTAGTTCCCTACTTCAACCAAAACCCAATCCAATTTCCTTTTAGTGATGGAATATTATCAGCTGATGTTGAAAGCACTTTCTATAAATTTATTGTTTTGTTTGTCATCACCCTCATTGCTGGCTTCATTCCAGCCTGGTTAATCGCTAGAGAAAATACTCTTAACTCAATTTTGGGTAGAAAGTAATATATGGAAATTATTCAAGCAAAAAACATTGTTCGTACATTTGGTAAAGAGCCTTTACTGACTCACGTACTTAAAGGCGTCGATGTCTCAGTCCAAGAAGGAGAGTTTGTCGCCATCATGGGAAAGTCTGGTGCTGGTAAGTCTACCCTGATGTATCAACTTTCAGTATTGGATAAACCAACTTCAGGTGACTTAGTAGTGGATGGAACTAATGTCATGAGTCTAGGTGAAAAAGAAAGGACTGCTTTTCGTCTAAATACCCTAGGATATGTTTTTCAAGACTATGCCCTGGTACCTGACTTAGCTGCTAGAGAAAATATCATGATGCCGCTTTTGATGCGGGGCCAGGATTGGAGTGCAGCTAGCAAAAAAGCTGACGCCGCTTTAGATAGTGTTGGTCTTCAAGGTAAATATAAAAACCTCCCAGCAGAATTATCTGGAGGTGAACAACAAAGAGTAGCTATCGCCAGAGCTATAGCTAGTGAGCCAAAGATTATTTTTGCTGACGAGCCAACCGCCAACCTCGACAGTGTCTCGAGTCGCCAGGTGATAGATCTCATCAGTGACCTAAACCACAACACTGGACAGACAGTTGTTATGGTTACCCACGAAAGAGAGTATGCTCTTGGTGCCAACCGTATTTTACATATGGAAGATGGAGTGATAGTTCTGGAGGAGAAGTTACGTGATTTGTAATATAAATAATAAAAAACCGTTGCCTAGGGGCAACGGTTTTTTATTTCTCTTAGTAGCTACTTTGACTCTTAGTAACTATCTGATTTATAGACCTGATCCAAGACCGGTTGAGGTGGCATTGGGATCGGGTCTGGGTCCGGAATAAAGCTACTTTGGTAAACATTAATTACAAAGTGACTATCGCTTGAATCATAGATTCTTTTTGATGTGGCAGATATAAGACTGTCTTCTCCAGCTACAATGGTGAATTTATATTTTGAGTTGTTTGGTAAATCTCTTAATAATTTATAACAACTTGATTCAGACGTAATTCTAAACACATTACTTTCATCTTCTAAGTAAACTTTACCTAGCGCACATCTTTTTCCTGTTGACGGCTCTAGATATGTTTGAGCCACTCCACTCAAATTCGTCGATTCCCACTTGGTGGTAATCTTCATATTGCTTTCATCGAGACTCAACGTCTCACCTCCATTTGGGCTTAGTACTTTTACTGTTGGAGTCGTGGGAGATATTGATCCTGAAACACTAAATACAACCGAGTTTCCAGGAACACCAGTAATTTTTTGTTCTATAGAAAGCTTATGCTTACCTGCACTTAAATTTTCAGGCACTACAAAACTAAATGATTTACCTGACGTATCCGGATATTGAATACCATACGTATCAAAAACGCCGTCAATAGCAATTGGATTACCATAAAGATTTGTTCCATAGACATCTACCCTACTACCAGGAGTAACATACTCTGGCTTTATTTTAGTTATATAAGGGACTGAAGAAGTTGCAACGAGTTCACCGACAATCTTAAAATAATTACTTTCACCACAAGTTACTCCTCCGGTTGGTTTTAGAACATTAGGAGCACATACAGCAAACTTATATTCACCTGTACCGTACTTTAATTTCACTTGTGCTAGGTCAATTCGAACTAAGTTTCCAGCGTTAAATGGACTAGTATTTACCAACTGACGAGCTACTGCAACATCACCTTGCTTGATTAAATAGATACTCCGCTTCTCATCAACAGCAATATTAGTGTCGTATTGAATCGCAATTACATGTCTACCAGCAACAAAACTTTCACCGCCAGCAGGGTAGGTAATATCAATAGTGTAGTAAGGGCGAACATCATCTAACTCCTTACTATCAGTATCTTCAGAAGCGGC
Organism: uncultured Candidatus Saccharibacteria bacterium; assembly: GCA_964350985.1. Classification (GTDB taxonomy): domain Bacteria; phylum Patescibacteriota; class Minisyncoccia; order Phycocordibacterales; family UBA918; genus OLB19. The sequence continues at coordinate 106,251 of CAYGLK010000002.1, forward strand.
ATCCATCGCAACTGTTGGAACCACAACACCTCTTTCCTTTAAGAGTGATTGATAAAGCGCCATCAACTGATTTAACGCCGCCATCAACTCAGCAATCTTTTGCTCTGAGGCGATAGTAGCGTTTACAAGCGCTCCAGGCTTATTTCTTTCCACTACTGCTGATAGAGCCAACTCAGCTCCGGAAACCAAAAGCGGAAATGTATCTTCGGTAACGCTAGCTGCTTCTGCTCGACTGGTGGTAATAAAACTCCCGAGTCCTACGATACTTAGTATGAAAAACGCGACAGCGGTTTGTGTAAATCTTCTACTTAAATGATTGGTCATGATGATATTGCTAATGTTATTAATGAACTAAAACACGAAAAAAGGTCGCCCTTGCGGGCGACCTCCAGTAATTTGAAATATAACACCTATTTGAACAGCTGTGTTAAGCCATTGGGGATAACAAAAACCCGCGTCCTAAAGGTCGCGGGTTTTTGTTTAAAATTTATTTATTTATTTTCTGACTGATTTTCTTTTCTTAAAACTTTAGTTGGATCCGCTAGAGCTTCGTCAGCTTCTCGTTGCTTTTTGAAGGCATCTTGGATAGCTACTCCTTCACTCTTAAGTAGTGCTTCGTACTCTTCACGTTCTAGAGTTTCGACTTCAGCCAAACGCTTTGAAATCACATCCAAAGCTGGTCGATACTTGGTCAAAATCTCTTTTGCTTTTTCTTTTCCTTCTTGAATGATTCGAGATACTTCGTCATCGATAGCTTTAGCTACTTGTGGTGAGTAACCACGATCTTCGCTAGCTGCTCCGCCAATAGTTCGTCCACCCATTCCTTCAAGTGCAATTGGACCAAGAGAACTCATTCCGTACTTAGTCACCATATCACGAGCTAAGTTTGCTACCACTTGAAGATCATTACTCGGACCAGTAGACAGGTCGTCAAAAACCATTTCTTCAGTTACATACCCTCCAAGTGTCATTGCGATATCATCTAAGAATTCTTTTCGAGTATGCATTCTTCGATCTTCATCAGGAAGCTTAAGAGTGTATCCAGCTGCTCGTCCTCTAGAGATCACAGAGATCTTTTGTACCGGATCGGCATAAGGCAATACTGAAGCTACAAGTGCGTGACCAACTTCATGGTAAGCGGTGATCAGTCTCTCACGAGAAGACAACACATGACTCTTTCGTTCAGGACCTAACATTACTTTTTCAATCGAACGGATCACATCAAATTGTCCAACCTTCTGTCGCTTTTCTCGAGCAGCCAAAATAGCGGCTTCGTTCATTAGTGAAGCTAGGTCTGCTCCAGAGAAACCAGGAGTTCGTTGCGCTACTATTTCCAAGTTCACATCATCTTGAAGTGGCTTCTTGCGTGCGTGCACTTTAAGAATTTCTTCTCGATCTTTTCGGTCAGGTAAATCAATAGTTACTCTTCGATCAAATCGCCCTGGTCGAAGTAGTGCCGGGTCAAGCACATCAGGACGGTTAGTGGCTGCCATGACAATCACTTTAGCGTTTGGTTCAAAACCATCCATTTCAACTAAGATCTGGTTTAGTGTTTGTTCACGTTCATCATTTCCTCCACCAACACCAGTACCACGCACTCGTCCAACCGCATCAATCTCATCGACGAAGATGATAGCCGGAGCTGCTTTTTTTGCCATTGAGAATAAATCACGTACTCGTGACGCACCTACTCCAACAAACATTTCGACGAACTCTGAACCAGAGATAGAAAAGAATGGTACTCCGGCCTCCCCCGCTACTGCTCGAGCCAGCAAAGTCTTACCTGTACCTGGTGCACCCATCATCATCACTCCCTTAGGAATCTCAGCACCGATATCCAAAAACTTTTTTGGATTCTTTAGAAAATCTACAATCTCTTCTAGTTCTTGCTTGGCTTCTTTAGCACCAGCAACATCTTTAAAGGTAACTTTTTGACTACTGTCGTTTGGGTCAATTACCCGCGCCTTACTATTACCAAAGTTCAGTGCCTGCATTCCAGCCCCTTTAACTGAACGAGTGAAGAACCAAATAATCAAAATCAAGAATAGTAGCGGGAATAGGAATGGCGCAAATTGTCCAAACCAGTATCCGAAACCAGTCTCTCGCTGTACATCAATTTGAATTTCAGCTAGTTGTTCTGCACTAACACCAAAGTTAGTTAGAGATTCTGAAACCGAAGCGTCGGTTTCTCTTTTTGTTATAGCCGCATTACGAGTCTCATCGTTGTATGCAATCTCAAGCGCACTACCACGAACAATGATCTCTTTTACTTCCCCTGCCTTAACCTGATTTACCACTTCAGAAATAGAAAGTTCTTCAGGTTCTGTCTTTGTGTCTGTTAGGTAACTAAAGAGAGCTGTCACTAAGACCAACAACAAAACTGTTGAAAGCATATTGTTCCAGAAATTCCCTGGACCAAGTGGCATTTTCTTTCCTCCTTTGGGTGCTGGAACCTTTTTTTCCTCCACTGGTTTTGAAGAAGCATCATTTTCCGGCTTTACATCTGCTTTCTGGTCAACTTCTGGTGTGTTTTTTTCATTTTCTAATTTAGACATAGTATGGGCATTATACAGAAAAAATACAGATTTACGAGCTTATTTTGATCAACTCAAACTACATTTAAATGATTGCTCTTCAGCCAAATAAACACTATAGTTAAGCTTATAACCACATGACTGATTACGTAAAAAACCGAAAAGCGAGCTTTGACTTTGAATTCCTCGAACAATATGAAGCCGGGGTGATTCTCTCTGGTTTTGAAGTCAAAGCCATTAGAGCCAACAAAGCCAACCTAAATGGAGCTTATGTTATTATTCGTGGCGGTGAAGCTTTCCTGGTTAATGCCTCTATTAGTCCCTATCAGCCAATAAACACTCCAAAAAACTACGATCCAGAACGAGCTCGTAAATTGCTTTTAAGCAAGAAACAGCTGGCTGAATTGGAGCAAGGGAGTGAAAAGAATGGCTTGACAATAGTGGCTATTAAGTGGTATAATAAGGGAAGTAAGATCAAGTTACATATTGCCTTAGCTCGTGGAAAGCGTAGTGTAGACAAGCGCGAAAAGCTAAAGGAAAAAAGTAGCAAACGCGACATCGATCGTCTTTTGAAAAATCAATAACCTTTGAAAGAGTCTAGACTTTGATCCGTCATCAAATTACACATAGTTCCCGCCTTCCCTTTTATCTAGAATAGAAGTGAGTGCGGGGATGCTAGGCATCGACGGTTAGCCTACCCATTATGTGCAGTGTCGAAATTGGAATCAATTCGTTAAAAGGTTCCATCTGTATTTGCAAACAAGCCAATACCAAGTCCTTACGCTAACGCGTTTGGATTCGCTCCCGCTCTAGCGTAACCATTCGCCTAGACCCGGATCGATGCGATCGTACTAAACGCCTCATACAGTACGATTCGTAGAATAGCCACGAGGCTGTGGACTTAAGTGTCGTTGTCGCTTAAGTTCAAGATTGTCACAACTCGAGTAATTGTTGTTTTGTCTCTTCTATAGACAGTTACTTTAAATCAAAGGAGAAACTACACACTGTAGATTCATGATGAGTACCTGATTCGGACGGGGTTTCGATTACCCCCATCTCCACTCGCTGAAAATATCCCTATTTTATAGGGATATTTTCTATTTATATATAATGATAAATTGAACCAAAACATTGACATTTTGTGTATTTAGTTTATTATTTTTATAAATAAATTGTCCTTTTCACTCGGAGGTGATGCTATGGGATCTAACGCACGTGCTGACATTTGGGTCGGCATCAAGTTTGATGGCTTCTTCGATAGGAGCGAGTTCGTTGATTTTCTCGACACCACGCAGATGTCGGAGGATGAACGTTATGAAATCCTGAACGGGCGCCCTGGCGCTCAAGGAGCAGGAACAATGGTGGGAGAGGATGTCTACGACACCTTCACCTGCTGTGACGACATGAAGGGCTTCGGCGTCAAGTTGCTCTGGCACGACTGGGACTTCGAGCCGAAAGTGCTCGACTTCAGCCAGCTAGCAAAACAAACGGAAGCGCTCAAAAAGCGAGTTTCTCAGGTCTTCCAGAAATGGGGTATCCAGGAAGAACCGCATGCGTATCTCCACACCGACTATCGCTGACAGTTCCAGCCCTACGAGGAAGTCCCTGCGACTTCACAACTCGTGGGGCTTTTCTTTTTTATACTATTTTCAATACCATACTTGTGACCTTTTCTCTTTTATAAATTACGTATTTCCAAGGGCATTTTGTAGGTTCGGACAGGATTTATAAAACAGCCAGAACTTTTCTAGGTAGGTTTTTAGGCGGTTCATTGTTTTACCAGACATGTACACTTTTATAATACTAGCGCCTTCGGGCGCTTTTATTATTTAGAACCTGCAAAGACGGTTTCTATGACTAATGGCTGTATTTTTTTGTAGATATGGTATCGTTTCTTAATGAAATTCGAATCGTCTTCTTTTGAAGCAGAACCTTCTTTTGTTGTAACACCTCCACCAATTGACGCCTTACTAAAAATAAGTAGAGAAGGTTCATACCTACCACATGAGGTTATGGAGAACGACGAAAGAATCAAACAGGCTGAACTTAGACTAAAAATTCTCGATCTCCTGCAGTCAGTACTCATCACTAATGACGAGACTAAAACAGACACGTTACCTGATGAACTATACGCTTCACTTACAGAACTACTTCATTCGGACAACCAAAATAATCGGATAATTCTTTACCTCCCGTTTGAGTGGGTTCCTAAAATTAACCAATCAGACAACGTCTCTGAAAATATCAACCAACAAGCAGAAGCCTTTTTGTCAGCTTATAAAACTGCATGGCTTTCCCTACTCACCTCATCTGAATTTAGAGCTGATTATGCCGATGGTGATATTCTTGAACCAGCATTTAGAAACGAAAAATTACCTAAGGTGGTAAAAGCGGCACACCTTATACCAGACCTTCTTGAAAGAGGTGTTTTGACTATGGATGAAATTATCACTCTATTTGAAGAGGCTGAGAATACCACCTTGCAAAACAGCATTGCAGACGGACTTTACGTCGCTCGCGAAAGAAATCTCGTCACAGACGAGCAGCTTGCCAAAATGAAGTTTTCTCAAAACACTTTTGTTTCCAATACCGCCAGACTCATTGAGATTGAAATAAAACAACTTACTGAAACAAATAATGAAACAACAGAGCTAGTTCAAATTATTTCAGCGTACGAAGGTGAAATCACAGAAACACAAAAAATAGCAGAAAATACGCCGATGACAGAATCACGTCGGGCGTGGCTACAAGCAGCTGACGCCGAAAAAATTATAGAAAAATACGCCTCAAAAATCACCAACCGGACTGATCTTGATGCCCTGCTTGTTAGTAAGGAATTAACTCATATCACCCTTGGAATTCGTTCAATCGAATATCTATTGCGCCAAGAAAGCGACAGCAAGACACAAGAATCTTTGACTGTAGAGTATCAATCCGTACTTCAAAATTATCTTGACCATGACGTCGAATCAGTCCGCGAGGCAGCCAAAAAGACCCTCTACCATTTACGCTCACTAGGACTTATCAATGATGCTTCACTAAACTCACAGGGACTTGAGCTGCCACAACTAAATGCCTCATCAGAAACCATTCTAAATAAATTGAGTTCGGAAATTCAGCAATTTACCGAAGCTTCAAATCGTATAAAAAATAACGAGATACTTTCTAAGCATGTATACCCAGTTACAGTCTTTCTTGGTTCACGAATGAAAGGATATGCGTCAGAAGCAGCAGACTTTGATGTCGCCGTGTTTGTGAAGCCAGGTGCCTCTGAAAGCGATCGTCAGATAATCCAAAAAGAACTTACCACAGTATTTGCTGGCACACCGGCAAAAGGGAGCGCTATGGAATTTTGGCTTGAAGAAAAAAGTGACGGTAACTATACAGTTAAAAACTATGAGGTGCTCGATGAGAAGCGTGGAGACAACACCCTAGTTCATCCAATTCTCGGCGCCTGGTGTGGTGAAGAAAAAGCAATTGCTGAACTTCAATCAAGACTCATGCCACAATACCTTTTCTCCAAAGACACCGCTATTATGAATGTCGACGCCCGGTCAATTTGGCTAAACGAAATTGAACATACAACATTGAAATACAGACTAATGCATAAGGGTTATTCACGATTTTCGGCATCACAACTAGGAACACCCACACCTCACAATGATCTCATAGATAGTTCAAGTGCCTTCTATGATCCTGGCTACCGCCGACTAGCAACCGAACTATTTCTCAAGAAAGTTTTTCTGCCTCAACTATCTAAGTAGCATATAAAAAAACAAGCGGCCCCGGGGGACCGCTTGTTGAACAAGAGCAAAAAGAACGTTTACAGCTGACCTTTGTCGCGGGAACCGATACCGCCGCCCCGTCCAGACACACCCGCGGTATCGAGTCGATCCCACGGAATCATCGCACCGAGCTGATAGAGAGCCACGATGTACTGCAACTCAGCCTGCCCGGCGGTGACGTTCTGGAACTCGATGATGCCGAGCGCAAATTGCTTCAGGTTCCGCTCGAGTCGCGGATAGTCAGAAGACACCGCCACTCCCAGCGTGCGCAACATCTGCTCGCGATTGGCCGCGCCCACCTGAGCGGGGAGCGACGGGTTCTCGAGCACCTTGCGGATCTGCTGGGCGTCATACGCCAGCGCCATAGCGACCGGCATTCCGGTACCAGCGAACACGTAGTTGATGTCATTCACAACACCATCAGCCGCATCACGCAGTACCTCAGCGGGAGGCGGTTGCATCATCCCCGGAGGAACGATCCCGCCAGCCCCGCCAGCCAAAGCACTCAGCATGCCGACCATGGCGGCCGGATTGCTCATCCCCTGTTGCCAGGCGTCGACCCACTGCTTCAGCTGCTGCTGATACGAGTTCAGCGAGCCCCAGAGACGATTGTTGATTCGGCCCAAGAGCGCGGCCTTGCGCGCCTGGGTGGCGAAGCGACCGTCGACGCCGGGCATGGCCGCAAAAATCTCGGCGTAGCTCCGGCGGGTCAGAAGGGCCTGCAACTGGTAGTAGTCGTCACCGACAGGTTCTTGGAGCGATTCCGCCTGACGCTCCATCGCCAGACCGATCTTTTCGGGAAGGTCGAAGAGGCCAAGACGAGCCGCCAGAGCAGCGCTCACGGTACCGGTGACAGTCTCCTTGTTGAACCTGAGAACGCCACCAACCTTGAGAGCATTGAGCCAGGCTTCGTCCGAAGGGACGGCCGGCAAGACATCGAAGGTCGCCGCACTCATCGCCGGTACCGCGGTTTCGCTAGCGGCAGGTGCCGGAGCGATTTCACGGAGGCCAGCAATGGCCTTGGCCAACTTCGCCTTGGGAGCGCCGTCGCCCACCGCCGCACCGATATCGGTGTCGGGAGTGAACTCGCGATCCTTGAGGAGACTGATTGCTTCATCGCCCGGTTCACCGACCAAGCCCTTCAGCGCAGCGGTGATTTCCTCGACGCTCTTTCCGAGCGCAGTGGCAAACGGGGTGATGTAAGCGACCCAACCTTCAGGAAGGGTGATGGTTGTATCATTCATGACTTCTCTCCACGTAGATGCGGGTTTTGCCCGCGGGTTGTATTTCAGAAAATTGCTTTGTCGAGTTCGGTGGGACCGAACGCGAGCATGCGTAGTGGAATGCCGAGGTTTTCGGCGACCAGCTCCTTGGCTAGTGCAATGGCACCATCCTTAGAGCCACCGGGAATCATGTGGCGAGTAATGACCGGCTTTGCGCTCATGAGCGCTTTACCAAGTCCTTCCTGATACCACAGTTGTTTGTCGTCTTCTCCTCTTCTAACGATTATTTCACCTTCCTTGGTGAAATAGTTTTGATCGAGCTCACCTTCGTAACGCTGGCAAACATCCCAAGCGCCGAAACGCAAAGGGGTGTCAAACCAAGTCATTGCCACGGCGTCAAAAGTGCCGCTGCCTCCACTCACCTCCTTGGCGTAGCGGAGCGCAACAAAGTCTAGCGGGCCAACACGCACCTTACCACGATAGCGATCGGGCTTGCCGACCTCTTCGGGAAGTAGCGTTTCGGCCATCTTCGCATCGTCAACCACAAGCGGCCCGGCCCCGTGTCTGATTTGATACGAGCGTGTCACACCGATTTTTGCGACGTCACCATCCCATCCGTTCTCGCGGAGCAGACTCCAAGAGGTTATCTCAGGGAGTGTCCGGAGGCGGGTGGTATGAGGATGAAAGCCGTTAAAGCGATCGGTGAGAATACCGTGTGAACTTTCAACCACAATCACTCCGTCGCGAGATAGAACCTCACGACGCAAATAGTCATGATCGACAATGCGCACACTCCTCCCAAATTCTTCAAACACATCGCCGACCCAATCAAGGAATCCGTCAGTGCGAATGAGATCAATCTGCTTCTGCACCTCTTCAACGTCGCCTGCCAGATAGCCTGCTTCCAAGACAAGTGCCAGGTCGCAGAGCTTTTGTGCATGTGCTGCACGAAGCTTTTCTCTGATACCTGGTTGCTTGAGATCCCTTGCTCTAATCGCCAGTTCCGGAAAGAGTTCGGCGTCGAGGAATGCTTCCCCAACACCAACACCTACCGTCCCTTTTGGGTTTTCCTTGCGAGCAAGTTCCTTCAGTCGTGACGCTATGCCATGAAAAGGCGTCGTCACGAGGGCATTCTCATCGACAGCGATAATAGACAACGGGTCGTAAATTCCATGTTCGTAGCGGAGCTCCTTAGCCTCGTTGAGGAAGCCAAGGGGCGAAACCACAAACCGGTCAGTCACGAACGTGCGGGCACCATTGAAGGTGCCACACCCGAACTGACTGAAGGCAAACTGTTCACCACGGGAGGTTGTTACGCCGTGATGTCCTTGTGCTCCCCCAACCTTGATGACGGTATGGGGTTTTCGGAGTGAGCACAACTTGTGCACCACACCCCCTTTCCCCCCGTCACCACCACCAAGGTCGGTGACAGTATAGGCTTTCTTTTCGACCATAAAACCTCCCAGTCATTGTGACCGCAAGTGTGCAGGACTCTCGTCCTGCACACCTTTACGGCAAGTTCAGAGCCACGTTCCGCCAGCGGCGGCTTCGGGCTCACTTCCTTCTTCAGCGACCGGCCACAGGTCGTGCTTGTTGGCAAACACCGCTCCCTTCCCGGGAATCTTGTCGAAATTGGGGAAGAGCGTCTGTGCGCCAAGCGGGATGTGCGCCACTGCGCGCTGAATTTCACGCGCCACAGTTGCACTACACCCAGTTTCCGTGAGGAAACCCACGACCGACTGCAGGTCGAGTACACCTTCCGTCAGACCGATGATGGCCGCTTCGACGTAAGCGATGTGCTTGGTGGTATCAATCACCACCACGTGTTCATCCCCGTAGTACCGCCGCCAGTAGTTGACACTGTCACGGCCCACCATGATGGCAAACGCATGAGCCCGCTTCTTGAGCACGCTCATGATCTCATCAGTTCCAGACGGAAAATCCCGCTGGTCCATCGGAAAGCCATTGTCCGAGCACCGCTCGAACACCGTCTCGCCGAACACCCGGATGAGATGCCGCTTGTCGACACGTCCATGACTCGTGGCGTCCGTCGTCATGAAGTGGTACGGCAGCAGACCGTAGCGGTTGATGAAGGGGTCGGTGAGGAACGCTGCCCCGAAGAGACCGTATTCCGGATCTTCTGGCTCGTCGCCACCCTTGCCTTCAGCAATCATGAGCACGAGTTGCTCAGCGATACGGACATCCATCTCCGCCTGCGTTCGGGCGAGGACGAACTTGTCCTCCACGTCACCGAACATGGCATTCATGATCTGCACATCGTACCGTCCGAGGAGCGGGTTTGCACCCGCCGTCAGGAGGTCGTACTGCTTCGGCAGCGAGTCGAAGATCAGGCGAATGTTGCTGGCCATGGAACCCGTCGTATCGAACAAGTTCTCGACGAGCATCGGTACCCCGACGCCGAGCCGGAACTTGCCGTTCACGAGTTCATCATAGCGAGGCCACGACTTCCGTACCAGGTCATACCCAGCCGGATCGACGAGGGCATGAAGTGCCCCCGTCGCTTCGTAGTGTTGCCGACCTGCGTGTGAGGCATCGCCACCTGCGGCAGCGACCTTGGCGGATTCTCCGGCGTAGGCCGAACGATCAAAGTGACGAAAGCTCTTGTCTGCACGACTCATGGTCTATCTCCTGTGGAAAGTGCGAGTGTTGTAAACGGATGAAAATTCCGTCCCCAGAGTGACTCTACCGTGTGGTAGAAAGCGGAATGAGCCTCACGAGCATCGCAAAATGCTCCGCGCGTAAGACTCATCAGAACTGCCTCATAGGCAGAATCATAGTCGGGGTCATCTTTCGGAAGCGTCATTGTTGCCAAGTCGCCTCCAAGTAACCACCAAACATTTCGTGCAGCCAGAGCGACTTCTTCGCGCCGGCTTTTGGCATCGAACCCTCTTTTCGCTTGCGACCAATCAAGCAGAGTCACCAGATGGTGCTCTTTCTCAATCAGGGTCGTTTCGTGATCAGCGAGGCTGCCAAAACCGACATCGCAGCTATGGACGAAGTCAAGGAACTTGAGGGTCTTCCCCAAGATCCAAACACTGGTCTTCATATCGACCCTGGACCGATCACGTTCACGAATGAAAGAGATAGGAACAAGGTCGATCAAACGGTCAACTGCTTGGAACCCAAGAACAACGACCCGGCGGCTTCCTTGATCTGGTACAACAAACGTTTCGACCACCTGCGGAAAGCAGATGGTGTAATTCAGCCTGTTGTGTCCCGGGAATTTCCGCTGATACTCAGCTTCGAGCCCCGCCGCGGCCTCGGTCAACTCGCCGAGAAGAAAAGCTTCGCGGTCGAGAATCCCATTTTGGGCGGTCGAGACACCAATCTTCAGCATCAATTCGGAGTCGGGAGATTCTGGATTTTGCACCCGAAAGTAGCGAAATCTGTCATTCTCTCCGACCAGGTTTTGTACCTGGTACGTACCTTTACGGCCACAAACATGTATGGAGGACATTGTGTTACCTCTCTTTCTTCAGTTGGTTTCTGTTGATCAGCTGTATGTCAAATAGCTTTTCCAACCCTTGCAGGCTAGCCACAATTTGGAATACGCAATTCAAACACTAATTTGATTATCTGTCAATAATTTATGGGTTAGATTCAATGTTGGATTACAACACTGGTTAACCCATTAAATACTGACAAATACCCTTCCAGCCCATCAACAGCCACCGTAGTAATTCGATTCCGAACTTCTTTAGTTGGTTTTTAATATCCAGAGAGTTGCTGTTATATTTATATTCTTTTGTCAAAGAACCGGACACGTACCTAAGATGGAACTACTTCATCCGCTAACGGTTTCAAACCTTCTTAGGTACTTTGTGTGTATCTGACACTAAGATACACCTGTTATGTGTTAGTGTCAACGCTACACTAAATACGATACAATTATTAATTAGCGTCAAACCTACACACCTGACAGACAGCAAAAGAGCGGCCTTACGGCCGCTCTTCCCTCCTCTTAGATAACGAGCGAAAGCTCAGTAAGTTTTTCTGACTGAAAACGATAGAGTGCTGCCGGGCGATTCTTTACTCCCTGTTGTACCTCGCCAGTTTCTACCACCATCCCTAGAGCAACGATCTTTTTTCGAAAGTTACGCTTATCAATCTCCTTGCCTAAGATTAGTTCGTAGACAGTCTGAAGTTCAGTTAGTGTAAATTCTTTCGAGAGTAAGAATTGAGCAATGTTCGTATAGGAAACCTTGCCTTTCAGACGATTGAGTGCGGCGGTAAACATCTTGGTGTGGTCATACGCCAGCTTTGGCAACTCTCGGACCGGACACCAGCGCAGTCCTTTGTCTAACTGAAGCGCGTGGGCATCCGGCCTAACCAAGCCTAAATAGCTGACAGAAATAACGCGATTACGTTTATCGCGTTCAATTTCACTAAAAGTATAGAGCTGCTCAGTATAGGTTTTCTTAAGACTTGTCTTACTAGCGATATGACGCTCGAGAGCCATCTCCGCAGTTTCCTTGGCTTCAATCAAACCGCCGATAAAGGCTTCAACCTTCGTGTAGTGTGGCGGACGATTAACTTCACCAAGGAGCACCGAAAGCTTTCCATCCAGCACCGCGAACATCACCACATCAACCGCCATGGCGGCAAACCTCATTTTATCTGGCGCCTTTTGTGACATATTAGTGTTAAATATACACTCACTGAGACTGCAGTTCAAGTACCTTTATTTCATTATTTAAGTGGAAAAATTACACATTTAATTTTCAATTTTATGGCCCTGCCCCCTTTTCCTCAAAACACTTAGAGCAATTGACCAGAAGAATATTTCTGATACATTTAAATTATGTTTAAACAACATACAACTAATAGTTGGTGGCCTACACGAAATTCTCATCGTGCGGGCTTTGTGTTGTAAAATTTTATACTCATTCTTTTGTATACAAAACCCGCTCTGTGAGCGGGTTTTGTTATGTAGCAAAACAGTTCTTTCACACCAACCCAAGGAGAGTCTCATGATTACCAAACGTAACCGCACTGCCATCATGCAGTATGCGCAAAGCCACCAGGCCGAAGGCCGAGTAGAACAAGCTTTCCAGACATTGGAAAACATTCTGCCACTGCTTGGTCCCCAGTCGCACAGTCGGGCTATGATTAATCGTCTCGGCACTGTCCTACTGCAGGAAAAGATTCGGATTATTGCCCCCTCTTGCCCTGACTACTCACATAGTCACGGCCAGTACAATTTCTGTACTGTCGGAGGTGCGATTCCGCTCTTGTCGCAGCTGCATATAAAGTTTCTCGAGACTATCGCGCCGGCAATCCCGCACATGGAGTGTGAGATTGTCGTCGCTGATCAAGAAGCTGATGATGCGGTCTTGTGCCGGAAAACTGGTCAGACCAGAGATGAATTTCTGGGAATGATTCACCAGTCTATCAAAGCAACCCGAGAACACCTCTTGGGTAAAGGCTGGATCGTCACGGCAATGACCGAACGGTTCCCCGAGCTGCGGTCTCTGGAACTGACGATGGCAGGAGAAATCACCAATAACAGTGACCTGCAAAGTCGCATTACCCATGACGCCCAGGCACGTTCTGTGATGTATCAAAAACTTGGAGTTTCTGACTTCAGTGAGATGCGTCAAAGAACAATCCGGACAGCGTCACAGTACTGCGCCCTAGCGCACATTGCCGCTCGCGATCGATTGCTGGTCTGCAATCATGAGACGGTGAACCTTGGCTGGTACAACCAGTACGGAGCAGCGGTCCTGCACAATCCCGTATCGGTCTATTGAAGAAATTATGTGCGACTCTTCACTGGGTCGCACTTTTCTTTAAGCTATAATTAGTAAACTTTATATGACTATCCAAAAAATTCTAGACTACGATATTTATGCAGGAACCTCAGGCACTGCTCGCTACCTTCGTGTTTGTAGTCTTCTAAATCAAACAATAGATCCCGACACTCTTTACCCCGATACGCTAGATTGCTTCGGACAAAGTGTACTAACGTCACCCCGCAAACGAGCCCAAAACTGCATAAAGAAATCCTCAGCCAAATCAATCACGCCAAGCTTAGCCTTAAATGAAATTGCTTTTGAATTAAAAGAATTTTGTACCGAGGAAAATTTTCTTCAGCATGGTAGTACGGCGGTCAGAGCCGCTTTTGTTCAGGCATTTATCATGAACAGATTAGCGATACCCCACACCCAACTACAAAGTGAATTAAAAGAAATCTTAGCTGTCACCCACCAGTCCGAAATCACTTTACGCATCTCACATACATTCCGCATTAAAATGATTGAGATCTATAGCATAATCGGCGACGAATTATTTAATAATCCCAGCCTTATCAAGGACTATCTGGACACAGAAAAACACCTCTTTGCCTTTGGAGAGAAGATTGAAGTATAGAGAGTCATACTACAGAATCTTCAGTTTTATTGTCTCTGTCTCTTTTAACTGTAGAGACGGGTTATAATTACTGAATATGAATAACATCAAATTTACCCACGAACTGATTAAGGGAAAGATTGCAGAAATTATCTTTGAACAGATGATACACAACACTAAAGGCTATACCGTATTAGAATTCGGCTACGAAAAAGTAGTCCATCAACTGGCCAAAGCCCCTAAGAGCGAAGACGCTAAAGCAATGATAGAAATTGTCCGCAAAGCCCCTGACTACGCCATAGTAAATGAAGACACTCACAATGTGACCTTAGTTGAAATCAAATACATGGCTAAAAGAACTAATGGTAAAGTAAACGCTATTGCCAAAGAGATAGAAAAGTCTTGGCGACACGCTGCCCTCTTCATTGCTACACCAGATGGTTTTTTCTTTGATCAAGTAGACACTATCATCACAAACAAAGGTGCTATCAAACCCTTCCATCATGGCAAAATCCAACCAAAGCTTATAGATCAGTATCTAGCGATGTTAAATGAATTTATTGTGGTGAAGTAACAAAACGAAAGTAAAGCAAAGTAAAACCGCCTTAGGCGGTTTTACTTGTTCTAGAATCACAACACATAATCTTCAATTTTATTGTCTCTGTCTCTTTTTATATTTGGGAAGGCGATAGAATTACAATTTCATTACCAACAATTTTTTCAAGTCGTTTTCTTAGTCCTTCGTCACCAGAATAGATGGTGTGTTTTTCAGCATACTCTGCGAATGGTAGTTCTAAAGACCAAAATGCGCCCTTACTTTCAATCAGTGTTTTTGCTAGCGCAAGGAGCGAAACGTCACCCATACCTCGCATAGTATAAATTGATTTACCACCAACACTGTTTAAAATAAAATGATAATTCTTTAAGTAAAGCGCTTTCTGAAATGACTCCTCTTCAAAAAGATCAATTAAATATGTTAAAGGTGCAGCTTTATTCAACGCAATTTCGAGAGTGTATATTTCCTCAAGAATATCAGGCGTAACGAAAAAGTTTTCATCAATGATAATATTATTTTTCATAACAAAATTTAGCGCTGACGTATCAAGAATTTTCATAGGCTGTTTGCCTTACAGTAGGATTTGAAATCTTTATGCCGAGGACGCCCAAACAAAAGATACTGTGCCGGAACATTAGTAATTCCTTTTACTCGCAAACTGCGGTTAATTGATTCAGTTGAAATGCTTCCGCAAAATTTATTTGCTGCGTTTACCGGTGTGATTCTTTTCATTGGTTTGCTCGGCATTGATTTCTTTACGTATTTTGGTGGAAGCAAAGCTTTATAAACTGACAGACTTATTATTTTCCGACGAAGCAGGGTTGTTAAGACAGCAGTTGGCGTAAGATTGTAATCGTTTGCCAAGTTGTCTCTTGTTGTTGTGGTAACTATCTTGTCTCGTAAAGCTTCAGTAACTGAGAAGGGTAATAAGAAAGCTGTGACGATGTCGTGTAAATTTTTAACCCCGCCTTTCCTTTTAAGCATACTGGCACTGTGATGGCCTTCAATATAAAAGTCATACTGATCAAGACCAATACACGCAAGAAGGTAAATGAGCGTATAAATTCTTCTCCCAGCTACATCATCAGGATTTATTTCGTCGGGTAGAAAAATATAAGGAACTTTTTCACTTTGTAAAACGAAACCGCTGGTATTTTTATAAACAGTAATAAGGGTGGGGCTTTCCGGTAAAACTCCACCCTTAAGTACTCCCCTCGAGATATTTATGTTCTTTTTAGTGATTTGCGAAATAAGATATTCGAGCGCGTCTTCTTTATTTTTAGATCTAAATTTTTTAATATCAATTTCAAAGTGTTTGAGAGTGAAGTTAACTTGATCTATAAGAGTTCTTCCTTTGAAAGAAGAAACAAAGGCATTGTTGGTGTAATAGGAGTCGCTTTCGACAAAAGCCTGCAGTCGAATAAGTCTATCTATGATTCGTTTTGAAGTAACATTGCCTGAACCTTTACGTTTAGAAAAGCTGGTATTTTTAAACTTGTCCTTTCTCTGCAACTCAATAGAGTCAAGTTCTTTTTTTAAGTTTCCAATATTTAAAAAGAATATTTGCCAAGGGAGACAAATTGATTCACATTCACCTAATATAACGCTGTAACTGATATGACCAGCATCACGAGCGTCCCTAAGTAGAGGTCTGTCGAAAAGACGTTCCTCGGGATATAACCGTAGAATCAAATCAAATACGTCGTCACTGATTTCGACCGCGTTATCTCGGCCAATTTTTACCCACATGGACCCAATTATGCGCCTCGTTTACACAATCGCAAGAGCTGTGTAATAAAGAGAAGATAAAATCTGGCAAAACAAACCAGAGTTGTGACTTTTAGTCGTATGACAGGTCAGATTTGCTATTAAAGCTCGGGCGCGCAGAAGTCCTCTCGCAAGGGAATGGACGACATTGTAATAAATTTTGTATAATACCTTCAAAAGGCCTTTGAAACACTAGCGGGAGATTTAGAGTGCCCATTTCTGTAGTCTAGGGGATCAACTCACTTCCCCCCTAGTCAGCGTTCATGTTGAGCGTTGACCCAGGGCGCGGAGAGGTGTGCCCCGGATTATTAGCGTAAGCAAACCAACCTATGACGAAAGTCAAAACAGGCGGCACCGCCTCGAAGTCAGGGCAATACCGTGTTTCGGAATCGAAATAAGAGATTACTCTGTCCAAAGGTGACCGAGTTCCTCCATACGGAGGCAAAGCGGTAACCTTTGTGCTAGTCGATAAGACCAAGCATAAGAAGTAATTGTCGTTTTCCCGCTAGTGTTTCAGATGATTTATTTTATAAGTAGGCTGACTATTGCAACCAACACACCCACTGAGGCCGCTATACCACCAACCCATGTTGCTGTGCGAATGGACTTTGTAAGTTGATCAGATGACTTGGCGGCGCTATCAAGCATATCAGCAAGTCTGTTGATGGCTTGATGGGGTGGCGCACCCGGAATATGCTTTTCGTGATGAAACCAAACCATTTTCCATAGGAATTTATCAACCTTATCTTCATAGGTCATATTTGGCCATTCTTCTCGCAATCTGCTTATTTCATCGTTTTCTCTGTTGAACATAATTAAATTTTATAAACTGAATCTATCTCCTTCATGATGCGATCTGTTTCGATAAGGGCAACGATAATTTTTTGGTAGTGTTCAACATCTTCATGTGTTAGCTTTCGATCTTTGCGGTCTTTAAGCCACTTTTGGGCAGGTTGGTACCCACCAATATAGAAATTCCAAGCAACTTCTGGTACGTCACCAAAACACTGCTCGCTATTGATGTAAACGTTGCTATTTTTGTAGGAAATTTTCTCCACTAAATTCTCTCCTGATACAGAGTAACTTGTCACAAAATTATAAAGTTTTGTTGATTCCATCAGATGAATCTTTTGAAGCTCTACTCCTAGTTGTGACAATGATTGGTATGACTTAGCGTTACTAGGGAACGGTATACTAGGAAAGTTTATTTTCAAAAACTCACCGTAATTATCACGGTATGTATGAGAGTATAGAGTCGCGTATATATATCCGAAAAGCTTCTCTGCATCTGTATCACCAACAACACTTTCAATCTTTCTGTAGATTTCTGGCTCAAAGTTGTTCATTCCTTCACCATGGTCATCGTAAACATACAAAGGGAAATGATAGGATCCAGTACTACTCTCGGCGGTCTTCATCTCTGATAAAGTATCTGAAACAAAGTAGTGATTAGTAAAACCAGATTTTGACTGTCTACCAGAAAGTAGATTAATGTTATTTTTGAGAGAATGTTTCATCTGTTCTTTTCTGTGTCGTTCAACAAGTTTTGTATCATAGTAAATAAATCGAACGTCAAAAGGTCTGTAAAGTATTCTCTCGACTAATTCCTCATCATAGTCAATAGGATCGACTCCATGCGCTAGAACCTGTAGTCGTAACTCTTCCTTCGAAAAACCTATAACAACAGCGTCTCTGTGTGTTTTAATCCCAGCTGCTTTTACGAGGAACAGGTCTTCAATAGAGAAGTTTTGGTTGTATTCTTCCTCAAGTTCAAAATTTTTGGGAACAAAAAAGAAGTATGGATCTTTACTATCTAATTTTTTCCACTCAGTGTTTTCGATGTTTGAATTTGTAAGTTTAGAATATTTACTTTTTTGTGTTCCATACAAGTCGGCATGCCAAACGTTTGCTAAGTTTTTGCTTCCACCGCTTTTTTTAACTAGGATTGAGATTGCGACTCCTTGCTGAATCTCAAAAACATTTTCATCTTTACTTCCGTCTGGTGATTTCTCTTTTTTATTTGAATCTCCATGTAAATTGTATATATAAATGTCATCAAAAGTTTCTAGCAAATGTTTACGCATCTGACGGTGAACAATGCCATCAACAAAAGAATTATTGGTGATCATGGCAATGATTCCAGACTCATTCTTTTCAATAAAATGCTCAGCCAGTCTCAGGAATTTTACATAGTCGTCAGACAAAGCGTTGTAACTTTTCTCTTCGAGACCATTTTTGTAGACCTTAACTAAATCTTGAATCCACTTACCTTTATTACTTGAGCTGGGACTATACGGTGGATTTCCAATAATAACCATAATTGGGGTATCATTCTTTATTTTGCTGGCCTCTTTAGATTCTTCGGCAATACTTTCAGCAAAACCGAATCCAGAGAACACAGAATCTTGTGGAGCTGTTTCTTCCAAGGAATTTGTTAGAAATATGTTTAGTCGCCGATGAAAATTCCAGAAACCTGTCTTTTTAAATGCCATACTCAACTTTAAATGAGCGATAGTATACGGCCCCATCATCAACTCAAATGCGTGGATGCGTGGCAGTAAATCGTGGTGCACATAGGCTGGCCATGAACCTTCTTGCTTTGATTTCAAAATACGTTCGTATATTGTTCGAATTACTGCACTAATGAAAGTCCCTGTTCCGGTGGCAGGGTCAAGCACTTGTACTTTATGTATACCGTTTTCATGCTTACTTGTATCTGCTAGGCCACGAGCGAGACCAAAATCCTTCTCGAGTATTTTATCAACTGATTTCACAATAAATCGAACTACTGGAGTCGGTGTGTAGTAAGCACCCATTTTCTTTCGTAACTCAGGATCATACTCTTTGAGAAAGTCCTCATAGAAGTGAATGACCGGATCAGGTCCTTCTGTCTCATCACCCCAAAGAGTCTTGCCGAAATATTGTGTCATCAAGTCTTTTACGTCTGCATGGCGAAAGACCTCACATAATTCATCGACAATATAACCTAGTTTTGGCTCAAAATTTACCCCTGCAATATGGTCGAAGAAGTGTGCAAGAAAAGGATTAGACGCTGGTACCAAATCGCGTGCTTCTGAACGACTGAAAGTTTCCGGTGTTTCGTCACTGTATCGAGCAACAAAAAGTCCGTATACCAGGGTCTGAGCATACATATCTGCAAAAGACTCTTTGGACATATCGTGCACAAGCAGATTTCGCATTGTTTCAAACACTTTTTGGACGTCTGTCACCTTATCTCGGTTGAGTATGCTGAGTACGTTGTCACTTAGTCTTCGCGCCTTGCCACCCATAATCTCCGCGAGATGTTTACCATCTTTAATTGGTTCAGCTTCACCATGCAAAAAGTCAGAAAGAGCATTCAAAAGTCTTTCAAATTGTTCAGTGTTTGAAACTAAATGACCATTTTGTATATGAGCGATTCTGATTGGATCTTCGTACACGACTCCGTTTCTAAAAAAGCGAAATTCTAGATAATCAGTAAGAATTAGGTTTGAATATCCTAAATATCTTTGCATCTGGTCGGATTTTTCCACCTTATCCAAATCAACACCAATATCTTTTGTTTCTGTGTAGCCTACGGTTACATCACCTCTGAGGAATACAAAGTCAGGATTTCCATGAGCACTTCTTGAAGGGTCATTAAGTATCTTAAGTGACGCATCAAGCTCGTGGATGAGTCTTTCGAAAACTGGTCTGTATGCATGCTCACGTGCTTGGCCAGTCTGAAATTTGTCGTTTACTGATGCAAAGTATTCCTCAAGTAGTTTTGACGAGTATGCCATAATTATTTCAAAAGTTCATAAACTGAAACGCTGAGTGCGTGAACTAAATTGTAAATGATGGCGAGATTTGGATTCATATCCATTAAGAGTATCACTTTCCACCTCCTCACTCAAACAACCATTATTAAGTAACGCTTCTCAATTCAAAACCACCATTTCCCAAACCAAATAAAGTGTAGCTAGGTTTTGTAAAATAAGCAGTGGAATACCTAATTGGAAGTACCATTTGCGGGTTTTGTGACGGAAGGCAAGCATGCCGAGGTAGGCGCCGGCTGCACCCATGGCCGCAGCAATGAAGAAAATAAGCCCTTCGGGAATACGATCAAAATCTCCTCCCTTTCTAGAGATTCGCTTGTCATTTCCCATGACCAAAAAAGCCACAAGGTTGATGGCCGCAAAAACACCAATGAGTATGTATTCAAGAGACATATAAGTGGTTACTCCAGAATAACATTCCGACGATCTTCGTAGATATAGTATCCGCCTTCATCGCTTCCATAGATAGCTCCGTTCTCCCACTTCACCTTAAAACTAGAGTCATTAAAGTGTCCTTCCATGTTGCCAAGAGGCATCACCTGCTCAACTTGTAGTGCCCCGAGAGTACCGGCTAGTGCCACAGCTACTATCCAGACCACGCCAAGGGTGACGGTCTTTTGGACGGTAAAGTAATTACACTTAGCTAAGAGACAAGCTCCGGCCACTATCAAAACTATTAGTGGTATCGTCACCACAATAAATGAAGATACTAGAGCAATAATTCCCAAGGCACTACTTAGTAGTGTTTCAAGTACGAGCTCAACTTCTGGCGGGAACAAAACCTTTTCTGAGAAAAGCAGAACGCTATAAGCCGACACCACTCCGGCAATACCGAGTGCCCCGGCAACAATAGCAACAATACCCACTACATACCGCAGTACCAAAACGACGAACATCAAAACCGTTCCGATAATTCGAAATAATTTATCAAGGAAACTGCGGGCCCCCGACCAAGCGCCTTTAGTTTTTTCGTAATCGTACTGATCGATATCAGTTAAGTTTTTTTTTACGCGTTCGGTGATATCTTGGAGTGTGACTCGCTCGCCGCGCATGGCGTACTTGTCTGCTGTGGTCTTAGCTATCGGTACCACTAGCCAGAGAATAATATAGACCAAGAGTCCAAGACCATTAAAGAAGATAGAAATGACAAAGATGAGACGAACTACCACTGGATCAATACCAAAGTAATTGGCGAGACCTGAAGAAACACCAGCGATGACAGCATTGTCTTTATCACGGTATAGTCTCTTTTTTGGTTCAGGCTCTGTTTCTTTAGGTACAGCTGTTTGGTTTGTGTTTGCAGCCTCTTCTTCACCAGTACCAAACTCAACCGGACTACCCATCTCACTAATCACGACCTCAACATCAGTAGATGTTACAGCCATTTTTTCACTTCGTTTGCGAGCCATAAACTTCTCAGCAATAGCAATCTCGACGTCATCAATGATTTCCTTGATATCATCACTGTTCTTAAGGTTGTTTTTTATTTGCTCAAGATACGTGGCTAAAACGCTATAAGCGTCTTCATCAATTGCAAAGACGATACTGCCGAGGGTGATATTAATTACTTTTTTCATAATGATTGATTAGTGTGTTTACTGAAGTATCAAGTGATCTCCATGATGTTTCTAGTTGTTGTAAGACTTCTTTCCCTTGAATCGTGATGGTGTACATTTTTCTTGGTGGACCGCTTTTGCTCTCTTGCCACTCATACTCCACCAGACCGGAACGCTTTAGGCGAGAGAGTAGTGGGTAGAGGGTACCTTCCACTACTAGCAAGTTGGCATTCTTAAGTTGCTTTAAGATATCCGGCGCATAGGTGGGTTTGGCACCAATTATTAAAAGGATCGGGAATTCCAGAAAGCCTTTTCGCATCTGCGATTTGGCATTCTCGACGTTATATTCTTGTTTTTCATCACTCATGCTAGTACCGTAACATGTAGTACTGTGTAATGCAAGGTACCTTACTGCTATAATTGTTAATAGCCCCTTCTCCTTCACTCTAGTGATCTTGTATAGGACACTCCATTTCAATCAAAAATACTTAAAATTAGTTCAGAGATTTCTACAAATATAAAACCACCTCTGAAGGTGGTTTTATATTTGTACTTTCCGAGACAGTATTGGAGGTTAGTTATTTTGAGCGAGCTTCCTTAAGAGCGTTGCCCCACCACTGAAGTTGCTCGAGGGTACCGGATAGGGATTTAGTATAGTCATCTAGTGCGCCGTCTTTTAGATTTCCTTTTTCATCAAGCATGAACCAAGGATTCATAATATGGACAGCATTTCGAACTGATGCCATCTGCAACTCCACTACAACCTGACGTAGTTGCTCCACGGCTCGACCGCCACCAATACTTCCGTATGAGACAAAAGCTACTGGTTTTTGATTCCATTCATTATAGATAACATCAAGAGCATTCTTGAGCACCGCACTTGTTCCGTGATTGTATTCTGGTGTAATTAAAATATAAGCATCAGCTTCGGCAACCTTAGCAGCGAATTTGGTAATTGTTTCATTTTCATACTGGCCATCAGTTACATTTTTAGGACTTTGGGCACTGGCATAAAATGGCATTTCCCAGTCTCTTAAATCTAGAACTTCATATGAAATTCCCTCAGTCTTGTCTAGTTCAGCATTAATCCACGGAAGGATTTTTTCACTGAAGCGGCCTTCTCTGGTACTACCAACAATTATTTTTACATTCAACATAAATATTTTTAACTTAATGATATTAGAATATTCTTATTACTTTACTTTGTAAAGTAAGTAGGCTTTTATGATACAGATACTTTACATTGTAAAGTATTAAAAATTTGCTATATTTATTGTATGCCCCATCAAGACTGCCCAATTACAAAAGTTGTCACTCTTCTTTCAGATACCTGGACAATGCTTATTCTTCGTTCGCTAAATGAAGGTCCGAAAAGATTTTGTGAGTTAGAAACATGGCTTGGTGGTATTTCTACTCGTACACTGACTCTCAAGTTACGCAAGCTTTCTGATGAGGGTCTAGTAACAAAAAACATCGAAGGAAAATACCAAGTCACTAAAAAAGGAGCTGGTATAAAGATTATTGAACGTGCTATGACAAAATACAGCAAGCTATACCTTAAAACGGAATAGAGTATACACTCGCCACAAATCTACCTTTTCAGATTAAATTGACATAACACATATCAGTGATATGTTTAATTTGGAACAGACTGTTCTGATCCAAATGCCGACAGTGTGTCGGAATTCTCACGTATGAGGAGATCAAAATGAACTACAATACACCGACTGATCGAGTTTTGGGCTTGCGATACAAAAGAGACCTCCTCGCCTCACGTCTGAGTGCTGGGGTTGGATTCCAGGTATCAAAACGGTCGACATACCTACGCTTCGATGAGCGAAAGTTCACGTTGAACTTGGATATCGTGACTGAGCACCAGTCCGGACTTTCCATCGGGGACTTTGTGCTCGTCTACACTGCCCTGGAGACACCTTGGCAAACGGAGCAGGTGGGCAAGCGCAGAAGTTTTTCAAACTCGTCACCTACCTACATCGTTGCGTTTGTTGAATTGACAAGCAAATGCGGCTCAGGAAAGGCCACAGCGACGTTTGCCGTTCTTTCCAAGGAGATGAATGCAGTTTCAAACCCTCACGCTTTTGTTATGACAGGTGACGAGATGGAAAAAATCGCGCTCTTTTTTGTTCAGTCTCTCGAGAAGACAAAGCCGCCGCGCGCCTAACTACCGCGCCCACCGAAACCCCGCCGAGATTGGCGACCTCGGCGGGCGCTTTTTGTTATACTGTACCTATTATGGAATTTAGCAATAAAGTAAAAGTCTGGCTAACCTGTCCTCTTTCTCATGCTGATAAAGTCAGGATAGCCATTGGTGACGCTGGTATCGGCAATATTGGAAACTACTCACACTGCAGCTTCGTAACTAGCGGAAAAGGTTACTTTATGCCAAACACTAATGCTGTCCCAAGCATAGGTAAGTCAAATAATCTTGAAGAAGTAGAGGAGGTGGTGATTGAATTTGTTTGTAAGAAAGAACAAATATCCCTACTTAAAGAAGTTTTAAAAAATAACCATCCCTACGAAGAGGTGGCTTTAGATGTATTTCCTCTTCTAGATATATAACTACTTAACAAAAATAATAAAACACCCTTTCGGGTGTTTTATTATTTTTTAGCTTAAATGTTACTTATTGGAATGAATGCCAAAAGTGTTTCCTTCACTATCTAGCGCCTCTACCATAAATCCATACTCGCCAATACTTGTTTTAGACTTCAGTACCTTTCCGCCAGCTGCCTCTACTCGAGACTCTTCCACTGCACAATCTTCACTTTCAAAATATATGATAGTACCTCTGTTACTTGGTCCATACCCATCCATCTTTACTAAGGCTCCCGATGCACCTGCGGCATTCATTTCCATTGGAAAAGCCTCCATCTGGATTTCTATTCCTTCTGGATTAGGTAAGCTACTAATTTCAACTTGTAAGACCTTCTGATAAAAATCTTTTGCCCGTTCCATATCGTCAACATAGATTTCAAACCATGAAACTGGATTTATTTGTTGTTTTTCCATACTTTTAAATTTTATCACAAACACCTTTAAATAATTACAAAAGTTCTCTCAAGACCGGACCAAGTTTTGTATACCAGAAGGCGTAACCGGCACTGGTTGGATGTAGTCCGTCCCAAGCAAAGTACTTTTTAGGATCTGAAACAAAAGGATCATTCTCTGGTTCGAGAAACAAATCAACATAAGTTAAAGGAGTGTCAACAGAGACTTTGATAAACATCTCTCTAAATTCACGAGTCTGTCTCTCAAACTTTTCTGTATTGCTGCCAGTTAATCTGGTCGCAGCACCGATATTCCCCGAAGAGATCATGACAATATTTTCTGTATGTGACTTTAGATTAGTAACTATCTGACGTAATTCTTTTTCTACTATGGCAACATCGCGCGACTGGAGAATGTCGTTTCCGCCAATTTGTAATAAGATAAGTTTATACTCACCTTCAATTTTTTCTACTACAGGAACTAACTCGCCTATAGTCCTACCATTCTTACTATTATTCTTAATTGTATATTCAGGATAATTTTGCCCAATTAAACCAGCGACAGATTCTTCTTTTTTATCAGCACCCGTGCCATAACCAGTACTATCACCCAAAATAAAAATACTTGGAGCTCCTTCTACTACTTGTTCATAGGGTGATACTTTTGCGATGGAGTATAGCGTCTTGAATATATTAAACATTCCCATATTGAAGCATACAAAAAGTAGTCCAGTAAGCAAAACAACACTGACTACTTTAAATACAGAACTATGAATCATTTTATAGATTAGACTCTCCTTCAAAATCTGGTTCTACAATGGCCCATTGTAGACTTTCAGGAACTATCTTTAAGTAGGCACTTTTACCTACAGAAGCTTGAGCACTCATTGGTTCTCCTAATGCACGGTCAGCATAATTAAACACCACCACATATTTATGACGTGGATTTTGACTTACTTCTGCAGTCTGAGGAGCGATACGATCCCCAAGTAGGTAACCATCTGATCCAACGTATCCATTTTCTGTCTTCAGTGCAGCTACAGCGTAATAAAAAGTACCACTACCGCCAACTTCCTGAGTAAGGATAAAGGCAATGTCCTCATCTCCATCACCATCTAAGTCAGTTATTAATTCATTACCAAAATAGCGAGTAGTTGTGTTTGAGGCAGAATCTGTCGTTTCTTCAGATTGACTATAACCATCAACTAACTGGACTTCTTCTCCTTCAATTAAATAAGTGGCGTTTTTATAATCACTCACTACCGGCACTCCTTCTGGTTCAGCTTGTTTTAATACTAAGAAAATAATCAATACGATCGCGCAAACAATCACAAAGACGACTGCTTTGGACATATAAATATTTTTAAGATTCATAGTTAAATTTTACCATTAATGTAGCAGTTAATCAGCCAGAAATACCTTTAGAAATAACTCTGCTATACTTTAACTAACAATGGCTGAAATAAATATCAGAGCTAGATTAATCAAACTTGGTTACTATGGAATTGGGGTCGGATTAATGGTTTTTGTCCTCTGCAATATTTATATTTTAGTTAGTACTAATAAAAGTATCGTTGAAGAAATAGATAACCTCACTCCAGCACAGACAATCATTGTTCTTGGAGCGGGCGTAAACAGTAGTGGAACTTTAAGTCCTATCCTCAAAGATAGAGTTGATACAGCTGTACTCGCCTACCGGGCCGGTAAGGCAAAGAGAATTCTAGTTAGTGGTGACAATAGTACTTACAACTACAACGAAGTGGTTCCGGTTCATAAATATTTAATTGAACAAGACATTCCAGTCAGTCACATTTTTCTAGACTACGCTGGATTTAATACTTACGACTCAATGTACCGAGCGCGAGACGTGTTTGATGTTACTTCTGCTATTGTTGTAACCCAAGGATTTCACTTACCGCGCGCAGTATATATTGGAAAAGCTTTAGATATAGAAATTCAAGGTTTACCATCTGGTATCAAAAATATTTCTTTTAAAAACCACTTTCGTGAATCACTAGCCAGAGTTAAGTCTGTCTTGGAAGTTATCGCCCACCGACAACCTAAGTTTCTTGGTGAGACTATATCAATAGATGGTGATGGTAGAGAAACGATTGATTAAAGAAAAAACCGCCGAAGGCGGTTTTTTCTTTTGAGATACTTATATTTTATAAGTTCAGACCTGATCTTACTGAAGAATTGGTATTTACCGCAGCTTCAAGTAAGTCTACGTCAATTCCGGTTTCAGTGTTTGCTTCCAGTTCCGTATCAATTCTAATTGGCTTTGTATCTTCGGTCTCTGTATCAGAGTCAGTCCGGGTGTCTGAGTCAGTAGTTGTAGGTTTATCATTTTCTGAATCAACATTTGTTTCAGAATCATTTCGTATATCTAAGATACCGTTTAAGTTAGTATCCAACTGTAGGTCTAGCTGAAGTCGTAAAGTACTATTGATCATAGTATCGGCTTCGTTAGCAATTCTGATAGCTGTTTGGGCTGACGAGTAAGCTTCTCTATAAGCCTCTGCTCTGAAAGAAGCTTGGGCTTCTGCTTTAGCAGACACCGCTTCAGCTAGCTTTGCTTCAATTCGTGCATAAGCTTGAGCAGAGATCTTCCCTTCTGCTCTGTCTAACTTAGTTTCCACCTGAGCAATCATATTGTCAGCTCTTTTCATAGTCTCTTCCGAAGCCGCTTTGGCACTTACAGATGTTTCAATAGTAGCAGTAGCTTGAGTCTGAGCAGTAGCAGTCGAGTCAGCGTAAGCTCTTATGTTTGAAATAAGTGAAACGCCCTCATTGCCTGACACTCTGGTATTTAAGTCAGCTAAGACATCAGCGTAAGTTCGGAAGTTTCCTTCAAGTGAAGCTCTGACTGAAGCAGATGTTTCAAAATCTCCGTTTGCTTCAGCCGCTACACTTCTTTCCTTAGCTTCTTCATAGTGAGTTTTCAAACTAGTATTTAAGTCAGCAGCAGCTTCTGAAGTAAGTTCTCCACGAGCAGCCAAAGTTTGTGCTTCTTCTAATCTTTCGTTAGCCAAACGAGCTTGAAGTCTTGCTTCAGCTTCGTTTGAAACTGCAAAAGCACTTTTAATATTTTCGTTCACTTCTGTCTTTACTGAGTACAGAAAGTCTCCTGGAACAGCTCCTTCAGCAGCAAATGATGTTCCTCCTCCAGCGACCAGCATGATCGCAAGTAATGCAGCAGTCATAGATTTTTTATTAAAGTTTAGAATGTTTGTAATGAATGAAGTACGCGGTGGTACCTGTTCATTAAAACGATCAGAAGCCTCAACTCTTACACCATGAAAACGAGCATAATCTAAAAGATCCTTACCCATGCGTTCACGCGAAGAATCAGACAGTTTTATTGCCTTAAGTTTTTCAAGATATTCTGTTGTTTTTATATCTTTATTCATATTCCAAGTTTTTGCTGTAACCTCTTCGTAGCTCTATTTATACGAACTGAGATTGTATTGGCGGTTTCTTCGAGAATCTCAGCAATGGCTTTTGGCTCTAGTCCTTCAATGTGTTTTAAGAGTAAAACTTCTTTGTCCTTCTGTTCCATATCATCAATAGTATCGAGTACTTCTAAGTACTCAGCTACCACTTCGGGACTCGAAGATTTATCTCGTGGTATGTCTCCATATTCCATTTGTTGGTCTAGTGAATTGGCTTTTTTCTTTTTATACCAGTCTTTAGCCATATTGTTGGCAATGGTATATAAAAACGAGCGAGTATTGGTCATCTCTTTTCCGTCACGTAGATATTGCCAATAACGAGTGAATACCTCTTGAGTCATATCTTCGGCTAATTCGACATTGGAGACCTTAAACATGCAGTAACGGAAAATAGCGTCCCCATATTCAGAGAATGACTCGATAAACACTTTTTCTTGTGTGCTCTGATTCATATAACGATTGATATATATATAACTCTTACATGTACTTTGCAATAAATCAATAACTTCTAGCCTTGTGTCTTTGCTATACTGCCGAATACTATGAGAGAGACTAACACTATCTGCGGCACCAATAATCTGACCTACGGACAAGGCTATATCATGCTCGAATGTAGCGACTACTCTATTCCAGAAACATTTACAGTCGACGGCATCACACTTAAAAAGAAGACCAATTTTCATGTCAGCCTATTATGTGTAAAAAACTTCCTATCAGTGGCTGAAAATATAGAGGCAGAAATATTGAAGTATTTTTGTCAGTTTCAGCAAGAACACGGTCTCTGTCTGACAAAGTTTACTGGAGATTTTCGCTTAGCTAAAGATGGTGCAAACCAGACTTTGGTGGCTCTATGTGAAATTTCAAACTTAAATAAATTTGCCGATTTTTTGAGCGAAAAGATTAACTACAAAATACCCTACCAACCAACACATGTAACTCTTTACACACTCATACCAGACAAAGGGATTGGACTTAACAATATTGATGATCTTGAACATAAATCTAAGTCGATTACTGTTCCAAAAGAAATATTAACTGCTCTTTCCTAGTTAATATAAGCTTTACATAATTTTGTTATACTAAACACATGAAACTCTTAGCCGAAATTAGCGAAGGCTCACTAGGGATTAGTGAACAATTTGAACAGTTAGGAAGTAATTACAAACTACGGAAAAGTGCCCGAGCTATTTTACTAAATGAAAAAGGTGAAGTTGCCACTCAATATTTAAATGTCTACAACTATCACAAATTACCCGGCGGTGGTATTGAGCAAGGAGAGTCTATAGAAGAAGCCTTAAAGCGCGAAGTCCTTGAAGAGGTTGGTTGTCAGTGCGAAATTATAAAGCCTATTGGAATGACTATAGAGTACAGAAATGAAATAAATTTACTCCATATATCCTACGCTTTTGTCGCTAAAGTCATTGGAGAAGTCGGTAAAATAACCTTGGATGCAGACGAGATTAAAGAAGGTCAAGAAACTCAATGGCTAGCTCCAGAAGAAATACTGAAAAAAATGGAAGCTGAATCACCTGTAATATTTCCCAGCGGTTTCGTGCTTGAACGTGAAAAAACGTTTTTAAGAGAGTTTATCAAAAGTAATAACTAAGTCTTTGAAACTGGGTAAACCTTTTTTAGGTCTTTTAAACCAGCTTGAATTATTTTCTTTAACGCAGAAAAATTTACTTCATCCAAATTTTTTAAATAGAGACAAGATTTACCGAGTTTGTGCGGGCCTAGTTTTGCAAGTAAAGCACTATAGTCATTATAGCCAGGCATTATATATACGGTTGGACCACTTTTTCTGATCGCAAAGCCGGTAGCGAGAAAGTCTCCTTCTCTACCAGATTCATATTTATAATGATAAGAACCAAAACCAATTATATTTCCCCACATAACAGGCTCCATTGATGTAGCGTCTTTAAAGATAGTAAGTAATTTTTTAGCTTGCTGTTGTTCTGCTGCAGATAGAGTTTTTATATACCCAGTAAAGCTCTTTTTTGTTGGGACTGTCTTATTTTTCATATTTCTTAATTGTATCAAATGTGATTTCAATGCAAATTTTCCGTATAAACATGCCATAATTAAACTATGTTTAGTTTAGGTAGAATATTGGTTGGTATTGCGATTTTTATTATTGGTGGTTTTTCTGGTTCGATGTTAGCTACTGTAGTTACTCGAGATAGTACTGACATGTATCTTGAACCAAACGAAGGTTCATTTATCCTAAACACACCAATAACAGTCTCGGTTAAAGTTAGATCTGATATACCAGTTAATGTTTTTGCTGGAGATATTTTCTTTGACGAAAGTTTACTAAGAGTAGTAAAGATTGATTACAACACTTCTCTAGCAGATATTTGGGCAGTAGAACCCTGGTATGAAAACGGTGGAGGTACCGTGACCTTTGCTGGAGGAACTACTAGAACTGGCGGTTTTCTTGGTGACGACACGCTTTTGACCATCACTTTTGAAAGTACTAATGTCGGAGATGCTTCTATCAACTTAATGAACGCTCACATTCTTGAACACGATGGACTCGGTACAGCAGTAGAATTAGAGGATAATCCTATTGATGCCATCTTTACCCTACAAACAGAACAAATAATTAGTGAAACTGTTTTTTGGAAAGATCAATCTAATAGTGTGTTGAGTATTTCAGAAAACAGCAAGACTACAGACTTAAACGGAGATGGCAAAACATCACTTTTTGATTTGAGTATCTTTATGCTTGATATCACTACTCAAAATATGCGTTCTGACTTTAACAATGATAATAAAGTAAATACCGTTGATCTAAATATTATTTTAGGAGCAGAATAACAAATCGTGAATATAAAAAGGCGGAGCCATAGGCTCCGCCTTTTTATATTAAGTAACGTTAACTTATTTCTTAGCTGCCTCTAGGTAAAATGATAAAGCAACCATGTCATCGATAACATTGTCTGCTAGGTTATCAAAAAATGAACCTGACCCTGAGGTGATACCCCACTTAGTACGATCAATCTCTGTACTCGCTTCAGCGATCAACATACCTTCTGCATCCTCATAAATTACCGCTGGGAATTCTACAGTTTCGGTTACTCCTTTCATTGTTAGTTCACCGACAATTACATATGAATTCTCATCTTCTCCATCCACCTTATTAACTTCTTGGATCTCAAAGGTAGCTGTTGGGTGTGTCTCTACATCAAACCAACGAGAACCTTTTAGATGTCCTTCTAGTGCAGTCTCTTGGTCTGGCTTCTTGGCTGTTAAGCCCACCTCCAAAGTATTCATATCAATCACAAACGAACCTGTAGCAGACCCATTTTCTTCAACTACTACCTCACCTTCTGACAAGTTTAGAGTACCGCTGTTTATATAACCATCTACTAACGGTTTTTTCCCTGCCCAACTAACTACACTGGCGTCTGTATTTACCTCATAGTTTCCAGTAGTTATTTCTGAACGCTCGACTGCATCAGTTTCTGTTTCTACCGCTTGAACTGACTCATCTTTTTCCATAGACTCCTCTACATCTGGTGCGTGACTAGGGTTAACAAAAATCCATCCTACTAAGACAATTAATACTAAGGCGACAATTAAAATAGCTTTGTTCATAAATCAAATTTATATCGATGATAATTCTGTTTCCTATTATACTTGAATTTACGATGTTTGTTGAGGGTCAGTATTTATTCAATACACAACAGGCTCAATTTAAACTGTAACTCTTGTGTATACTAGGCACATGCCAAATAATCTCGCTCTCAAAAAAAGCACTAGCGGTCTAGGTCTTTTTACAAAAGAACCTCTAAAGAAGGGTGACTTAGTCATTGAATATACTGGCGAAAAGATTACTGAGGAAGAAGCCAATAAGCGTGGCGGTAAGTACCTTTTTGAATTAAATGACAACTGGACTATTGATGGAAAAGGTAGAGAGAATATCGCCAGATATCTCAATCACTCATGTAAGCCAAACTGCTACCCTGAGTTAGATGAGAAAGAAGAGCATATCTACATCTATGCTAAGCGAAACATTAAAGCTGACGAAGAGCTAACTTACAACTACGGCAAGATGTACTTTGATGATTTGATCAAAAGTGTTGGTTGCAAATGTGACTCCTGCACGAAGACAAAGAAAAAAGCGGCCTAGGCCGCTTTTTCTTTGTCTGTCTTTACTAGTCCGTCCAGAATGCCACGTCCGCTTGCGGCGTGGATGAATGGACAAAAAAGTAAGTAACGGCGGAGCCGTTTCAGCTGCTAGAAAAAACACCCTGATTCCAACCGCGTAATACCCCGTCGGCTTGCCGCGGGGTGAGCTCGGTTGGATGTTTTTACTCAGTTGTGGTTTCTTCTGGAGTCACTTCTGGCTCAGTCTCTACCTCTGTCTCATTTGTGTCTGGTTCTTCAGGCTCTGCTTCTTCACTAGACTCCTCACCTTCCTCTACGGCTTCAGTTGAAGTAGCAACAGGTTCGGTTGTAGTGGCAGCTTCTGGCTGATTTACATTGGCACTACCAACACCTCGCCCACGCATAGCTGATACAGATACTGGTGTATTTTGTACTGGCACAACTACAGTCTCTGAATTTGATTCAGATTGATTTTGATTATTTTGCTGATTTGCCTGCTGTTGATTACGTTCGTTAACCAAGGCATCGACATCTACCCTACCAGCATCAGAGAGTCCTATTCCTGCAGCGGCACCGAAGACCACTAAAACAATGGCAGCCAAGATAGCGAGTTTTTTAAATGATCGTTTATTATCAGATCTAGGTATTGAGGTTGGAGCCTTTCTAGCTCCGGCGCTACTTACTCGTTCACTAACTGTAGTTGATGCACGCGGGGTAGATGTAGCCGCTTTAGCCGCAGTTCGACGAGGAGCACGCTTGCGCACTGCCCTCTTTGGCGCTTCGTCTGAAGTGTTACTAACTCTTGGCATAATATTCATTTATTGTAGCAGATGGTAGAATAAATCTATAGCTATGGATACACTTCTTTTCAACATTCAAGTCTTCAGTTTTATTATCTTAATCATCGTTAGTGTCATCTTTGTAATTGCCCAAATAAAAAAAGACAACAGCATTATGGACATTGCTTATGGTCCGATATTTTTTGTCGCAGCCTTGGCAACTAGCATCTATACATTTAACGGCGGCTTTTTAAGTAACTTTATTTTATTGGCTACTGCTTTATGGGCCCTAAGACTAGGCGGGCGAATACTCAGGAAAAATTACGGCAAAGGTGAAGATCAGCGTTATGCAAACTGGCGTAATGAATGGATGAAGAAAGGACAGGTTTATTTTCTCGCGCGCACCTATCTACAAATTAACTTACTTCAAGGACTAATCGTCGTCTTAGTGTCGCTACCTTTTATTATTAGTCTGTCTTTCGCTGGAATTCTAAATAGCTTTTTTGTTTGGTTAGGTCTTTTGGTATTTACTACCGGCTTAATCATTGAAACTGTTGCCGACATGCAAATTGATCGTTTTATCAAAAATAAAAAGAACGGTACTGAGACTGCCGACTTAATGACTAAAGGATTATTCAAATACAGCCGCCGGCCAAACTACTTTGGAGAAACACTAATCTGGTGGGGATTTGCAATCATGGTCCTACCGCTACCTTTTGGTTTCTTAGGTTTAATCAGCCCGATAGTGATTACCTATATTGTCACCAAGATAACTGGACCGATGCTTGAAAAAATCTTTCTAGAAAAATATGGCGAAGAATACGCTGCCTATATGGAAAGTACTAGTTACTTTATTCCCCTACCACCAAAATCATAGGTAACAAAGTTAAGCTACCAAGCCACAATTTATGGCTTTAAACAGTTGCGAAAAGCTATTAATATGGTAAATTCTTGTTACCAATAGCTGCCAAACATTGGGAATAAAAGCAGTACTTTTATTCATCGGCACCACTCAAACGATCTGGCGCATTTATTTCATAAGACTAAATTTCTTGTTAAAAAACTATTCAAATCAAAGTAACGTCAAAACCCGTATCAATGGAGCTATTAGAGCTGCTGAATTACGAGTTGTAGGTCCTGATGGAGAAAACTTAGGTGTACTTACAACAGTAGCAGCACTAAAGGTTGCTGAGTCTCACTCTTTAGACCTAATTGAGATTTCTCCAAAAGCCAAACCTCCGGTTGCTAAGATTATGGATTTTGGGAAGTTTCGCTATCAAACAGGAAGAAAAGCTCGTGAGGTAAAAGCTAAGTCTCACTCAACTGAAACTAAGAGTGTTCAAGTAAAGATCGGTACTGGAGAACATGACCAACAACTAAAGGCTTCTCGTGCAGCCGAATGGCTTGAAGAAGGTCACCGCGTTAAAGTTGACCTGTTCTTATGGGGACGATACAAGTACATGGACCAAGATTTCCTTAAAGAAAGATTAAACCGTTTCTTAAAGATTATTCCGACTGAATATAAGATTGCTGACGATATAAAGAAGAGTCCAAAGGGCTTTACTATCACTCTAGAACGTATTCCAGGCAGTAAAGGCACCTACACAGCCAAGATCGGTAAAAAGGTAGTTGTGGAAGAAGAAATCAAAGCCCCAGCCCCTCTAAAGGCAGAAAATAAGAGTAAAAAGAAGGATCTAGATGATCTATTATCAGGAGGGATGATTTAAGACTTAAATCTTTTGACATTAGAGCCGGTATACGCTATAGTTGCGGCACTTCGACTGGATCCAAGTATATAATTATGAAGACAAACAAATCATTTACAAAGCGAATAAAGGTTACTAAGAACGGTAAACTCGTAGCACGAAAGCCTGGTCAAAACCACTTTAATGCACGACAAACTGGACAACAGCGCCTACGTCGCAAGCGAACTCAAGTTATTACTTTGAGTAAGCGTATCACTAGACGATTTTTGCCTAGTACAGGAGCGTAGCATTATCAGTAACTATCTATAATCAATAATTTATGGCTAGAGTAAAAGGAGGCTTGATGGCCCAAAAGCGTCGTCGTAATATTCTCGACGAAGTAAAGGGTTATCGCCTACAGCGATCTAAGAAGAAGCGAGTAGCGCGTGAAGCGATCTACCACGCTCAAACTTATGCCTTCGCTCACCGAAAAGACAAGAAGAACGACTTTAGACGACTATGGACAGTGCGGATCAATGCTGCTCTTATGGCCTTCGGACTTAAGTACAGTCGTTTCATCAACACTCTTAAAACTAAGAACATCGAAATCGACCGGAAAGTATTAGCTACTCTAGCTAAGGACCGACCAGAAGCTTTCGCTCGACTAGTAGAAAGCGTTAAATAACAATTTAACGAAATCAAAAAGACCGGCGCCCTAGGGTGCCGGTCTTTTTGATTGTCTTAGAAATCTATCTCAACTTCTTGGTTTTGTTCTGGAGCGACAGCGTTAACTCCGAGATAATCCCTGAGTCGTTGGGTCAAGAAAAGTGATGACCTTTCCTCCCCCATAGTGACAAAGATCTGCTTAGCTTTACCAGCTCCATTAGCGACTAGGTCAACAAGCTGATCCCTGTCAGCATGTCCTGAGAAACCTTGAATCCGTTCCACTTTTGCATTTACCTTTATCTTCTCTCCATCGATCTTAATTGAAGTCGCTCCGTCTTGCAGTAAGCGGCCAACACTACCAACTGATTGATACCCGACCAAAAGCAAAGTAGTTGAAGGTATGCTGAGATAGTCTCTTTCATGCTTTCTGATTCGTCCTCCGTGACTCATGCCTGATCCAGCAATAATAATTTTGGCTCCCTTCACCCCAGAAATAGCCCCCGACTCTGAAGTAGTACTAGTAAACTTAAGTCCATCAAAATCAAAGATATCGTCTCCAGCTTGAATTTGGGCCTGTACTTCGGGACGCAGGTACCTGGTAAAGCTGCGATATAGACTGGTAACGGTAATAGCCAGAGGTGAATCTAAGAAGACGGGTAAACTAGGAATCTGCTTGGTTTCAATTAGGTTATTAATTTCAAACAAAAGAGCTTGAGTACGTTCTAGTGAAAAAGCTGGAATGATTAGAACACCATCTTTTTTCTGAGCTTCCTCAATATGATGTCTTAGCAGTGCAGTTCTCTCTGCTACTTGCTCATGGAGTCTATCTCCATAAACACTTTCCATCACCATGTAGTCATAGTCCTTTGGAATCACAGGAGCGCGTAGTAGTGGTTGAGGCACATTTCCAATATCGCCAGTGAAGACAATCTTCTTGTCGCCGCGAGTGAGGTGAATCATGCCTGAACCGAGAATATGTCCAGCATCGGTATACCAACCAACAATCCCATCATCTAGAGTGAATTTTTCGTCATACTCGACTGTTTTCCAGTTGGAGAAAGCAGCGGCAATATCTTCTTGTTGATACAGTGGTTCTTGTCCAAAACGTTGAGACTCATACTCCATTACCTTCAAGGCGTCATGGAGCATAGTCTGCGAAAGTTCTTTAGTGGCAGTTGTACTATAAATAACCCCTTTAAAGCCGTCACGGACTAATTTTGGGATCCTCCCGATGTGATCTGCGTGAGCATGAGTTACCAGAAGATAATCAACGGCTGCTGGTTTGTAAACAAAAGGTTCTGCATTTAAAGCCATGGAGAAACGGTCTCCTTGAATCAAGCCACAATCAACTAGTAAAGCGACCTTTCCGGTATCGAGCATGAAGTTAGCTCCAGTCACTGACCCTACCCCGCCATAAAATCCTAAGGTTGTTTTCATACTCATATTGTAACCCAAGGCATCAGCTAAAAATCAGCTACTCCACGACTAAATATTTTCTTATATAAAGGTCGAACCTTGATATTTAACAAAAAGTCTAAAAATTTATCTATCCTCAATGATAGATAAATGATGAGAAGTTTTTAAAAAAATATTTGCTATCTACTTTAATTTTCTAGAGAGTTCGAGGCAAAACAAAAATGAGCCAAAGAGCGCAGCGACTATGGCGAATTTTGTTCCGAGTTTCGTCCTTCCTAGACGAAACTCCTGGAACTGGAAGTCGAACGCTAAGTTAGTCGAAGTTTCTTAGTCCAATTTAAATAAAAAACTGTATTTTCAACAAAGAAATCTTCAAAAATTAAAGTAGATATGAAAAAACGCCTCAGGAGAGGCGTTTTTTCAACGGGAACCACCACGTATGCTCCTGGAAAATTCCAGGTGGGCACCATTTCTAATTGATGTCTGAAATCTCTTGCGAGTTCTCATGGTCGTTTAGACTACCGGCAGCCCTTAATATTGTTTAATCGGAACATACGTTTTAATGTGGTTCCTCTAATATATTAACACAGACCTTTTAGCAAAATAAACTAGAAAATTATTCTGCTGATCCATCAAGGTTTACGTCGTACATGATTCGCTCTTGAGCAGTATTGTATTTCATGATTTCACTATCTTTAAACCAAATAGCAATTTCTCTCTCTGCTTCTTCAACCGCGTCTGAACAGTGAACTAGGTTACGAACTGCTCTGTTTTCAAATGATGAGTGTCCATATGAGTCGATAGTGTAATCTCCTCTCACTGTACCAACATCTGAAGTTGCTGGTTCTGTAGTACCAACTACTTTTGTTACTACTGCAACCGCCTGGTTTCCTTCCCAAACCATCGCTACTACCGGAGCCGCTGTCATGTACTTAACAATAGTACGAATAATGTCCTTACCATATTCGATTGGTTCTTTTTCAATTGGACGACCTTGAGCCATCAAGTCATTAACAACATTTGTCCCCTTCTTGATAAACCATTCTTCACTCTTGTGGTAGTGCTTGATCAAATCTTCTTCAGTAGGGACAAACATTTTCATCGCAGTACACTTAAGTCCTGTTCTTTCAAAACGCTTGATCACTTCCCCGATCAAACTGCGTTGTACAGTATCAGGCTTTAGGATAACAAAAGTTCGTTCTTGGTGTGGATATTTTTTCATATGGAAATTATTAACTTCAGCGCAGTATAGCGTTTGGAATAGTAATATTCAAGGGTTGAGCTTATTTAGTCAGAATAACCGGACCTTTCTCCGTAATAGCGACGGTATGTTCAAAGTGAGCTGACCAAGACTGATCAGCGGTGTATACACTATAGCCATCACCTTCGTCATCGAAGAAAACTTCTTTTCCTCCGGCATTCACAATTGGTTCAATAGCATAAACATGCCCGACTTCAATCAGAGGGCCGGTTCCGGCCTTACCAAAGTTTGGAATAGTTGGTTCTTCGTGTACCTGGTATCCAACACCATGACCACAAAGCACCTCAACGATAGAGAAGCCTCGTGACTCTACAAATGTCTGGATAGCGGCACTAATGTCGCCAATATGATTTCCTGGCTTAGCAGCCTTGATACCGTGAGCTAGCGCCTCTTCAGTGACAGCTAAAAGCTTTCTAGACTCAGCAGTAATCTCTCCTACTCCAACTGTAATACCTGAGTCTACGATAAGACCTTTATAGGCAGCAGCTACATCTATGTTGACCACGTCTCCTTCTTCAAAAACAACGTCAGCAGTAGGAATACCGTGTTGAACACAGTTATTAACTGAAACACAAACTGAGGCTGGATAAGGGTAATCAGCAAAAGAAGGGTGGTAGCCCAGCAAAACTGGTTCCATACCCCACTCTTCCATAAGCTCCATTGCCCTATCGTCCATATCTAATGAGCTATTTCCCGGGACAGCAACTTTAGCCAGTTCTAGCAAAAGACGGCGGAGCAAAGCTCCTCCTTCTTTCATAATAGCTATTTCGGC
The DNA here is from genome assembly GCA_964350985.1 of uncultured Candidatus Saccharibacteria bacterium. Taxonomy (GTDB): domain Bacteria; phylum Patescibacteriota; class Minisyncoccia; order Phycocordibacterales; family UBA918; genus OLB19. The sequence continues at coordinate 145,008 of CAYGLK010000002.1, forward strand.
CTCAGTCTTTTTATTAATCATTTGTTATTTTAAATTTAGCGCTGAGATAATTTGGTCATGCACTCCCAAAATAGTATCAGTTCCATCTAAATCATGCACCCTGGCATTTGGACGGTTACGATAATAATCAAGGACAGGGGCTGTTTCCTCACGGTACCAACGCAAACGCTCTTCAATGGATTTTTCAGTATCATCATTACGAGCACGAGAAACCATACGTTCACGAACCACTTCCTCTGGGGTAGCTAAGTTTATGATCTCTATGTTGCTGCGTTCAAAAAAATGTAAGGCGTCTTCCAAATCAGGGATCTGTTTTAGATTACGGGGAAAACCATCAATTAGGAGATGGCTTTTTGGATCAAGTTGATCCACCATAGCTTGCCCCCACAATACAGCAACCAAAAAGTCTGGTTGCAAAGCACCCGAATCTAAAGTCTCCGCTATCTTGTCTTCCGCAAAGGTTTCTTTCTTGGCAGCTAATGACCTAAAACGTCGACCTGTTTGAATATCAACAACCCTTCGCCGATCTTTCGACTCAAGTAAATTTTTTAATTTTTCAATCTGCGTTCCTTTACCACTCCCTTGTGGTCCGATAAATATTACTGTATGTGGTTGCATGAGTTTAAATTATTTAAATTAATCACTATAGGTCAAAGACATAATACCCTTAACCAACTGACAAAAATCCTTCTTCGCAGCAGTAAAATCACTACCAGTGTTGTCGATAATTACCTTAGCCATATCTTTAGAGGATACTTCAACTAAATACCTTTCGTAACGATGTCCCAGCTCCTCTTCACTAATCGGAGCGCGGTTTACTACTCTTTTTTTCAAGACATCCCAACCACCAGCGTCGATAAACACGATAGTGATGTGCTGTTCTGGAATTAAAGTTTTTAACTGCTCTACTCCTTGGATTTCGATTTCGGCAATAACTACTTTTCCTGCCTCAAGTTGAGGGAGGATTTCACTTTTGAGTGTACCATATTGATTAACACCAAAATAAGCCGTTTCAATAAAATCTCCAGCCGCTTTTTTCTGATCAAATTCTTCTTTACTCAAGAAATGATAGTCTTCCCCGGCAATCTCAGCTGGACGCTTTGCTCTGGTTGTGCAAGAAATAGTTTGACGTAATTCTGGAAAAAGCCTTAAAGACTCACGAATTAAGGTACCCTTACCACTTCCGGTTGGGGCCATTACCACGATAACGTGACCTTTAATATTCTCTAACATGGAACTCAGAGGTTAACAGTTTTTTTCTTTGATCGCAACAGCCTATGTTATTCTTATGACAATGGAAAAAAAGCATATCATCACAATTTCAGGGAAGCCGGGTAGCGGCAAATCTTCAACCGCAGACAAAGTAGCTGAGCTCCTTAGTTATACCCGCTATTCTTCTGGTGATTTTGTGCGAAACCTTTTAGCACAAAAGAAATTCACTCTAGCTGAATACAACAAAAAAGCCGAGACTGATCATTCACTTGATAGTAAGGTAGATCAAATGCTTCGGGATTTACGAGAAAAAAACGATATCGTGGTCGACTCGAGACTAGGCTTTTACTGGATACCTGAGTCATTTAAGGTTTATCTTGATCTTGATATTCAAGTAGCCACAGTGCGTATATATAAAGACACGATGACTAACAGCATGCGTATGAAAGGAGGTGAAGATAATTCTTCTCTAGACGCTGTGGCTAAGCAAGTGAAAGCGAGAATGGATGGTGAGCAACGGCGCTTCAAGAGCATGTACGGAGTAGATCCCTATAAAACGGAGAATTTTGACTTAGTGATAGATACATCACGCCACAGTCCACAAACAGTAGCCTTGACTGTTTTTGACGCTTATAGACGCTGGTTAAAGACTGATACTTGGAAACGAGAAGTTAGCTCGGTTCCCCTTGGTTTTTCATTTAAGAATGAATATTAATCAACGAGACGAACAAAAAGACCGACTGCCTAGGCAGTCGGTCTTTTTGTTCGTTTCTATATTCCTAAAACTTTTTAATTTCGGGACAGTTCGCGAAGCAAGTGAGGCTTGTGACCTAGGCGTACTTAGTAGTACGTTGCGGGAACAAACTAACTTAGCGACAAAGAAATGTAGAAACTAGAACCGCCACAAACGAGTGCAATTCGAGGCGTCCAAGTAAAATGTGCCGAGCCTTACTTAACTGTAAGGTGAGGAATATTTTAAGAAGGACAACGAAGAAGTGTGCCGTTCGTGGCGGTTCTATTTTTAGTATTCGCGTAATGACACCTGAGCATCAACCCGTCGTATCAAGTCTAGAACCACTGAAACAACAATCAATACGGCTGTTCCTCCAATTGCTAGCGCAGTTACTCCAGTAGCAGCCTGCATTCCAACCGGCAATACGGCGATAACTCCCAAGAATCCAGCACCAACTAGAGTTAGTCTCGTGATCAAACTACCGAGGTATTCTGACGTATGAGCTCCAGGGCGGATACCAGGAATAAAAGCTCCATTTCGCTGCAGGTTCTTTGAAATAGCATCTGGGTCAAACGTTACGGCAGTGTAGAAGAAAGTAAATAGGAATACTAAGACAAAGTACACTGCTCCGTAAAGTAGCTGATTTGCTAGTAAAGCATTTACTGTTTCGTTAGCTCCAGCTACCCAAGGTAGATCAAAAGCGGTCAGGATATTCAAGACCATCTGAGGCAACAGAAGAATCGAAAGCGCAAAGATGATTGGAATAACTCCAGCCTGATTAAGTCGTAATGGCAAGTATGAAGAACTACCACCATAAGTTGAAGTTCCTCTACTTTGTTTTGCATAAGTAATCGGTACCGGACGTTCAGCTTCAGTCATGATAATAACCGCATAAATAATCAGTAAGGCTACAAAAGCGAAACCGATATAAAGTGGTAGCTGAGTTGGTGTGTAAGCAAACCAAAGTTGACTGACAGTTGATGGCAAAGTAGCAACGATACCAGCAAAGATCAGGATAGAAACACCGTTTCCAATACCGTACTCTGTTACTAGTTCACCGATCCACATCAAGAGGATCGATCCAGCTACTACCAAGACAACGTTGACCATAAAGTCAAAGTTTGTCGCCACATTGATCACTCCCTGACTTTTAAGCAAAGTAAGGAAACCGAATCCTTGTAGGATTGCCAATGGTAGCGTTAACATTCGACTGTATTGAGTAAACTTCGCTCGACCTGCTTCACCCTCCTCTGTGTGTAGACTCTTCAGTTTAGGTGACATCACTGTCATTAGCTGCATGATAATAGAAGCCGTAATAAAAGGCCCTACACCAAGCATTACAATAGACAAGTTAGCTAACCCACCTCCTGAAAAGATATTTAGTAAACCAAGAAATTGGTTGTTACTAAAAAATTGTTCCAAGACAGTAACATCAACTCCTGGGATTGGAATAGTTGCTAACATTCTAAATACCACCAACGCACCTAGAACAAAGAGGATACGATTCCGAATAGCTCGCTCTGTGAATATCAGTTTTAGTTTGTGGAAGAATTTTTGCATATGTAGCTAAATAATACACTTATTTAGAAACAGATCCACCAGCCTTCTCAATTTTCTCTTGAGCTGACTTAGAAATCTGACATCCTTCAATAGTGACTTTTTTAGTAATTTCACCAGTAGCAAGAATTTTTACCGCTGGAGCTTTTCGACCAACGGTCTCAATAACCTTCTTTGCTACTAGAGTACGTGGTGAAACCACATCTCCAGCTGCAAAAGCGGCTTCGATTTTATTTAGGTTAACAGCTACTGCTGTTACTCTTTCATTGTTTACTGTTCGAGCTCGGTTCTTTCCGTGACCACGAAGTTTAGGGAATTTCTTGATGAATTCAAGCATTTCAGATCGAGTACTGTTACCAGCTCGAGCTGTTTGTCCCTTACCACCGCGACCAGAAGTTTTACCACGCTTACCCCCACGACCAATTCTCTTGGTTGTTTTTCGGGCAGCAGTTGGTTTTAGTTCATGTAACTGCATACTAGTTTTTCTTTAGAAGTTTAAGCGCTTCGATCGCAGCGCGGGCATTATTAAGCTTGTTCTTACTGCGAGAGAAAATCTTTGCAGTAACATCCTTTACTCCAGCGTGTTCTAGAACTGTTCTAACTGAAGAACCAGCTACTAGTCCTCGTCCTGGAGCTGGAATAATCATTACTTCACTTGAAGCGTATTTAACGTTTACATCGTGAGGTAAGTGACCTTCCTTGTTCATTGAGACAGTGATCATGTGCTTCTTAGCATCACGTACCGCTTTTTCAATCGCTAGTTGTGTGTCTCCGGCTTTACCGATACCAACACCAACCTTTCCGCGCTTGTCTCCAATCACCATTGCAACTGAGAAACTAAAACGGCGTCCACCAGTTACCACACGTGTTACACGTCGGATACTGATGATTTTTTGTTCGAATTCTGGACGAACTCGTTCTGGACGACCGCCACGACGTGGACGTCGTTGATTTCGTCGATCATTTCCGGCTTGACCTCTACGACCACGCGGTGAACGATCTGCCGGGACAGATGCATCAGCAGCCGGTGCTGTTGATGGTGTCGATGTTGGCGTAGCGGGTGCATCGGTAGAAGTTTTCACTTCTGTTTCTGGCGTTGCGCCAGTTGTAGCTTCCTGCTTTGTTTCCATAAATTATAATTATTTCTTAAAACTTCAATCCTTCAGCTCGAGCTGCATCAGCGAGAGCGGCGATTGTTCCCTGGTAACGGAAACCACCTCGGTCGAAAACGACCTCCTTGGCTCCAGCTGCTTTTGCTTTCTTAGCAATTTCTGTTCCAACAGCGACCGCTCGTTCAGTTAGAGTTTTACCTTTTTGTGAACGTGTATCAACAGCTGCTAGAGTTTTACTAGTTTCGTCATCAATAAGCTGCGCATAAACGAAGCGGTTACTTCGAAAGATAGCCAGACGTGGTCTATCCGCAGAACCAGATACTTTAGCGCGAATCCGCTTGTGACGGGCCACACGTTTTGTTTGTTTGTACTGTGCTTTTTCCATATTTCAATTAGAATTACGGGCCTACGCAGCCTTTTTACCTTGTTTGCGAATAATGTACTCTCCACGATATCGAATTCCTTTACCTTTGTATGGTTCAGGCTTCTTCACTTTACGAACGTTAGCTGCAAATTGACCCAAGAGATCTTTGTCAGCTCCGGTAATAGTGATGACGTTCTTATCAACTACTGCTGTCAGTCCTTGTGGAACTTCTAGTAGTACTGGGTGAGAAAATCCAACGTTTAGGTTAAGAGAATTTCCCTTAACTTCAGCTCGAAAACCAACTCCTTCAATTTCAAGAATCTTAGTGAACCCTTCAGTAACACCTTTAATCATGTTACGTAAGTGTGCAGCGTAAGTTCCCCATAGTGCTGGAGCAGCAGCTGTTTTTCCTGGAGTAAGAGTTACCTCTGTTTCTCCAATGTTAACAGTTACATCTGATCGAACTTCTCGAGTTAGTGTTCCTTTTGGGCCGGCTACTGTAAGTAGACCATTATCACAAGTTACTGTGACACCGGCTGGTATTGTTGATGGTTGTTTTCCTAATCTACTCATATTACCAAATGATAAAGAGCTGCTCTCCACCTACATTCTGAGTCCGTGCTTCCTCGTTTGTGAGGATACCGACCGGTGTAGAAAGGATCATATGCCCATTACCGAACTTAACGCGATGAATATCTGCGACCTTTGTGTACAAGCGGCGACCTGGTTTTGAAACTCGCTTCACACCAGTAATCCGGTGCTTGCCATTTTCATACTTCAGTTTCACTGCTAGTGTCTTCTGAACCTTCTTTCCTTGTTGTGCGGCTGATTCGATGTATCCCGCTGCTACCAACTTGTCAGCAATTGCGTGACGTAGTTTTGAATATGGTAGAGAAACTTCTTTCTTACTAACCATACCGGCATTCTTTAGCTGGATGATGAAATCGCCAATTGTATCGCCTACCATGATGATTTCTTTATTCCTGGTATATGTCCTTCGTGTGCAAGTTCGCGGAAGCAAATACGACAGATATCAAAATCTCTCATATAACCTCGCTTTCTAGCACACAGCTTGCAACGTCGTACGACGCGACAAGCATACTTTGGTGCGCGTTCTGAACGCGCAATCAATGATGTTCGTGCCATAAATGAAATAAGGAGCGTAGAGACTATATTGAATTTAGGTCCCGATTTTTTCTCCCCTTGAGAAAATCGCTGGACCTCGCAATATAAATCAACTCCAAACTCTGTTTTGTGTTATGGAATAGTATTACGTAGTTATTCGTAACTTATTCCCTGATAATCGCCCAGCCTATGGCCGAGCAGCCTAGATCAAGTCATTTTTTGGGAATTACTTAATCCGTGCCTTGCCGCCAAGAGTATCAAAAAATGGCTTAAAGTCAAGGAAAGCGCGGCCTGACGGCCGCGCTTTTTCTGGTCTAAAATATAAAAGTTGAAACCCCACCCCGATGAACTGGGATGGGGTTTTGATTAGGTCTCGAGGTGATTGATACTACCCCGAGGTTAGGTCAGGAACTACTTGCGGACTCCGGCGAACTGCCAATTACTCGGCAATGAAACAATGGTTGGTGCGACCCGTACTTGATATCCGTCACCAAAACGATGAGCCACAAGATGACACCAATGACCCTTCCCATTCTTCCAAATTGTGGAGTTAGGAAGATTATCAACGAGTTTGCGATCTTGCTGGATCACAAGAGCTAGATGAGAAGGATGAGCTGGTTTGAGACCTTCCTGCTCATACTCCTTAACTAGGTCTTCAATCGAAATATGGCCGTCACGCCGAGGTGTGGTTAGTGAAAAAAAGTGGAGGTCAATTTCCCCCTTCTCAACCAGTGAAACGCCATCAATTTCTTGGCTCTCTTCGTATATATTGAATCCTACTAAACTAAAGAGTACGCCTCGAAGGTGATATGAGTGATCCACAGAAACCTTTCGAATAAACTTCCGTGAGACCGCTTCGGTAATCTCGCGAAAAGGCTGGAACATCCTCATTCCCAGATTATCAAAACCAAGAGCGATCTGCGCTCTCTCTGCAGAAATCTCTGAACGGTGCTTGCGCATCGCGTCACGAAGTTTGTTGACGACGTTTTCGATTTGACCGTCAGTAATCATTTTGGGTGCAGTCATGATCTGTGTCATGGTGTCATCCTTTATGTGATTTCTCAAGATTCCGAGAAGGAAGCTTCAACCAGGTTGGTCATAGCGAAAAATAGCCTAGTTTAAGCTACTTTTCGCTATGACCACACAAATATGTTTCAAAGAACTTTATACTTTATATAGTAAAAATGATTTGTGTCAATCAATACGGTTCGGGTTTGATATAACAAAAGACCGGTGCCCTAGGGCGCCGGTCTTTTGTATTGTTTCTGAATCTATTCCGCTATTTTCAGTAACATTGCCATTGCGCCATATAATCCACCTTCATCTTTCAAAGTAGCATCAAGTATTGGTGGACACGGAACAAAGCCATCTAACGCTTCGTTTGTGTGTCGAATGATATCTTCTCTAAATATACGTGGATCGCCAATGACCATTGATCCACCAAGAACGATTGCATCTGGAGACCAATATAAAATTGTATTACGGAGGCCGATTGCTAGATAATTTGCTAATTCATCCCAGACCGAATCAGTTTGTGGTATTTCGTATGCCTTAACTCCACGTCTTTTTTCCAGCGCTGTTCCTGAGACTAGATTTTCAAGTGTATGAACTACGTCTTGACCAAAAATACTTCTATCAAGATCAAGGATTTGATGTCCGGGTTCAAAACCAACACTAGACACATCAAGACTTCCGTTTACATACCTAGCTCCTCCAACACCAGTACTCACTGTATGGTAAGCCATTATGTTGTAACCTTTACCAGCACCATAGACAGCTTCCCCTAAACCAACAATGGCAGAATCATTCTCTAAAAATACTTTAGTTGAAAATTTCTCACTTAAATCACCTACTATTGGTTTATCTACCCAGTCAGTTAAAACCTTTTCACTAATTATTCCACTTTTATCTTTATTTAATGGACCACGAATTCCACCCGCTATTCCTTTTATTTCTTTATTTTGTCTCAGTTCTTCGATGGCATTACAAATAGCCACCATACCTTCATTATAATTTAAAGGTGTTTCAAACTTAATTGGATCTCCATAACTCTGTAAATCTTCACTGGCTGCAATTCTTGTCTTTGTTCCACCAATATCAAAAATAATATACATACCAGAATTATAGTATAATTTTATTTAGATTTCTCTTTACCTAAAACAAAAGACCGGCGCCCTAGGGCGCCGGTCTTTTGTTTTTCTGATTTGTCTACCAAACAAAATTACTTCTGGAGTGGTAGGTAAATGTGTCGCAAAAGAGCTTCTGCTTCTTTCTTTGACTTTGCTGTCGTTACGATAGTGATAGCTAGTGAGAAGACGTCTTTTAGTTCGTCATCACTACATTCTGGGAAAATAGTATTTTCCTTGATTCCGATTGTGTAGTTACCCATCTCATCAATCGCAGAAACCTTAAGCCCACGGAAGTCGCGAGTTTGTGGTAGAGCGATGTGAATCAACTTGTCCAAGAAGTTAATCATTCGTGATCCTCGAAGTGTTACTTGGTAACCAACGATGTCACCAGCACGCAACTTGAAAGAAGCGATTGATTGCTTCGCTGGACGCGGAGAAACCTTTTGACCAGTAATCCGAGCTAGACGGTCTTGGATCAAAGCTAGTTTAGCTTTGTCCTGAACACGACCAACACCAACAGAAAGAACCACTTTCTCTACTTTCGGAGCTTGCATCACATTCTTGTAACCGAAGTCACTTTGCAATGTTTTGTAGGCTGTACCTAATCTAGTTTTTGTAGTTTCCATACTATTATAATTTCTTACCACTAGGACGCGCGACACGTACTTTCTTTCGCTTGTCGCCTTCGCCTTCAAAGATGTAACCTACTCGCACCACTTTGTCTCCCTCTAAAAGAGAAACGTTTGAAGCGTGAATCGGCATACTCTTTTCAATAATCTGACCTTGTGAACGAGAACGAGTATTCTTTTGGTGTTTTTTGACAATATTGATTCCTTCCACAACAACCTGATCTGTCTTTGCCAATACTGTCAAAACTACTCCCTTCTTTCCTTTGTCTTTTCCGGCAGTTACCTGCACGTTATCTCCTTTTCTTATTTTCATAATGAAATTGATTAACTAGAGAATCATTACACCACTTCTGGTGCTAATGAAACTATTTTCTGATAACCAGCTTCAGAGATCTCTCGAGGAATCGGACCAAACACACGGTTTGCTCGCGGTTCTTTCTTTAGCTTATCGACAAGCACAACTGCATTGTCGTCAAAACTAACGTATGACCCATCCTTACGACGGTAAGGCTTTCGCTGACGCACTACTACTCCGTAAACAACATCCTTCTTCTTTACTTGCTTACGAGGTTCTGCAGATTGTACGGCCAAAACCACCATCTCACCCAACTCAGCGTAACGCTTCTTTGATCCACCAAGTACCTTAAATACTCGGCCCATTTTAGCTCCTGAGTTATCAGTTATTTTAACTATTGTTTGTGGTTGAATCATACTATTTTGCGTCTGTTACGAGCTCAAAATGTTTTCTCTTTGACATTGGGCGAATTTCTCTAATGTCGACCACTTGTCCTTCTTTTGCTGTATTACCAGCGTCGTGTACCAAGAATTTTTTCGTGCGGCGCATGAACTTCTTGTACTTTGGTTGCTTTACGTAACGTTCGACAGCTACAGTAATAGTGTCTTGCATTTTTGTAGAGACAACTTTTCCACGAAGTGTACGACGGCTTGATACTGTTTTGTTTTCAGTTGTCATACTATTATTTTGCGTCGTTATTATGGCGGCGTGCAGACAGGATAGTCAAAGCACGAGCAATTTCTCGCTTTGCACCAGTGATTACGCTAGCCTTTCGACTAAACTTATCCTTAAATCTTTCAGCGCGAAGTGTCTCTCGGTGGGTATTAACCATCTCAGTCAATTCGGCGTCAGTTTTAGTACTGATTTCTGACATTTTTGTCATAGCGAAACAATTAGGCGCGCGTCTCTTCGCGACGCACGAGTTTACCTTGTAATGGAAGTTTTGCAGTAGCTTTACGGAAAGCTTCTTTTGCAATTTCTTCTGTAACTCCTTCTACTTCAAATATAATTCGACCTGGACGTACTTCAAATACGAAGTGGTCGGGATCTCCTTTTCCTTTACCCATCGGTACTTCTGCTGCTTTCTTCGTTAGTGGCTTGTCTGGGAAAATTCGAATCCAAATTTTTCCTGTCTTACCTAGAGTTCTTGAGATTACTCGACGTGCTGCTTCAATTTGATTTGAACGCACTCTTGATTGAGAAGTCGCTCTTAGTCCAAAAGAACCAAAAGATACAGTTACTCCACGAGTATCTGGTGTACTTCTCTTCTTAACACTCATTCGGTCAGTTTGCCACTTTCGGTGTTTTACTTTTTTTGGAAATAACATACAGAATACAATTAGGCGTTAGTAGCTCGCGCTGGTGTTTCAGCTGGATTAGCTTTTCGGTCAGCGAAAACTTGTCCGCGGTAAATCCAAACCTTGATACCAACCGCTCCGTAAGGAAGACGAGCTGTTACTCGAGCAAAGTCAATGTCTGCTCGGAGAGTTTGTAGTGGGACTCGACCTTTCTTTAGTTCTTCTTGACGAGCCATGTCAGCTCCTCCAAGACGTCCTGAAAGACTAATACGAACTCCTTCTACGTCTCGATTAGCCATAACTTTCTCAACTGTTTGCTTCATTACTCTTCGGAAAGTTAAACGCTTTTCTAGACCTTCAGCAATCATCTGGCCAACAATATTTGCACTTGATTCTGGAGAACGAACTTCTTCAATATCAAGTTTGATGTCTGGCTTTTCAGTTAGCTTCAGAGTTCGCAAGAGCATGTCAATTTCTTTTTTCAGTTTAGTTGCTCCTTCACCACTTCGTCCGATAACTAGACCTGGTCTAGCTGTCTTGATGATGATTCGCAAGTTCTTCTGACTTCGTTCAATTTCAACCGTATCAACTGACATTCCTTTGAGCTTCTTTTCTAGCAAGCGTCTTACAGCTGCATCAGAACGGATATACTCACGGAACTTCTTAGGATTGGTAGTGAACCAGCGACTCTTCCAGTCTCGGTTGATACCAATTCGTTGTACGTATGGGTGTGCTACGTGTGTCATAAATAATTATTTCTCTCCTAGTTCTACAGAGATATGGCTATTTCGCTTGTTAATCCGTGACGCTGAACCGCGAGCACGAGGCATTGATCGTTTTAGGATAGTACCCTTATCAACTGCTACTTTTTTGATAAAAAGTCGAGTTGGTTCTTTACCAGCTGAAACTGCGTTAGCTAAAGCTGATTCAATAACCTTTGAAAAAGGTCCTGAAGCACGCTTATCAACAAATTTCAGAGCGGCAATTGCTTCGTTTACTTTCTTACCACGCACAACATCTGCAATCAGGCGAACCTTACGTGGAGACTGGCGATAGTTTTTTAAAATTGCTTTCATAATTTATGTTGACTACTTCTTAGCTGCAGTTGTACTTTTAGCGGCCTTTGCTGCTGTAATTTCGGCTTCCTTCTTCTTTTGTTCTAGTTCTTTCTGCATCTTTCCTCCGTGTTGGTGGAACTTCTTAGTTGGTGAGAATTCACCTAGTCGGTGACCTACCATTTCTTCTACTACTAACACTGAGATATGATCGCGTCCGTTGTGGACACCGAAAGTGAATCCGACCATTTCTGGTGCAATCACGCTATCGCGTGACCAAGTCTTGATGACATCACCCTCTCCGGCCTTCTTGCCGGCGATCTTCTTCAGTAACTTTTCGTCTACGTATGGTCCTTTATAGAGTGATCGTGACATATTTTAATAACTACGAATAAATACGCACTCGTGGTGCGTTTCTGAGAACCTCTTGTAAAGAAAGGTAACGGCCGTCCTTAACAGAGGTTCCCAACCCTTGATAATTTTACTTCGCTTCGCTTTTTGTGAGGTGACACATATGTCCTCACTGAGGTTGGAACCCATGGAGAATACCTAAAATGACGAGGAAAGTCAAATTATTGGGTTACTTTCGTGAAAAGTTCATATTGACACAAATATTATAGTGTTTTACTATGGAAATGCAGTGAGGAAACTGAGAATACTTAAGGAGAGCGCCATGTTTGGATATGCATGTACGGTTTTCTCTGGTGAGGAGGAGAGAATTCTCCTGCCAAAAAGGATGCCTCGATCTTTCTGGTTCTTTGCAGATGGGACACCCTTCCCAAAAGCTCACATTGGGTGCTGGCATACAAACAGCTACTTTGAGGCGCTGAATGAGTCGTCTGGAGGTTTGTTGTGGGAAATTGAGGACGGTAATGGCTTAAACAACCGTACCGTGATGACTCGACTCAATACGCCAAGAGTAGGCGGGCTCATTGATCGGATAGAGGCGATCATCAAGGATCAGGTCCCGGAAAATGAGATGGTTAACGGTTGGGCTATTCCGACCATTCACAACATGATCGTAACTTTCCGCCAAATGGTTACCCTCTACGGAGACAGCGCACGTTTCTGTGTGTTGTAGCCCAAGCTCAGCATTGACGTTATTGCAGAAGGCATTTAGAAGACCGGCTTCCCTGCCGGTCTTGTTTTATAATATTATTTGATGTGACTAAGCATAATTTCAACTGTCTGCTCAGGTGTCTGCTCAGAGTTGTCGATAATAACACCGTAATCAGGTTGGTGAAAATTTTCCGCATAAGTTTTTTTAATTTGCTCTATTTCCCAGTCTTTCAGCTCCCTAGTTCCTCGATTAGTAATCGCTTTTTCTAGAGCAGGAGCAAGAGTAAATGCATAAATGTCTGTACCTAAATCCCCCAATCTCTCACTGATCTTTAAAAAATTTTCATTGGACACTGGATAAGAAATAACAACGTTAAGTTGACCTAGTGAAACAAAATTCCTCGTTAAAGAAATAATATTTTCTATATTGTACGGGACTGATTCTTCAATTGTCATCCATTCTATAAATTGCCTTAACTTTTCAATGTGTGCCGTACGAGGAAGTTTGGAGACTAGTATCTTGGCAGTTGTACTTTTACCAGAGTTCATACTTCCATTAATCAAAATAATCATATTTATAATAATACTACAATTCTTGTTTTTAAAACTAGAATTACCACAGACTTAACTAAATAGCTAAACAAAATTAACTTGAATATCAAACCAAAGAAAAGTCAGGCACAGAAAAACGGTGCGGCCGAAGGCCACACCGTTTTCTACATCACTCTTTTCAATTATTCAGCTGGTTTATCCTTTCTGATGAACCGGTCTAAGAAAACTAGCCGTATTCCCAGGAGCTCACAACCAATAAATAGGAATAAAATAGCACCAGGGGTAAAAGGGGTAATTAAGGCCACAAAACCAACCAGCACTAGGAAGACGCCAACAATTTTTTTGAGAATTGGGCTAGCTAGAGTGTAGTTTTTGGCTTTGTTGTACATAATATTTTCTTGTATTCCTTTTGACGCTGGATATAGGGTTTTCTTACAGATTACCCATTTTTCCAGACTTTTTTGGCAAAACTGAAGCCTAACCGAGCTACAAAGAGTAGGACAACTCCGTAAAGTGCGTATTTTGCGATCATAAACATGAAGGCGATGAATCCTAGACTAACCTCTTGAGCAAAAGTATTAACTTGCTGCACTAGGCTCTTAACCGCTTCAGTCCATGAAGATTTTAGCTGTTCCCCATTTACAAAGGTGTTCTCATAGATACTTACGTAAAAATGAGTGTAAGACAGTCGGTCCATAGAATCTGCTTTTGCTCTGCTAAGACGATCAAGCTGCGCTGTAGTGTCAATCTTAGTCAAAGTCAGACGTTCAATCAGAGTGATTTTACTCTCGTTGATTTGCGCCATAGTCGCAATATCACCACGGCTAGTAGCTTGAGCAATTAAGCGATCATAGCTTTCCAAAGATTCAGTCAGAGTCTGGTCCAAGGTTGCTAGTTTCTTTTCTAATATTTCTATTTCACTAGCATAACTAGTGATCTCTCGTTTAATCGTATAAGTGTTTTCATTGATGTCTTTTGGATCTAGTTTTTCCAAGATAGACAATACTTCAGCCACACTATCTTTCTCTACCTTAAATGTATAGCCACATCCTTGATCATGTTCATTTTTGTTTTCAAAAATAATATCTTCTCGTCCCATCAGCGAACTAATTGCTTCACAATCTTCCGCTAAGTTTCTCGTCTCAACCGTAACTGAGTAATCCTTTACTTCATAATCTTCAGCATCATTTCCGGGAGTGTAGGTTGGTTCAATTGGAGGCATAACACCGTCATAGCCTCTACCAGATACTCCTGAGTCATATCCCATGTCTGGAGCTACATCATAAGCGTATTCAGATACTGCTTGGTTTTTTGCGAAAAACTCTTCCGATAAAGAAGTCTCTAGGCGGTCACCAGAAAAGTTAAGAAACGCTATGAATCCTAATATACCTAGAACTATTAATTGTGTACTTGGTTTACTCCAGTCAATTCTTTTTATAAATTCCATATTAATTTCTTTTATTTGATAAACTTTTTTTAATATATAAAATTACTTGTAGTTAGGACTACAAGTAATTTCTTCCCTCTTATGTATTACGCTGTTTTGAGGCTAAGGTAACAAGACCTACTCACTAGCCTCTGATAAGACCGAGAAGATTTGATACAGAGGGTCTCCGGTGTAGTTGACATAGACCAACAAGTCAGAATCCGGTGAGAACACTCCATCGCCATTATCCAAATATAAAACCGCGTATAGTGTTTGCCCTGGTTTGGTTGCAACATCTAAGCTAATTTCAAACTGCTCTAACAAACCTGTAGTTAACAAGGGACTAGTTCCAAGCACTTCACCGGGTCCTTCAGGAAGATATTCTTGAACTACGATAAATCCTGCCTCAGACAAGGATAGAAAATTTACTAAGACGACATCTCCAGGTAATTGAGAATCGATTTCAAAAGAAGATTCAGCACCGTTCATCATCATAGTCGCTGAAGGGTCAGACATTTGAATTGAACGTTTATTCATAGCTGGCGCTTCAGCAGAATCATAGAACATTTCTTCTTGCATAACTCCGTCAGACCCTGAGGTTGGCGCTTCGCTAGGCAAGTGTGCTGTACGAGGTAATAACATCAAAACTAAAACAGCAAAAACTCCAACCGGCGCTCCATAAACCATCCACCACGGTGAAGGAGTGGCTTTAGCTTTTGTTTGACTGATTGTCTTTGCTTCAAGCAGGTCATGGCGAAGGTTTCTGACAAACTTTTCATCAATTTCTACCACTGGTTTGGAAGCAACAACAGCCTGCAAGAGCGCACGTATCTCCCCGTCCTTCTCTCTTAAAGAAGGATCGAGCGAGTAGAGGTCTTCAATAATTAATTCAAGAGAATCTTTCATATACTATATATTACGAGAAATTATGAAAAAGTAACGCCGGAGATAACAAGCCAGTAGCGACCAAGAGACACAAAGGTGAAATTGGACCACATTTATCTCTGAGTTCACGGATACTACGAGAAAAATTCATTTTGACACTATCTTCACTACCGCCCACAATGGCAGCAATTTCTTTATAAGAAAGTTCCTCCCAAACCCGCAAGACAATAATTTCTCGCTGTTTCGCGTTTAAGCTACCAAGATATTCTTGAACTTTATCCAGAGCTGAAATCGCATCAAGTGATTCTGGAGTTCGTTCATCAAACCCAATATCAAATACATCTTCCAGAGGAATGTCAGATTTCTGCTGGCGGTAATAATCGATCACACTGTTACGGGCAATTCGATACAACCAAGCACTGAAAACACCTTTATCAGCGTCGTAAGAATTAATTTTTTGCAGTGCCTTATGAAAGATATCACCGACAATATCTTCTGTTACTTCTTTCGCAAAGATTTTATAAAAAACAAAACGATATATTTTATCTAAATAACGATCGTAAAGTACAGCAAAAGCTTCGGTATCACCTGACTGACAACGGGCCACATAAACTGAATCATCTTCCATAACTACCATTATCTCATTACTTTAGCTAAAAATTAAGGTGTAGTAGTGTCTAGATACCCAAAAGGTGTAAATTTTGGTAAAATAGATATATGAAAAGTATTCGCGGAGGGACACACACCACCCTAACCGAAACAGCATCTCTAGTAGTAGGAGTCTTGGAAAAAATCCCCGGGGTAACTATGGTTTCACCTGGTATCATCAATAAAACCAAAAGCCGCAGTGGCAACAGGCGTGTAGTCGGAATATTCACAAACGCCGGACTAGAACTACTCATAACAGGACAAAGCACCCAAAAAGTAGCCGCTCACTGTAATGCCGAATTAGCACCTCATATCTTTAATGCGCTAACCGAAAGTAAAAAACTTAGCGAATTTACTTTTAAAACTAGAGCCAAAAAACCTGGTATTTAATTTATTTTTGAACCCAGCTTGTACTGACAAAATAAAAAAATTTAATACACGAAAACAAAACCTTTCAGTTAACTGAAAGGTTTTGTTTTATTCTTCTATCTATCATGCATGATAGATAGAAATTGAAATCGTATCATCAATGATATGATCTGAATTTTTTTGTATCATAAATGATACAAAGAAACATTTGTAAGCTTAACTATGAAAAATCCTCCAACCTAATTTAAAAACAACACCCAGAAGGTGTTGTTTTTAAAATTTTATAACTTATTTTTTATAGTTCGTCTTCAGCGTCGTCTAAAGCATCTTCGGCTTCATCAACCAAATCCATCACCTCATCCCAATCTTCATCATCGAGAGCATCCTCAGCTTCATCTAACAAGTCTTTAGCTTCATCTAACAAGTCTTCAGCATCTCGAACATCTTCTCCATCGTCGTCTGCTTCTT
>CAYGLK010000002.1:162023-304558 GCA_964350985.1 uncultured Candidatus Saccharibacteria bacterium
TCATCTAACAAGTCTTCAGCATCTCGAACATCTTCTCCATCGTCGTCTGCTTCTTTGATCTCATCTTTAACATCTCTGTAATGATCCCAAGCGTCTTCTAGTGCGTCTTCAGCTTCTTCCTCATCGTCTTGTGACCCACCAATTGCGTCAAGCGCTTCTTCTATTAAATCCTCAGCTTCGCGAGCAAATCGCATAGCATCATCCCAATCTTCATCATCAAGCGCGGCTTCAGCTCGCTTGATTTCTCGCTCTGCATCCTTTAGATAATCTTCAGCATCATCAACGTCTTCGCCATCGTCGTCTGCTTCTTCAATTTCTGCTTCAGCATCATCATACTCATCCTTAGCATCTTCAACTGCATCATTTGCATCTCTTTCTGTTACTACATCAATCTCGTCTTTTGCATCTTCAAGTAGTTCTTCTGCATCATAAGCATCACTGATTGCTTGGCGATAATTTTTATCATCAAAGGCAGCGTCAGCATCTTCTAGTAGTTCCGCAGCTTCCTCCAACATATCTTCAGCGTCTCCGACATCGTCATCATTATCTTCCGCTTCATCAAATAAATCTTCTACGTCATCAAAAAGATCGTGAACGTCGTCTAGAATATCTTCGGCTTCGCTCTTTTTAGACTCACCACCAGCATCTTCAAAGACTTCAGTAGCATCATCGAGTACACTCTCAGCCTCATCAAGGGCTTCGGTATAATCGCCATCAAAGTAAGTTAAAAGTAGGTCGTAAAAATCCTCTCGAACTTCTCTTAGATCATCTTCAAGATCTGCTCGATCATCTTCGTCATCTTCATCTTGAATCTGTTCTTCCGCATCTCGGAGCATTGAAGCAATGTCTTCAAGAACTGAATCTACCTCAACTCGTGCTTGGTTTACATTTGTAGTAGAGACACCAGCAACTTGTGGCTGAGGAGTAGGAGCAACAGTCACCACTGGAGTGTTAGGCTTAGCAGCTTCATACAACTTAATAATATCTACCAGATAAGCCGCTAGTGACTGTGGACCAAAGACACCACTTGCTGGCACTACGTTATTGGCTTTCTGCCACCGAATCACTGCTTCTTTAGTAAGGGTTCGGTAGAGAGTAGTCTCGCTACCTGGAGCTCCAGGCCCAGATTCTGCAACTTTAAATCCAGTTGCGTTAAGGTGCTTTTGTAGACACCGAACGTCTTCCCCATCTACTCCATCTTCGAGAGTACGTGAGATAGAACACTCGTTTCCTACTTGTGCTGAAGCTAACTGTGGAATGATAAAGAGAGAAGCTATCAGTGCACTCGCTAACATTCCTACTATTAATGATGATTTTTGTGACATTTGCATAAATATGAATAATTAATTGAATAGTTAATTACATTATAGCATTGGTAGATGCAGGTTTTAATTTAAGGCTGTTTATGGGCCGCAGAACATGTCTGCGGCTCGGGAAGAGATACGTACTGTGCGCAGGCACAGTACTAAATCACAAAAAACCTCGGGCATATGCCCGAGGTTTTTTGTGGCGCTTTCGTCACCAGTCACTAACTAAAATTGTTCACTTCGTTCCAATTTATAGTAAGTGCTGTCGACCCCAGCTCGCGGTTTCTAGCTTAATGAAAAGCCAGAAACATCGCTGCGCTTCGGCAAACGGTCGCACCTGAAGCCTTTCAGGTGCTAGAAAAATAAAACACCCCCTTGCAGGGGTGTTTTATTTTTCTACCGTTTGCCGCCCATAAGTCGGCCTGGCTTGCGCCGTTCGACAATGAAGACGTTAGAGTATTTCTTTGGTGAACGAGTCTTTTGACCCTTTCCTGTTGGTCGACCTTGCTTGGTTCGTGAGCGTCGGTGTCCACGTGGTGAACGACCTTCTCCTCCTCCGTGCGGGTGATCAACAGCGTTCTTAGCAGTACCACGTGTCTTTGGACGAAGTCCTCGGTGACGTGCACGTCCTGCCTTTCCTAGATCTACCAAACGATATTCTTCGTTTGAGACAGCTCCGATAGATGCCCAACATGTAGAAATAATTTTACGAATTTCTGTTGATGGTAATTTAACTAGAGTGTAGCCTGCATCGTTTGCTACTACTTCAGCGTAGTTACCTGCTGAACGTCCGATCTTTGCTCCAGCTCCTGGCTTAAGTTCTACGTTGTAGACAAAAGTACCAATTGGAATTGAACCTAATGGAAGACGGTTACCAACTTTGATTTTAGCTGTTTCAGAAGTAATAACTTCGTCATGCTGAGCTAGGCTCTGCGGTGCTAAAACGTATCGTCGTTCACCATCTTTGTAGACGATCAAAGCAATAAAGCCGGTTCGGTTTGGATCGTATTCAATCGTTTCAACCCGAGCAGCAATATCTTTTTTGTTGTAACGGAAATCAACCTGTCGGTATGTTTTCTTGTTACCACCACCTCGGTTTAGTGAAGTGATTCGTCCCATGTTGTTTCGTCCACCAGTACTTCGCTTTCCAGCTGTTAGTGACTTAAGTGGCTTACTTGCAGTTGATGTAAGTTTCTTCTTATACTCGATGACCGATCCATCACGTCGACCAGCAGAAGTAGGTTTATAGTGTTTCATGTTGTTGAAGTTAGAAAATAGTGGCTGTATGCCTTATCTTCCTAACGAATAATTTAGAATTTGGTTAAATTTATACCAAATTAATTGTGTCACCTTTTTTAAGGTAGACATAAGCTTTCTTGTGACCATTCACTTTAACCATTCGGTTACGTGAACCAGAAAGACGAGTCGCTGGTTTTTTGTTGACGATGTTTATTCTCACCGGCGTCAGACCGTATAGAGCTTTGATAGCATCTCGTACCAAGAACTTAGTAGCATCACGACGAACGTTGAATGTATACACATTACTTTCGCCTAGTGATACTGCTTTTTCAGTGATTCTTGGACCAATGATGACAGAAGCTAGATTACGATCAGTTGAAAGTGCCTTTGGGGCAACTTTGCTAACCACTGGAGTCTTTGTAGACTCAGTGTCAGCTTTTGGCTTTCGACTAAAGAGACCCATAATATTTATTTCTTAGTTGCAACTACTGTTCCACCGACACGCTTTGAAAGAATTTCAACTGTGTCTGTTGGAGCAGCCATTACCACATACTTATAAGTTAGAAGATCAACTGGGTTGATGTCTTTCGCTTGCATTACTTCGATATTACCGAAGTTACGGAAGCTCTTCTCTACAGACTCATCTCGGGTCGGCAAAACCACTAGAGCAGCATTCTTTCTCTTTGTGAACAAAGAATCATTTCCAGTTCCTTTTGCTAAAGCTTTCAAGATAGTCTTTCCAACAGTAGTTTTTGGTTCAGTGATGTTCAAAGCATCAACGAAGATCAATTCAGAGTCAACCAATTTCTTTGAAAGAACAGTAGCCAAAGCTTTTGCTCTTACTTTCTTATTGATCTTTACTGAGTAATCTTTTGTACTGATTGGCCCATGAGCCACACCTCCTCCAACCCAGATTGGTGAACGAGTAGAACCGTGTCGAGCGCGTCCTGTTCCTTTTTGCTTCCAAGGCTTTTTACCACCTCCTCGCACTTCACCTCGACCCTTAGTATGAGCAGTCGTTTCGCGAGCGTTAGCTTGCATTCCGACAACTACTTCGTACACCAAGTCAGCATTCCAATTGAGACCAAAGACGGTCTCTGGAAGTGAGATTTTTCCTACTTCCTTTCCCTCGTGGGAATAGATTTTTGAATCCATATATTTATGCTTACTTAGATGCCACGCACCTCTACTAATGTTCCTTTTCGACCTGGTATAGCTCCGGCGATCAATAATACATTTTCAGCTGCATTAACTTGAAGTACTTCCAAGTTGATTACAGTAATCTTGTCTGAACCCATTCGTCCGGCCATTCGAGTTCCTTTGATAACTCGCTTGAATCCAGTTGAACCAATTGATCCTGGTTCACGTTCTGAGTGCTTTTGTCCGTGACTTCGACGACCTCCGGCAAAACCGTGTCGCTTAACCACTCCTTGAAATCCTTTTCCTTTTGAAATTGCAGAAACCGCAATCACGTCTCCAGGACTGAATACAGAAGCGTCGAAAGCAGAATCTTTTACAAGTTCACTAATCGTTGCTTCTTCTCCAACTTTTGGACGAAACTCTTTTACATAGCGAGCGCTAGTTCCAGAGTGACCTTTTTGAGCTTTTGCTACTCGGTGTTCTTTTTGCTCTCCAGTTGCAACCTGTACGGCTACATAACCATCTTTCTCAATATTTTTTACTTGAGAAATTTTGGCTGGAGCTACTTTAAGAATAGTAGCGGCCTTACAAACACCGTTTTCATCGAAAACTTGTGTCATTCCAGCCTTAGTTCCAATAATGAATTTCATTACGTATAACTAAACTAATAATGTTCTAAGACCGCCACAACAAACCGCGCCTACAAAATGTAGGGACACAAGGTCCACACATAAATAAGCGCGGTTTGTGCCCATTGGTCCAAGTAAGTCGAAACTTAACTTGTACTTAGGTCTTTAGAAACTGTCGCTACTATAGCGTAATTGAGAGAAAAAGCAAGTATTTATGGACTTAATGATGCTAAATAAAAAAGCCGCCAGCTTTCGCTGGCGGCTTTTTTATGAATGGCGGATGAATACTACATCATCTTTACATCAATGTTCACTCCCGAAGGAAGTGATAGGTTCGTTAGAGCTTCTACCACTTTTGGTCCTGGGTTAAGAATATCAACTACTCGTTTATGCATTCGCATCTCGAACTGTTCTCGCGCATCTTTATAAACGAAAGTTGAGCGATTCACGGTATATTTCTTAATCTCAGTTGGTAGCGGTATTGGTCCAACCACCTTCGCATCAAAACGAAGTGCAGTATCGATTATTTGTTTGATACTCGCGTCCAAAATCTTGTGCTCGTAAGCACGAACGCGAATACGCAATTTATTAATCTCGGCTGAAACAGCTTTGGTTTCTTTTGTCTTTGATTCTTTTTTTGTAGTATCAGTGGCCATAGTGTGTTTAGAGTTACCTTAGTTTAATAAAATTTAGGCAACGATCTTTGTTACAACACCCGCACCAACTGTCTTACCACCTTCACGAATCGCGAAGTTTGTTTGTTCTTCCATAGCTACAGGAGCTACTAGTTTTACCTTGAACTTTGCAGTATCTCCAGGCATAACCATTTCTACTCCGTCCGCTAGAGTTACATCTCCAGTTACGTCTGTTGTTCGAACGTAGAACTGTGGCTTGTATCCAGTAAAGAATGGTGTGTGACGTCCTCCTTCATCCTTGCTTAGTACGTATACTTCAGCTTCAAATTCTGTATGAGGAGTTACTGAACCCTTCTTAGCAAGTACTTGTCCTCGGTGTACATCTTCTTTCTTTGTACCTCGTAGTAGAATACCAGCGTTGTCTCCAGCTTGAGCTTGGTCAAGTTGCTTGTTGAACATTTCCACTCCAGTAACTGTTGTTAGTGAAGTATCTTTGATACCAACGATTTCAACTTCCTCACCTACCTTAACAATACCTCGTTCTACACGACCAGTTACTACTGTACCTCGACCTTCAATTGAGAAGATGTCTTCGATAGGCATCAAGAAAGGCTTATCTAGGTCTCGAACTGGTGTTGGGAAGAATGAGTCCATCGCATCAGCAAGTTCAATAATCTTATTGCCCCATTCTGAAGAAGAATCTTCTAGAGCCTTAAGACCTGAACCCTTAATAACTGGAGCGTTAGCGCCATCAAAACCATTCTTTGTTAGAAGTTCTCGTAGTTCTTCTTCTACTAGTTCGATCATTTCAGCGTCGTCTACCATGTCACACTTGTTTAGGAAAACAATGATGTTAGGTACACCAACTTGCTTAGCAAGAAGAACGTGCTCACTTGTTTGTGGCATCGCTCCATCAGTAGCAGCAACTACAAGTACAGCACCGTCCATTTGTGCAGCACCAGTAATCATGTTCTTGATGTAGTCGGCGTGACCTGGCGCATCGATGTGTGCGTAGTGTCGGTTTGGAGTTTCGTACTCAGAGTGTGAGAGTGAAATAGTAATACCTCGAGCTTTTTCTTCTGGGGCCTTATCAATATCTTCAACGGCCTTGACGTTAGCTGAATAGCCATTGCCTCGAGCTTGAAGAGTAGTAAGGATTGCAGCCGTAAGCGTAGTCTTTCCGTGGTCAACGTGACCAATAGTTCCTACGTTAATGTGTGGCTTAGAACGATCAAATGCACCTGCCATAATAATGATAGATTAATTTATAGTTTATAAACCGCACACAGCTACTAAAAGCCGTGCCCGAGCGTACATTCTAGGCGGCGCGAGAACAATCGCGCTTAGAATGAACACGGAGGGCGTGTGAAAGAGCAATACTATGTTCGCTCCACAAAACAGCAGGGCTGTATGCGGTATCGGCAATAGTACCAGAGTGAGATAGTTTTGCAAGCAAAAAGCCGCCGCACCCTAGGGTGCGGCGGCTTTTTGACTTAATTGACCAATTTACTACGCTTCTTCTACAACATCCTTCAGGGTCCTTAAAATAATCACATACAATATGAATCTCAGAGAAAAACACAAATTTCGTTGACTCCTTACAGGAGCAGTACACCTTGTCGATATTTTAAGCTCTCGGGGAGCAAAAATATCTGACAAGGTCCGTAAAATATATAACGAAGAATAAAAATAAAAGCACCCCCTGGAGGGAGTGCTTTTATTTAGAATTTTTTCATTATGCTTCCTCTACAACATCTTTAACGCCTCTTGCTTTCTTAATATCGTTAGCCACGTTTGGTGGTACGACATCATAGTGATGGAATTCCATCATCATTGAAGCTCGTCCTTGTGTCATTGACCGGAGCATGTTGGTGTAACCAAACATTTCAGACAGCGGTACTTTTGCAGTAATCACCTTCTTGTCTCCAATATCAGCCATTCCTTCTACTTGGCCACGCTTACTAGAAATATTTCCGTTAACGTCACCCATGAATTGTTCTGGTGTTCGAACTTCGATCTTCATTACTGGCTCAAGTAGAACAGCACCAGCCTTAGCCGCTGCTTCCTTGAAAGCATAGATAGCCGCTAGTTTGAAAGCAATTTCTGAAGAGTCCACGTCGTGGAATGACCCATCGTAAAGCTCAACAGTAACATCCTCCATCTTAAACCCAGCCACGAATCCTCGAGACATTGCTTCTTTACAACCTTTCATTACAGCTGGGATGTATTCTCCAGGAATAACTCCTCCCTTAATACTGTTGATGAATTCGTAGTGATCTTCACGAGTCACGTTCTTAGGAATCTTCTCATCTGGCTCCAGTTCTTTCATTGGTCGGATACGGATCTTCACGTGACCATACTGTCCCCGTCCTCCAGACTGCTTAACATACTTATATTCTGCCTCCGCATCTCGTTGAATAGTTTCACGATAAGCTACTTGTGGTGCTCCCACGTTTGCCTCAACGTTAAATTCTCGCTTCATACGATCTACTAGAATTTCTAGGTGAAGTTCACCCATTCCAGCGATAATTGTTTCCATTGTTTCTTCATCGGTAGAAACTTTGAAAGTTGGATCTTCATCAGCTAGCTTTCGTAGTGCTACACCCATTCTTTCTTGGTCACCCTTTGTCTTTGGTTCTACTCGAAGTGCTACCACTGGTTCTGGGAACTTAATTTGTTCAAGTATAATTGGGTGCGCTTCGTCACAAAGTGTATGAGAAGTCTTCACTTCCTTAAGTCCTACTCCAGCAGCAATTTCTCCAGCGTATACTTCCTCGATTTCTGTTCGCTTATCAGCTTGCAGTCGAACAATACGTCCAAGACGTTCCTTTTCACCTGTAGTTGAGTTGTAGATATAACTACCAGACTTCACCACTCCAGAATATACTCGGAAGAAAGTAAGCTGTCCTACAAACGGGTCAGTTTGTAGTTTGAAAGCCAAAGCACAAAAAGGTTCACTATCGTCTGGTAGACGAGTAATATCGCTTTCGTCTTTAGGATTAATACCCTTAATTGGTGGTAGGTCTGTTGGAGCTGGTAGGTAATCAACCACAGCGTCGAGTACTAGCTGTACACCAATGTTCTTTAGCGCAGAACCAGTCATCACAGGGAAAATCTCGTTTGCAATAACAGCTTTACGTAATGTGATCTTCAAGTCTTCAGTAGTTGGTTCGTTACCAGCTAGGAAAGCCTCCATCAAAACATCATCGTGCTCTACTACTCGCTCTACTAGTTCAGCTCGATACATCTCAGCATCAGCCTTTAGTTCTTCAGGAATTTCAACTTCCTTAACTTCCATTCCCATAACTCCTTCAAAGACGAAGGCTTTCATCTTGATCAAGTCAACTACACCCTTTAGTTGATCTTCAGCTCCCCAAGGTAGTTGGATACGAACTGCTTTCTTAGATAGTCGGTCTTGGATACTCTTGTATGACTTTTCAAAACTCGCTCCCAATCGGTCCATCTTGTTGATGAAACAAATACGAGGTACACCAGCTTCGTCAGCGTAACCCCAGTTAGTTTCTGATTGTGGTTCTACTCCTGCTACAGAGTCAAACACTACTACAGCGCCGTCGAGCACACGCATTGATCGCTTTACTTCAGCAGTAAAGTCGATGTGTCCTGGAGTATCAATAATATTAAAGTTGTACATCTTTGTCCGATCTTTTCGATCTTCCACTTCTGTTTTAGACCAGTTACAAGAAATAGCCGCTGCGGTAATAGTAATACCACGCTCTCGTTCTTGCTCCATCCAGTCAGTGACGGTAGCACCATCGTGCACCTCACCAATCTTGTGACTCATCCCTGTATAGAAAAGTACGCGTTCTGAAGTGGTAGTCTTACCAGCATCAACGTGCGCCACAATTCCAAAGTTTCGCATTCTATCTACTCCAAATTCTCGTGCCATAATAATTTTACTAATTACTTCTTATACCTATATATGTATTGATAATTGATACTCCCTTTCAGCCCGACGACTTACTTGAAAGTAAGCTTGGAGAAAAGAAAAAGCCTAAACAGGCTTAACGCCGATACTATACGGTATTTGAGCCCAATCGGCAACCGTTTAAAGCTACAAAATATAAAAAATGGATTAGGTTAGGTAAAACATGAATTATTCCCGAATGTAAAGATTACTTTACATTTCATAATCTGCTAGAATATCCTTATATGCAAAATAATACTTTTGACGCAGTAGTGCTGGGAGCTGGGTCAGGCGGACTAACTACAGCTGTGGGCTTGAGTAAAGTCGGTCAAAAAGTACTTCTGGTTGAGCGTGAACATATGGGTGGCGAATGTACCAATACTGGTTGTGTTCCTAGTAAGGCCCTACTCCATCATGCTAAGGGTTATTTTCATGCTACCAAGATTGCCGGTATGACTCCGAAGACCGAGACCTATCGCCAAGAAGCCTTTACCTACGTGCGAAACAAGATTGAAGAAATTTTAGCAGAAGAAACACCGGAACACTTTCAGAAACAAGGTATCACCGTCGTAATGGGGGAAGCCGAATTTACCGGCCCAGAGAGTATTAAGGTTGGCACTGAAGAATACACCTTCAAAAAAGCAGTGATCGCTACTGGTTCTTCCCCGCGTCCACTTGATATCCCTGGACTGGAAGAAAAAATGATCCTAACCAACCAAAATATTTTTGATCTGACCAAGATTCCCGCTCGCACCCTGATTATTGGCGGCGGTCCAATCGGAATGGAAATGGGACAAGCTCTAGCTATGCTTGGAAGCCAAGTAACTATTATTGAAAATGGTCCCCGTTTTGCGAAACTAGAGGATGAGGCTATTAGTCCAATCATTAACAGGAAGTTCGAACAGCTTGGCATCAAAATATATACCAATGCCAACGTGACCAAGATTGAAAATTACTTGGCTGAAGTCAAAGTAAAAGACGGAGATGGTGCTGAAGTCATGATGCCGAAGATTGCCTTCGATAAAGTCTTAATTGCGATTGGTCGAGTACCCAATCTTCCAAATGGTTTAGCCCTAGCTCAAATCAAGTGTGAAACTTACGGAATAACCGTTAATAAAAACTGGCAGACCGCCAACAAAAACATTTATGCTTTGGGTGATGTCTCGGCCCGGATGAAATTTACCCACGTAGCAGACGACACCGCCAGACAAGTTGTTGGCCGCATAGCTAGTAAGGGTTTCTTCAGTGTGAAGACAAAAGAAATTCCCAAAGTGACTTATACCGAACCTGAAATTGCTCAGGTAGGACTTTCATACAAAGAAGCTTTGGAAGAATATGGCATTGGAAGAATAATGCGGATTGAAGTCCCATACAGTGAAAACGATCGAGCTAAGACTGATGCTGCTACCGAAGGACTCTTAGTCATTACCGCCAAAAGACTTTCCGGAAAAATTTTAGGAGCAAATATTATCGGTGAAAATGCTGGAGACTTAATCGGGACTATTACAGTGACAATGCAGCACAATATTTCTCTATACAAACTTCGCTCAACTATCTTTGCCTACCCAACTCTTTCCCTTCTCATCCGGAAAGCAGGTGACAAATTCTTTGGCCAGCAAATTGCTGACCTGAAGACCGACATCAAAAATCTGCTGAAACGTAATATCCCAAAATTAGTAGCGGTATTCTTCTGGCTATCGCTTATCATTGGTTTCAATTATTACCGAGTATCGAATGATCTTTCCTACCAGGATATTTTGATGGAAATGTTAACCTTCTTCACCAGCACGGCTTATGGGCCACTGATCTACATGGTTTTATATGCTTTGCGTCCACTCATACTTTTCCCAGCCACGATCCTGACCGCCCTTTCCGGAGCCTTGTTTGGCTTTTGGTGGGGAGTTCTCTATACCCTTATTGGTGAAAATCTTTCAGCCAACTTCGCCTACTGGATTGGCCGCTACTTCGGTAATGATTTCAAACTAGAAAAAACAGCCATTGGAAAATGGGTTGAAGCGCTTCGTAAAAAGCCATTTGAATCTGTCTTATTTATGCGACTCTTCTATGTACCGTTTGATCTAACCAACTACGGCTCTGGAATCCTGAAGATAAAATGGTCTTCATACTTTACCGCTACCTTGATTGGTATTGTTCCTGGCCTGACTACCTTCGTAGCTCTGGGTGCTGCCGTTGATCTAGACAAGTTCCGCACAGACGGTATTACTTTTGACGCCTTCAACCCAGCTTTCTTAGCTTTGTCAGTAGGAATCTTTGTAGTTTCAATTATGATTTCTAACTATCTTAAGAAGAAGAAAGAAGTGAAGTAATGAGCTTAAAGAAAAAGAGTGGCCAGCAAGGCTGGCCACTCTTTTTCTTGTAGAATAGTATTTTGTACAAATTGCACAAAATACTGGTTTAGAGTATAATTTCACTATGAAAATAATTTCCACCAGCAAAGCACGAAATCTATTGCCAAAGTTTATCGCTTCCCTCAAGGAAAGTGACAAGGCTTTTGTGATTGGTCGTCGCAATACCCCTGAAGCGGTGATTATTAAATTTCCAAGCCATTTTCGAAATAATGTCTCTGATATTACCAATATCAATGCCTACTCCTCTAGTTTTGACTTCTTAGCAGATGAACCAGATCTGTATAGCGCCGCTGACGTAAAAAGTTAAACAATGAAAAGAAAAGTATTACATTGTAATAAAGGTGACATCTTACTCATTCCCTTTCCTTTTACTGACCTGTCTAGTAGTAAGCTTCGTCCAGGGGTTGTTCTAGCTCAAGATAAAAACGATATGACCCTAATCTTTATTACGAGCCAAAAACCAAAAGGAGAAAAGTTTTTGGAACTAAATCCAACCAAAGAAAATGGCATCAAAGTAAAGTCATATATTCGCTACACCAAAGTTGCCACTCTTGATTTAGCTATGTCACTTGGTCAAATTGGTAAATTAGACAGAGAAACACACAGCAAAATTGTTTCTAGCTTTAACGACTTTATTGCGATTTAATTTTAATTAAAAACAGGGCGGCCTACGGCTGCCCTGTTTTTGTTTACCCCACCAACTCAAAGTTTTCTTTGACCAAAATCTTTCCATTCACTTGGATCTCAAGCCTATGTTCTCCGGTATAAAGTGTTCGAGTACTCATCAGTCGAAGCGGGTGTTGTTTACTGAACATTATTTCTCCGTCTGGAACTAAGGTTTTATTCCCAAGATCAAATACTTTGGCCGCCAATTTCCCGTTTGCCTTTTTAAAATAAATTAGATAGCTAAGTTTTAAATTTTGTTTCTTCTTACTTAGCGACTTGAGCCCAAAACAAAAGTCTAGTTTCTCACCAATTTTTACCTGGGGTGTTAGAAGCTTAAATTGCTTCACTCCTACCTCAACTTCTCCAAACCCCAGCAATTTTAGCGCCTTCAAATTTCCCTGCTTAACCAAAGTCCGTAGCGAGTGTTTGATTATAAAATCAACTTCATCTTGATTTTGTTTTTTATCTTTTTTCCACTTGGTTAAAGTTTTTAACACTAAGTCTGGATAGATCTTGGACAGATCGTTTAGATGATTGGCGACTGAACGAGTAACATAGCGGCTTTTATCAGCATGCAAAGTATCTAGAATTGGAAAGAGTAATTTTGGATCAATATTTATTTTTTTAGCCCAGGGAAGATTTGGTCTGGTTCCCTCGCTTGCTAGTCGGCGCACGTGATAATTTTTGGACTTAGACCAGACAGCTACTGTAGCTAAAGTTTCTTTAGGAAAATTATTTAGAAAATCCCGCAAGGCACCTTCACAAGAAAATCTTTTAGTGATTTCTTCAAGTGCGTTTAAAGATACTTTCAAATGTTTTGCAGCACAACCATACTCGGCCACAAAATATGAATACGGCGCATAAATAAAATCACCAAAGTCAGCGTCAGTTTTTGTAGGATCAAGTGGTGCTGGTAAAGCTAACAAAATAACCTCAACGGCCTCTTTATAGTCAGTCGGTAAATATTCACGCAGGCGATCCCTGATACCCATTATTCTCTGCATCAACTCTTGTTCGGGAAAATCTTTCAAAACCGCTTTTACAAAATCTTTTTCTTTGAACACTGGGTAAGCCTTCTTTATTTCTCTGGCTAACTTTTCTACTTTAACTTTATTAAAAAGCATGTCTTTTAGTAAGAAGATCTTTTCGGTTTGTCGGTGTTTAGTCATATTTGTATTTTCGCCTTTCACAGAGAAATAGCAAGCCTAAAGTTATATTGATATAATGTCAGCATGAATAAATATCACGGAAGTTGTCACTGCGGAAAAGTAGCCTACGATGTCGAAGCTGATTTTACAGAAGCAATGCGTTGTAACTGTAGTCATTGTAAACGTAAGGGGTTTTTATTAGCCTTTGTGCCTCTAGATAAATTTAATCTTGTTTCAGGTGAAGAAAATTTAACTACCTACCATTTCAATAAACACCATATTGATCATACTTTTTGTAAGACCTGTGGCACAGAGTCTTTCGCTAAGGGTCACGATGGGAATGGAAACCACATGGTGATGATCAACCTCAACTGTATTGAGGACTTTGATATCACCAATCTCAAAATCGGCGAGTACGACGGCGCTAGTGCTTAAGTTTAGATAAAAAGAAAAGGCGAGGAAGAGTTGCTGTCGCAACCCTTCCTCGCCCAGCGTCCTTCACAACGATCTCGTCAGACGGCAACACCTTCGTTCGTTTCAACCACTTCTAGTTCCTTCGGCTGGTCAGGCTTGCGCGTCAGCACCCAAAGGGTAAACATGGAGAGAAGCGGGACCCAAAAAGCAGTCAACGCCAAACTCGGT
Organism: uncultured Candidatus Saccharibacteria bacterium; assembly: GCA_964350985.1. Taxonomy (GTDB): domain Bacteria; phylum Patescibacteriota; class Minisyncoccia; order Phycocordibacterales; family UBA918; genus OLB19. The sequence goes on from CAYGLK010000002.1 coordinate 175,724, forward strand.
TGGTCCATGGCATGATACATGTTTACCAGAAAATATGGTGCGCATGCCAGGAACAAAATGGAAATTACAATACCAAATAGTCCAGCGAGCTCGTTCCATGGGGAGTCCTTATCACCTGGCCAGTTTTTGCTAAGTGAATAACTTCGATTGAAGATAGCTATGTACGTTATGAAGGAATAAATCAACCCCGCCCAGATCAGATATATAATCATAAGTACCTTTTTATTGTATTGAACATAGCTGATTGAACCTTCGGGGTTTATCCACGCCGGAATCGGCTCTGATACAGCAGCTAGTCCAGCAATGCTTTGCATTTCCCATGGGTAAAGAGCAGGTGCAATATCGATTTCAAACCAAGAAGGAAGGTCATCTATCCAAGTATGATTGGAAAGTAGATAAACTGTTCGTCCATCTATTGTGACTTCAATTGCACCTTCCATTGCACTTTTCTTGAGACGAGCTTTCTCTTGATTCAAACGATCTGCTTTCTTTTTTTTCTGGTCAAAGTACTCTTCCTGCTTCGCTAACTGCGCCTCGTTGAGGTTCGCCGAGTCGTACGGCGGGACAACCAACTCGTCGGGAACCACAAATTTCGCTACCAGAAACAAAAGCACCAAGATGATGATTGTCCCCAAAAAGCGAACATTTGCTTCAAGTGTCTCCGGAGACGCTGGGTCTGCTTTCTCTTCTATTACCTGATTCATGCTTCTCTCCCATTGATTGTGACAGAACGACGAGCGCTTTACTCGTTAAATTGAACGATACAACTTTATAACAATGGTGTCAATTCAGCCTCGACAGATTTTGTCCGTCTGTTTTATTGACACTACAAATGGCCGTAGTACTGTATTTATATTACCTGCTCTTACCCTTCTGTTCTTTTCCATACTAGGAGACTCCGATGAAAATCAAAATGGGTCGCCACAGACTCTGGAAGGTTTTTGACAAGGCTGTCACAATCTATTTTTTTGTGGCACTGCTGCTATCACCCCTTCTGGTAGCCTCATGTGTCACCTTGGTACAGGGCGACTACTTGCCGTGGTACAAGCACCTCACTCTGGCATTCTATATGCCACAAGGAGTCTGGCTGGCACTAACGGCCTACCTGATAATTCCAACCGAAGAAGATTGGAACTCAAGCTTTAGGAGAGGTCTCAGCCTTGCGTTGGCTCTTACGATCTCCGTTTTTGGTCTAAGCAATCTGCTGCTGGCGATCATGGAATTCATCAGTTAGTTGGAGGAGGGAGAAACTGAGGCCGGGTGTGCATGCACGTCCGGTTTTTCTTATGTTTATAATTTGAAATCTAAAAGTAATTCCTCATGAAGAGAAATTTTTTAAAAGTTTAATGCTAAACTTTAAGGATGAATTACGTGCGTGTTCTTTATCTCGCTCTTATCGCTTATGTTGCCACTCTCTTTGGTGACGCGGGAGACATTGGCATCACTGGTTTTTTAATCCCTAGTATCTTGATGGGGATCGGAGTCGGGATAGATGTTTTTATCGCTACCCTAGTAAAGTATCGCGACACTAACATGTCTTGGAAAAACTGGACTATACCAGTAGTTATCACTCACATTACTTTTCCAGCCTTTGGGTATTTTATGTTTTGGTCGCTCTCGACCTCTGTTCCAGTAGCTCAGTTTACTCTAGGAATTATTGGGTTTGTCTTGGTGACATTATTCATCTATGAAGTCATTTGTGAATCAGCTGGCTTAAAACCAATCTTTGGAATTTCTTCTTGGATCGGTTCTTTCTTTGGTTTTAGAGAAAACGACTCTCGACTATTTATTACTGTCCTTGTTGTTAGTTGGGACGCTCTCTGGAGTGGACCAGCCAAAGCTGCTCAAGCAAGTGCTGGAGCGTGGTCAAATTTTGAGGTCGGGCTTTCATTTGCTATTGCTGGACTGGTAGTAGCTATAGTTGCTGAAGTTGCTCTATTTTTAGCTCACTACCTGCGAACCAAAAATTTCAAAAACCCTATCTCAATGTCACGTTTTAATATTGTTGGAAAATATATTGAGTTATCAGTTATTGGTGGCTTTGGAGTTCTCTCTCTTTGGAATAGTTTCTCTAACGAAGCCAACTTATATCAATCAATCATCATCTCTAGTCTAATACTTCTTATTATTTTTATAATCATCCTCCAACCACTCTGGAATAGACAAATCAAAGAAGCCAGAACGGCACTCAAATCTAAATAAAACCCTTATTCACAAGCTTGACTTATAGTCAAGCTTGTGCTACTGTCTCGAAGCAAATCGAAATTGCTGTACATCTTGTTCTTCGAAAACTAAGTAGAGGAACCATAACCGCGGGAGTTACAAACCATGAAGATTTGGAAGACCGCCTGCACGGCACTTGCCGTGTCCTGGGACGAGCTTTTGCTCTCCCTCAACATCCGCACAACCGAGGGGTAAGTCATGAATCTCATCGATGTTTTGTCCATCATTGGACTCGCCATCGCTGTGGGTGTTGGTGTCTCGATGGACGTCAGCGGCTACAACATCTCGATGGCGGGGAACAGGGAATACTCTGAAGCTCCAATCAGACGCTCCCTGTTTCACGCCTTCTGGCACGGCCTGTTCCTTTCTCTTGGAATTGGTCTGATTACAGCTGTTGGAGCCATCTTCGAGCACCTGCTGATCAAGTACAACCTCGGCTGGATTTTCGAGTGGATTTCCAACATCCTTGCTTGGCTTCATCCAAGCCAAGTCGTGGTTTGGATTCTGGCCATTGTGGGCATCGGGCTTTGGACCAAGCTCTATTATGACAAGCTCCGCGGCGAAGGCGGTGACGAACACGTCCCAGGATGGCTGAAGTGGTTTCTGACCCTCTTCAAAGTTCCCATCACTCAAATGATGTTCGTTCTCGTCGCCGTCGACATGTGGTTTCTGACACCACTGATCAAGGCCTTGATCGAGATGTACACCATCGCTGGGAAGGCCATGTTTGTTGCGTTCGTATTCGCAACTGTGTTCACTTGCAGCATGATATCGATCAAGTACGGGCAGCGATTCCTCAAGAGCGGGAACGTGAAGGCGTTGTTTTTCTGGTTGGTGGCGCTCGTGTTTATTGAGCCGCTGATTACCGGTTACTTCGGCGGGCGTACAGCCTACTGGGCACTTACCGGAACCTGGGACAACAACGTATCTCTCATTCTTTTCTCGGCGGTGATTGTGATGATCTTGTCAATTGGCAAGTTCGCAGGGATCGTCGAGGACAAGTGGGACGAAGCCAACGAAGCAGTCCACGGAAAACCGCAGGAACCTGAAGCGGCAGCGTAGAACATCGCTGCAGAAGAACTGAGCACCCCCCGGCCAATGCGGCTGGGGGGATTTTGTATTGAAATATTAAGAGTTTTGGAGTGAAGAAAAAAGCGCGACCGTAGGTCGCGCTTTTTCTTTATATCTTTTTCAGCTTTACCAAAAAATAAAACCTTTCAGTTAACTGAAAGGTTTTATTTTCGACTTCTTGTACTTATTTAGACTTTTTAGCGAGATCCAAAGTCTCGTCAATGCGGATTTGTTCCACAAAGTCTGCCACGTGAGAAACCAAAATCATCGCGCCTTTATAATCATGTAAAGCTTGAGCAATCACTGGAATGTGACGGAAGTTAATGTGGTTGGTTGGCTCGTCTAAAATCAACAGCCCTGGTTTTTCCATTGTTAGTTTTGCAAAAGCGACTAAACCTTTTTGTCCTTCAGAGAGGTTACCTACTTTAGTCTTCATCACGTCACCGAAAAGCAGGAAGCCGGCAGCAATAGAGCGCATCTCCTCCTCCAACTTTCTTTGCATTGAGTCCATCAACGTTTCAAACACTGTTTTATCAAAATCTAAGTTAGAGAAGTCTTGGCGGTAGTAACCGATCTTTACTCCTGGAGCAATATGCTCCCCTTCTGCATGACCTGAAGCTAGTCGTTCAAGCAAGGTTGTCTTACCAATTCCATTTGGACCAACAATACGCAAGTGTGTACCTCGTTTCAAAACCAAGTCACACTCCACCTCTTTTGGTTCGTGGTTTTTTATCACTTGGTACGAAGTAAGTTTTACCACTTCAAGTGGTACGTCTCCATGCGGTTCAATCGTAAATGGCCGGATAGTTTTATCTTCACGACGGACATCAACCTTGTTTTCTTCTGCTTCTTCTACTTCGTCACGCATTCGCTTGGCTACCAAACGCATCTTTCCTCCCTTGTTGGAAAAGTAGTTAATCTTGTCTTTGTTGGCTTGGATCTCTTTAGCTAATCTAGCGTTTTCCCGTTGCTCCTTTTCTACTTGAGCGGCAATATCTTTTACCACAGCGTGATAGTTACCGTTATATTGTTCTACCTGACGTCGTTGCGTATTGAGATAAAGTACTCCTTGAGTAAATGAGTTCAAAAAGTCTGAATCGTGAGAAATAACCAAAACTGTCTTATTGTATTCCTTAAGGAAAGTGGTCAGGTGCTCAATACCAGCCACATCAAGATTGTTGGTTGGCTCATCAAGGAGTAGGACGTCTGGCTTTTGAATCAAAGCCTGGGCTAGAAGCAGACGCGCTTGTTGCCCTCCAGAAAAACTACCGATGATTCGATCTTTGAAAGTCTCGCGCTGCTTTTCAGTTGGAGTAAGGTTTACTACTTCCAAGACATCCTCAATCTTTGGGTCAATATCATAAATCTTCTCTTCAAAACATTTTTCGAAAAATTCTCGGACTGTTAGTTTTAGTTCTGGACGAGGAATGATCTGGCGAGCGATCGCGATAGTAGTCCGCGGTTCAATATTAATATCTCCATCATCAGCATGACGGTCTCTAGTAATAAGAGAAAAGATTGTACTTTTACCAGCGCCGTTTTGCCCCATCAGAGTCAGTTTGGCGCCACGACGCACTACAAAGTTGGCCTCTTTTAAGATTGGCCTAGTTGCGTCGTACTCGTACGAAACATTTTTAAAAACAATAATTCCATCGCTGCGTGACATAGGCAACTACCATACACTATTTTTAAGTGAGATGTAAGTCTAAAGCTCAAATAGAGGTAACTTAATCCTCAACATGCTTACCCCACTGCCACTTTGGTTTTTCTCCCTTCCAATACGAAATAAAGATCAGAATGAGAGTTAGCAATATAATTGGCGCAAAAAAATCTTTTTTTATTTCAGACAGGCTCATTTCTTCATTTAATTTTGAAGCGAAGTACACAACCCCGATCAGATATCCAAATACTACCAACCACCCCTGGTAACGCGCCGGAGTCCAGCCCCAACCATACAGCTTTCTCTTAAACCAATAGCCTTTCGGATTATCTTTTAGGTACTGAGCGTAGTCTCTAATGATTTTCATATAATTTATTATGCGCTTAGTTAATAAAAATTCAAGTATTATAAAAAATAGCAGTCATAAATGACTGCTATTTTTTATTTCTTTTCACCCTTGTCTTTCTTTGGCTTCTTCTTTTCTTTACGCATGTCCTGACCCTTAGCCATAATGCTTTTGTCTTATGTAATAAAAACCAATATCTATATTATAGCAAAGCTCTATAATTATTAGTTGAAGAGGATGGGTATTTCTAGGGCGTCGTCATTTTCTGGCAAACCGGATGGGTTATCCTTGTGTAGAATCAAAGTTCCCCTTTTCATGAACTCAGGATCCCCTTCATTATATGGAGAAACAAATTCTAGCTGAGTGCTAAAAGGTACAAATTCCTCAGTCATCCAATCTCCGGCCGCAGTTGCAAAGCCTTCAGCAATAATTAGCCCATCCCAGTTAGTAAGTACTATCGGGAAGCTAGCTTCGAAGTACCAGTAACCGCGAGCCTGTCCGCTAATAGTTTGCGGGGATTCAATTTTTCCGTTCGGGACTGGAGTATCTAATCTAATTAGATCACTTTTAGAATCAATGTGTGCTTGTATATCAGCCTCTACTTCTGGTAAAGCTGGGCAGACAAATTCACAATTTGGACCAGTACGTCCCACATAAGATCCATCCGGACACATCATCGCGTCCATTGTACAAGCGACAGCATCGTCCTCGGACGGCAGAGGTCCAACCACTTCAGTTCTAGGTGAAATAAAAAACTGCAGCAAAGCGAGCACCACTGCTAAACCAATCAAAATATATATTGCTTTTATCATATTAAATATTATAGCAAACTAGCCTAATAAAAGAGACAGAAATCTCTTTGTCGAAACCGTCGCTCCAGCAAAATCTTCATAGACGACTATCTACGCGTTCCCTAAGGAGCTTGGTTTTTCAATATTTCTAAGAGATTTTAGCTATTTCACAGCTATTATTTGACCGTAAAATTTTAATATGTTTAGATGCCTGTTGGTTAGCTCTTTATGTGACCTGTTTCATCAACTTCCCCTTTTGCTTTTTTGGAGTGTCGCGTGTCAGAAGATACGGCTGCAACAATTCATCCCAAATCACTTTCAGGAGTAACGTCTGCTTGGGCAGGCCTGGTCTGGATATGCGTGGTGATAGCAATCATCGCGTTACATATCTACATTGCAAATGATGTCACTCTTTTACTAGCAGGTACTTTGATCTTGGTATTTTCTGGTATCCTCGTAGTCTCAGCACTCACCAGTAAGCTGAACTCCAGTCAGCTGGAAGGCTGCATTGAGTACTTGACTCATCTTTCGATGGCACAAGGACTAGTGATCAATCACCTGTCTGACTTGCCAAGCGAAGAAGAGTTGGCTAAAGCCTTAAAGCCCCTGATCATCTGCTTCCACCTTTTCACAAATCCGAGCTTGCTCAAGAGACATGTTTCTCTGCAGAACAAGGTAATCAGGGATATCATCTATTGGGAACTTCACCAAATGCGGGAGGAGGCAGAAGAGGTTTATAACAACCCCAAAAAGGATGAGTCGACAAGGATAACGGCCGGCGACAAGATCTACAATCTCAATAAACTGATGGAGGTTCTCTCTCCGACGGTGAAGTGAGGCCAGCAGTCGTCGCCGATTAAGTTCGCGCCCCCAGGGCGCGAATATTTTTATATTAAAAATAGAAAAGACCCGAGTGGGACACTAGTCAAGTAAATTTTAAATAACATTTGTAGTGACTGAGATTTTCTAAACGAGACAAAGCAAAAGGCCGGAAAATTTGTGAGCTGTACTAATTAAATAGGTAAATTTTATTTTGAAATGAAGTACGAGGCGAATAACAAAAAAGCCGCGAGGCGTACTGAACGTACGACGAGCGGCTTTTTCTGTGTATTCAACGAAGTAATTCGTTCAAAATAGGTTTACCAAGCGAAGTGGGCAAAGGCTCGGTTAGCCTCAGCCATCTTGTGAGTATCTTCCTTCTTCTTCACTGCATTTCCTTCTTCCTTAGCAGCTAGCTTAAGTTCTTGAGCTAGAGCTTTGTGCATTGGCACGCCTTTTTGATTTCGTGCTCCAGCAATGATCCATCGTAGGGCCAAAGCCATTCGGCGCTCTGGTCTCACTTCTCGTGGAACCTGGTAGTTTGCTCCACCAACTCGACGTGAACGCACTTCCATCATTGGACCAGCGTTTCGGAGAGCAGTGTTGAATACTTCCAAAGGATCACCTCCTTCTTTATCATTCTTGATTTCTTCAAATGCACCGTAGACAATCTTGCGCGCAGTTTCTTTTTGACCACGAAGCATGATGTAGTTGATCAGTCGTTCTACTTCGACAGACTGATGAACAATATCAGGATTTACTACAGGACGTTTTTTAATTGGACGTCGCATAAATTTTAAATTAATTGATTCTTAAGGGTCTTGCTACGACATTAAGAATGAGGAGTGTGTATGACATTCTCATTCTTCGCATAATTTGATTCCGAAGCTTTTTAGGCTTGAATCGCATCCGTTATCTGTAGCGAATATAAACTATTTGTAATTGCTCTTACTTCAAGTAGCAGGTAACCCTGGACTACTTAGGCTTCTTCGCACCGTAGCGCGAACGTCCCATTCGTCGCTCCGCAACTCCAGTAGCATCGTACTTTCCTCGAACAATAGTGTATTGCACACCAATGTCCTTTACGCGTCCACCTCGAACCAAAACCACTGAGTGCTCTTGCAAGGTATGCTTGATACCAGGAATGTAAGCAGTGATTTCTTGACCGTTACTTAGTCGTACTCGGGCAATCTTTCGAATCGCTGAGTTCGGCTTTCGCGGAGTCTTAGTAGTAACACGAGTACAAACGCCACGTTTAAATGGAGAGTTGTAAGAGTTTGGCCGATTCTCGATTTTGTTAAATCCAGTATGCAAAGCCCCAGTCTTACTCTTCTTCACTGGATCGCGTCGCTTCTTTCTTGTTAATTGTTGTATTGTTGCCATAAAGCTCGCATACAATACTATAACTAGCTTTTTTTGCAACCATTAGAGCCCCTCATCAAGGTTCGACCTTGATATAAATAATATCTCGTAAGCAGAGCAGACCGCCTCAAACACCAAAACAAAAAGTTATACTTACTTGGCCACGAATAGATACCGAAAGCGTCTGTTTGGCTTGTTCCACTCGATCCAGTAATCACCTGCGTTAAGGCGGCGCTTGCCGTCATCATCACAATAAAGACGCGGGGTTTTAATCTCGCTGTCCAAAATACTGTTGCTGCAAAGCCATTCATTACGCTTTTTATTGAGATCTGGTCTTTGTATACCTAAGGCTACTAATTCAGCAAATGTAAGTGCGCGATAACCAGCTTGGTCCATGTCAGCAACTAACCGTTCTTGCTCTTCTGGATTAGTTTGATACAACCCGTTTGATATTCTTTCAAAATCTGTAATCTCATAATCGATAAACAGGACATCAAAAGTAATGTTCGCAGGTGGGTTCCAGGGGATGTTTTGGAGTTCACTACGAACCGCTGCTGGTGAAGCGTTGTCAGCTGCCATGAAGGCTCCTTTAGCTGTCTCCCAGTCCTTCAATTGTCTTTTTAGTTCCCGGGATATTTCAATAGTGACTATTCCTCCTTCAAAGCTTGTGTCTAATGTAGCTGGAGTACCGAGTTCTTTCAATTTATTTATTACATTAAACCTACTTACGCCTCTGAGATTTTCCTGTAAAGAATCTAAATGATCTTGCTTAATGAAATCAGGTAGAGCATCTTTTTTTAAGTTCTTAAAGTGTGCTAGTAATTGCAGCCAGAGCTCACTAAACTCATGTTTTTGTTTATCAGTAAATTGAAGAGATTCGTATATTTCATTGCTTTTAATCTTACATTCGTCCAAAACCGCAGATGCTCTATCCATTATTGCTTGAAACTTTTCTTCCTCCTGCTCAACTAACTCTCTTGCCTGCGCCCTAAACACTTCTCCAGGTATCATTAAATTGTCAATTTCTGCATCAAAATCATCGGCTTTTGCCTCATCTTTAAAAGAAGCAAACGATTTATAAGGTTTTTCTCCAGATTCATTTCCCATATTTAAAATAGTTACTAAAATTATACCAAAGCAACTACAGATGTATAGCCTAATAGATAAATGCCACTTTAAAATGTTCTTGTCGCTCTAGCCCCCAATCAAAAGCATGGTGAAGCTACGAGTCAAAACGTAAAGTGGTGGTCCGAGGAAAAGGATAAAGGCAATAATGACAACTGAGAATGAAATAGCGATATTTTGTTCCATAAATTGACGGAAGCGATCGTAACTCATCGCTAGCGAATAAGGTAGGAATTTAGGCAGAATCTTTGAACCATCAAGCGGTGGAATCGGTACTAAGTTAAACAGAGCCAAAAAAATGTTTAAGATAATGATATTGACTGATAGGCCAACAAAAGTGTCTGAAAGCTGTAAAATGTCGGCACTTCTGACCAAGACAGCAAAAACTATCGCAATGAAGATATTGGCTAGTGGTCCAGCTGCAGCAACAATAGCCTCCCCCCACTTTTGGTTGGTGAAGTTGTAGGGATTGTAAGGAACTGGCTTAGCTGCACCAAAAAGGAATGGTGAACCGCTCAAAACAAGCAAGGCTGGAAGGATAACTGACATTAAAGGGTCAATATGAACAAGAGGGTTGGCTGACAAGCGTCCCTGAAGGCGTGCTGTAGGGTCGCCAAGCCAATTAGCGGCGTATCCGTGAGCCATTTCATGAATAACGACAGAAAGTACGAGAGCGACGATAATAGCGATTTGTATTGGATCCATAGTGTTCTTATAGTACTTATGAAAGCTTGCAATATCAAGTATGCATGCTAGTATAGCGGGACTAAAAACAAGCATATGGCAAAACAATGCGACATCACAGGAAAGAAGACCCAAATCGGGGGACGATACAGTAACCGCACTCGTGCGACGCAGTTTAATCCGTGCGGAAAAACAAAGCGTTCACCAAACCTACAGAAGAAGAGAATCTATGTAGCAGAGTTAGGAAAGTCAGTTACAGTAAAAGTTTCTACTAAAGGACTTCGAACTATTGCAAAGAACGGAGCGTACAAAACTCTTCGAGAAGCAAAGTTGGTTTAACCAAAACAAAAGACCGGCGCCCTAGGGCGCCGGTCTTTTGTTTTACTTTACTCAATCCATATTTGCTGACCATCCGTTTTAAAAACTACAGTCCCCTGCTCTGCTGTCGAAAAAAGCTCAATGTTTCTTTTACTTAATTTATCTAGTACCTCAGTGTGTGGATGTCCGTAACTATTTCCTTTACCAGCAGACACTACAGCATAATCAGGCATAACCAGATCTAAGAATAAATCAGCTGTGGCAGTCCTAGATCCGTGATGCCCCAACTTTAAAACTTCACTTTCTAAAACATCTCCATAAGTCTTACCTATGTACTCTTCAATATTTAGAGTGGCATCCCCAGTCAACATAAACTCAATATCGCCATAACGTAGCTGCAAGACAATAGACGAAGTATTACTTTCCCAACTAGTCGGATCAGAAGCGGGAGAAAAAATAACTAAGGTGGTAGATGCACCAAGCTGAATCGTTTGCCCGGCGCGAGCCAATAGAATATCACTGGTCTCATTTTTTACCGCGGAAGAAAAAGAGCTAGATACAGCTGAGTCACTGGTATTTTCGGTGGTAATAATCTTGTCTACTTGATAACGAGCAAGCACATCAACCAGTCCACCAATATGATCTTTGTCTGGATGAGTAGATAAAACAATATCTAAATCTCGATCCCAAATCGACATTTGCCTTGGCAACTCGCGCAAGACCGTATTGTCCGGACCACCATCAATCAGCAACTGCACACCATCAAACGTCTCAATAAAAATAGCATCTCCTTGGCCAACATCTAGAAAGGCCACGGTCAAAATTTCGTCACTTAGCGAACCGGCGCTACTAGCACTCTGTTGTCCGATATAGCCTGGATATAAAAACACAAAACCAACGAGGAAAATCAGCGCTGTCAAAAACAATATCCTAGCTCGCAAAACAGACATTCTTTTATTATACAGCTCAGTATTTTTATCTCTGCTATAATATTTAAAATATAAGTTAAATACATCTATATGAATTACGAACCAAAAACATTCAACGTCCCGGAATTAGCCGGAATTAGTAAGGAAACTATTGATGAACACATCGGTCTATACCAAGGCTACGTCAAACACGTAAATCTAATTCGCGACAAAATTACTGCCTACAGCAATGACAAAGACAACAACGGCTACGCTATTGCTGAAATGCAACGTCGTCTTGGTTTTGAGTTTGGCGGTATGCGCAATCATGAATATTACTTTACGCAATTTGAAGGTGGTGCAAAGAAGCTACCTGATGGAAAATTCAAAAATTTAATCGAAAAACAGTGGGGTAGCTTTGATGACTGGCTGGAGAGATTCACTGAGATTGCCCTTACTCGAGGAGTTGGTTGGGCGATGCTTTATTTTGATTCAAAGACAGAGCAGTTGGTTCAGACCTGGGTAGACGAACAACAACTTGGACAACTAGCTGACTTAGACATTGTCTTAGCTCTAGATATGTGGGAGCACTCATACATGTTAGATTTTCCACCAAGCAAAAAGAAAGAATACGTAAAAGCTTTTTTTGAAAATCTAAACTGGGAAGAAGTTGCTAGTCGAGTAGACTAACGGAAGAAGATCGGAGTATCCGAATCAGACGGTAAGTCAGCTCCTGACTTACCGTCTGATTTTTTAGATCCATTTTTGAGGTCAGTCACGTTATCTTTTTCCTCCACAATCACCCAATTGGTTAGATCAATTTTTGCGGTTTGTGATTTCTCAGTTTTATTATTCAGTCTTAAAAGTTTTTCGCCCATTTCACTATAACCAAACTCCCCACCTTGGCTATACCTGCGCCAAATAAAATATCCAAGTAACGTATATGCGAGGATAACCAAATAAAATGGGAAGACTGGAACTGTGTAGGCAGCAAAAGGAAGTCCAGCAAACCATAGCGCCATACTGTTTATATATGTCAGAGAGAAATATGTTGGTACAGCCACTAAAGAAGATAGTGGTAGGGATACAAAACCGACTAAGCCGGTTAAAAAAGTAAGTAACATCGCCACTGGTACCATTGGTAAAACTAAAACATTAACTAGAACGGCCACAACTGACAGCTCGCCGATTTGATATAAAAGCAAAGGCAATACTGCTACTTGAGTGGCTAAGGTAGCAATCATAAAACCCCTAATACCAATGAAGTTCGGAACACGCGTTAGAAATGATTCTAAACCAGGAGCGATTAGAATTAGTCCGAGCGTAGCTAAAAATGAAAGCTGAAAACCAACGTCATAAACAAGTAGATGAGGATTTATTAGAACCATAATAGCCCCAGCTAAAAGTAGTCCTCGCAAGACAAAATAAACTCGACCAGTTACTTGAACAACAAGAAGTAGTGAAGCCATGATACTGGCTCGCATTACCGTGGCAGACAGACCAACCAATAGGGCAAATAGAGTTATGGCCATAACTCCCGCTATCACTCTAGGTTTTGGTGGCAAAAAATAACCGAGGATAAACATCACAAATATAACGACTAGCATAATATTGTAGCCAGACAAAACCACAATATGAATAATACCCGTCTTTCTAAAAGCCAACTCTAACTCTTCTCCTAGGGCTTGCTTAACTCCGAGCAACAATCCCTCTCCCAAAGCAACAGCTGGTTCACTAATCACCTGCTCTAAGTTTTGCATAAATGATTGCTTAAACTTAATCAGAGAAGCAACAATCAGATTACCCTCTCCTGAACCTAGTACGGCAACTTCAGCAAAGCTTATTTTATATTCAATTCCTTTTGCTTTTAAATAGCCAGGATAATTAAAAGTTCGACCCAAGTCAGTGGTAAAACTTTCCGGTTTTTCTAAAACACCCGTGACCGAAACAACGTCACCATAATTAATTTTTTGATATTTATCGACCGAGACTAGCACCGAGTCTCTTTCTGTCTCAATCTGAAGCATTGTGTTCTTGGCGCGGACATCAGGTTCTGAAACCACTATTCCTTCTATACTAATTTCGCTTCCAACCTTATCACTCAAAAAAGAATTACTGAAAGACTGTTCAGCAAAATCTACTCGCAAGGCACCCAAGCTTGCAGTCATGATAAATACCCCGATAAATAAAAAACCTCTGATCTCAACTTTATTTAAAGTGCGGTGCCAGAGTAAAGTAAAAACAAAACCAAAAAATATGAGAACTGTTATTTCTGGCAAGGAGAGTGGGAAGAAAGTAGCTAAAGCAACTCCAAGTAAGAAACTCAATGTTATTAGATAAAAATAATGAATTAGCATTTTTTAGTCTACTCATTATAACAATAGTGACTCAGTAAAATTTAAAATAAAAAAACCGCTGAGCGCCGGTGTTGGCGCTCGCGATGTTTGACTTTGCTGGCTATGCAGCGCTACGGACAAGGCTTCCCTTGAGAGTCACTTTGACCCTCTTCAGGTGTTGCACCTCTGCACCGAGCGCGATAGAAAGAGACTGGTCCTCATTGATCATGTCGACGAGAACATTGAGCTCTCGATGGGCAGCGATGATTTCGAGGCGAGTCATGCTACTAATCCGATTCTTGACGAAGAAATTTTTGTACTTTTGGTAAGCTTCTCTCACCAAGTCGAAATTCGTCATCGTCGGGGACACACTTGAATCTGAACGCATAACAGCTCCCAGCTGCAGCACACGTTGTACTGCTTCAGACAGGACGATACATTCAGATACAAAAAAAGTCAATCACACTGATGTGCGATCAACCTGTTTGGAGGGTCGCGACGAAGTCGCGACCCATCCCCTCACTTCTTCGGCTCAACCGGTCTTGGGCGACCTTTTTGCGGATACCCTCCGGTTGGTTTTCTCTTTTGTTTTTGGTGATTCAAGCGACTACTCTCTGTCGCTCAGTTTCAGAAGGCGGAAAAGCCGGCAGTGGCGGCGACTCCTCTTTGAGTTGCCTGAGTCGGATTGACATCCAAGACTTCCAAGCAACCAACCTGGTAAAGGTAGGCACCCCGTAGTGCACGCCTTCTTTGCGACACTCAGTGACCAGCTGGCCGATTTCTTCATAAAGTTTTTCTACATCCTTCACACTGAGTGCGAAATTCTCTCCGCTTTCGTTGAGTTCGGATAGACGCAGGATCATTCTATCAAGCCTCTCGGTCAAAGACTCTACTTGCTTTCTGACTTTCATTTTGTCGCACCTATGCAGCACTCCATGTGCTGCTCCGTGTTGGAATATAACAAACACATACAATAACGCAAGTAACATTTGTGATCTTTACAAGCTAACTCATTTAAAAAAGAACGAACCACCCCGAGGGGTGGTTTTGATCGCAACCCACCGGGTTGCTATTTGACAGTTTGTTCAAGGCTGTTTCGCAGGCCAACAAGCCTCTTCCGGCGCAGTGGGTCGTTCCTTACTTCGGCGATGGCTCTCAAGACCATCGTGAGGAAGGCCTTTGCTTTCTTCAAGCAGCGAAATTCCCTCTTGGTCTGCAAGAAACCCTCGACCCTATCCAATGGGTCTTTCTTTTCTGCAGCCTTTTGGTTCGATTTCCGGTGTCTTTTCGGCTTGGACATTAGCGTCTCTCCCTCAGCACGGGATGTGCTGCCAAAAGTGAATATAGCAAAAAATCTGACTCTAGTAAACTGTTTATTTACCGTCCAAGGCCTCATTAACTAAACGATCGGCCTCTTTGTTTTTTTCTCGTGGAACGTGGACAAAAGTAATGTTAGGAAAACTAGCAACCCGCATATTATGAATCTCAATAAACATTGGTACTAGACCGGGTTCTTTTATTTGATAGATGCCGCTTAGCTGCTTTTGGACCAATTCACTATCAAGACGAATCTCAAACTGCATTGTTTTAGACTTCTTACCATAGAGCTGCTTAAGTGTTTGTAGAGCGAGCATAACTCCGTAATACTCAGCAAAGTTGTTAGTGGCATTTCCGAGAGTCTTTTTTTCCTCATGAACTACTTCTCCTTTAACGTCAGTAATATAAACTCCAGCGGCCGCTGGTCCTGGGTTACCTCGTGACCCTCCGTCAGTGTAAGTAATTATTTTTTCCATTTCGTTCATTATAACAAAAATCGATCTAAAACACGACTTAGAGAATATCGACAATACGAAGTCTCGTTTGTAGTCGGTTCATAAAATAACTCTCCTCAAAGTGCACCAACAAAGAACACTCCGCTTCGGTAGTCGGAGTACTGGAAAACTGAGTGACTGTCTTAAAGAAAGCAATAGCTTCTTTAGCTAAACCTCTAGTATCGAAAGATAACTTAGTATGTTCCTTAGCTTTACCAAAAGCAGTAACGGCTGTGGGGCGAACTTTATTGATTAAATACAATGGCTTGCGATTATCACAACCAAAGGGAGCACATTGTCTTTGGGCTCGAAGTAACTCGTGATCAAATTGATCTAGGGTAAGTGTCATATCAACCAACAGTGGCTCAGAAACAGCTGCTGCCGCACCTAGTTTCTTATACGCTCCAAGCAAACCTTCAGCTAGGTCGTGGATTTTTTCTTCATTGACCGAAAAACCGCCAGCAACATGATGCCCACCAAACTCAGAGAAAATTTCTGGAATCTCCTCCATTAGACGAACAACACTTATGCCACCGCCTGAACGACAAGAACCTTTAATAACACCGTTGCCATCTCGACCCCACAAAAAAGCCGGTCGATTATTTTCTTCAGCTAACTTTCCGGCGGCTAAACCGACCAAGGAAGGTCTCCACTCTGTGTTACCAAGGACAATCACCTCAGGTAGCTCAATCATTTTTTTTAGACGAACATGAACCTCTTTGGTCATTTGCGCCACAGCTGATTTGCGATCAGTGTTTAGCTTTTCTAGGTGCTTTAGATATTTGCCAGCTTCACCTTCGTCTGTTGTCGCCAGAAGATTAAAAGCGTCTTCAGGAGTATCCATCCGCGACGCGGCGTTTATCCTTGGACCTATTGAAAAACCGATATCATCTTCAGCTAAATAATTCTGGTTAATTTTTTGTTTACGAAGTAACTGCTGCAAGCCTGGACGTCGGGACTTTCGTAAAACTGTTAGTCCGTAGTGAGCGAGGACGCGATTCTCATCTGTTAGCGGCACCATGTCAGCAATCGTAGCAATGCCTACCATATCTAAAAACCACTTTTCCTGTCCTTCTTTCAAATCAAACTTTCCACGCTCAATCAGAGCTTGCACCAACTTAAAAACAACTGCCGCGCCGCATAAGCCAGAAAAAGGATACGTGTCACCTACTTTTGGATTTACTACTGCTACTGCTTCAGGTAAATTTTCTTTTGGTTCATGGTGATCAGTGATAATGACGTCAATATTGTTTTCCTTAGCCAACTTCACCGCTTCAATATCAGTGGTCCCACAATCAATGGTGATAATCAGAGCAGGGTTTTGTTCTTCTTTTAACTTCAAAACTGCTTTTTCACTTAAACCAAAACCATCAAAATGACGATGTGGAATATGATTATAAAAATTTTCAAAACCGATAGCTTTGAAAAAATCATGAAGGACAACTGCGCCTGGAATACCGTCACAGTCATAGTCACTGTAAATAATTACTCTTTCGTTTTTAGAGATCGCTTTCAAAACTCTAGTGACTGCTTTTTCCATATCGTGTAAAAGAAATGGATCATGCAGCTTTTCAGCGTAAGAAGGATTCAAAAAATCTTCTGCAGCTGCAGTATTTTTTATTCCTCGATTAAAAAGTAAAGTTCTAAGAACCTCACTATAATTAGATAACTCCTGGTTGGTTTCATCAGAGAGAGATGGTAAAACCTCAAAGATAGACATATAACCCATGTTAACACGAGCTGTAATTACGGTATACTATTCAGCATGATTGATACAATTTTTAGCAAAATAATTGCTCGAGAAATTCCTGCAAACATTGTTTATGAAGATGATTTAGTGTTGGCTTTTCTAGACATCACACCAGTGAATCATGGACACACTTTGGTGATACCTAAAAAACCTTTTGTGGATATTTTTGATGGAGATACGGAGACTCTAGCGCAGATGATGCGGGTTGCACAAAAAATTTCCCTAGCGTTAAAACAGTGCGGTTTAGCAGAAGGGGTTAACCTGATCATGAATAACGGTGAAGCTGCTGGACAAGAAGTCTTTCATTCTCACCTTCATGTAGTTCCGAGAATTACCGGTGACGAGGTATTTCTAAAACCTAAACACGTAGAAAATCCAACCGATAAATTTGAAGAAGTGACAGAAAAATTAACAAAAGCCCTGGCTAACTAAAGCTCGGGCTTTTGTTTATACTTTAAATAATTATTTTTGGAGCTTATCCAAAACTGGAGTTGTTCCGTGTTCAAGCAGAGTAAGCATCGACCCGCCGCCAATAGAGACAAAGCCGAACTGTTCGTTTAAGCCTAGCTTTTCAACCGCTGCTACTGTATCTCCGCCTCCAAGGACACTAAAGCCTGGCGCCTCAGCGATAAGTTTTGCGACCGCTTCAGTACTATCTACAAATCCCGCCTCGTAATTCCCAAATGGTCCATTCCACAAAATGGTCTTTGCCTCTTGTATATATGACGTTAGCATAGCTACAGTGTCAGGACCCATATCCATAATTTTTTCTTCAGGTAGCACTTGATCTACTGGTTTTGTCAGCACCCCTTCTGGGCCATCAACAATAACGTCAATTGGTAAAAGTAGTTTTTTGTTATTTAAAAACGAAGCCCCTTCCAGAGAAACTTCAGATACTAAAGACTTGCCTACTTCAAAACCTTTGGCTTTAAGAATATCATTGGTTAACGCTCCTCCAATAAACACGTGATCGTAAAGATCAAGATACTTTTCTACCAAAGGCATCTTGGTTTCAAACTTAGCTCCTCCAAGTAAAAAGAGGGCTGGTTTTTCTGGCTGCATCACCTTAGCTACTCCAGTAACTTCAGCCGCTAATGCGATACCGGCGTAAGCTGGTAATACTTCTGCCAATCCAAGAGTCGATGCATGATCACGATGCACTTCTGCAAAAGCGTCGTTGACATAGAGATCCACTCCTTCGGCCATAACCGTTACCAACTCTTGATTGTTTTCTTCTTCACGAGAGTCTTGTCTTAGGTTTTCACAAAATAAAATCTCGCCGTCTTTCATTGATTCAAGTTTTTGAGTAAAGTCTGCATCAGTGATTTTTCCGCCCCAGGTCATTTCTAGTGAATTTTTTAGTTCTTCAAAAACAGGATATAGGGTCTCTTCTGGTTCACGTCCAATATGCGAGATAACTATTGTGCGAGCTCCTTTTTCTTTTAAATACTCAAGGGTTGGCAACGCGCGGCGAAGTCGGAAAGAATTACGGACCTTTCCATCCACTAGTGGTACGTTGCAAGAAGACCTAACTAAAACAACTTTTCCTTGAAGGCCTTCGACTTCTGTTATTACTTTAAGATCCATAGATTATTTTTTTGTTTCTGTTGCTTTAATAATAGCGGTAAAATCTTTTGCCAATAGACTAGCTCCTCCGACCAAAAATCCAGTCATGCCACTTTGTGAATACAATACTTCTGCGTTACTTTCTTTAACCGACCCCCCATAGATAAGACGAACCTTTTCAGCGGTCTTTCGATCAAATAACTTTGTTAAAGTACTAACAATAAAAAGCTGAATTTCCTTAACGTCTTCCGCTGTCGCTGTCTGTCCAGTACCAATAGCCCATATCGGCTCGTAGGCAATAACTATTTTAGAGAGTTGTGGAGTTAAAAGATCAGTAGTTAATTCTTTAATTTGATTTGCCAGGTGATTAAAAAACTGACCTTGGGTGTCTCTTTTTATTTCACCAATACAAACTACTGGAGTCAGTTTTCTTTTTAATAGAGCGTGCACTTTTTTATTCACTTGCTTATCAGTTTCACCTAAAGCTCTCCTCTCTGAGTGACCAACTATTACGTACTCTACTCCATAGTTAGCTAACATCGCTGGGCCAATCTCTCCGGTTACAGCTCCTCTTTCCTCGTAGTGTGAATCTTGGGCCGCAAGTCTCACCTGATCGTTGGCTAACTTTGAGACTTCAGGAATAAAAAGAAATGGAGGCGCAATGACAACTTTTGCTGAGATTGTTTTAGGTAATGCTTTTTTTACATCACTAAATAAAGTCTTTGCTTCAAGTGCATTTCCTGGGTTAAGCTTCCAATTTCCGATAACTAAGGCTTGTTGGTGTTTCATATGACAAAATTGTAGCATATAGAAAAAGAGTCAGGCCGGTGAGGCCTGACTCTTTTTCTATAACTTTTAGCTACTGATTATCTCTCCATTCTGTAACAGTATAAACATCAGACGTTTTTGGTACTAGCGGTGGCGGGTTAAGTACCAGGTTACGATCGTAGCTGTTAAAACGATTTTCAAAACCTGAAGTTGTATTACCACTACCATTACTCCACCGCGTACCAACTCTGCCGTTGGAGACAATTGTTCCATTAATTGTAAGAGAATCTCTAATGTGATACTGATCTAATGAATTCGGTGACAAGCCCTTATTTCCATCATCCCAACAATTCTGACAGTAATAATTTCGTCCAAAACGCCCTTGTTGAGCAACAAAGATTCCATTTAAAGTCATAACATCTGGCACATTAAGGCCTACCAAGACATCCTGCTCGGCTATTGCCAATAAGCCCGAGGTAGTTGCCGAAGTATAAGTAATATTGTCGTTTAAAATAATCTGTGGGTTAATAGAGGCTGAAGAAATATCAGCTGCTGCAATAGTAACTTTTTGACTAACTACTCCCTGAAGCCATACTTTATCCTGAACAAAAATTAAAGGGCACAATGGATTTATAGGATAATCAGTTGTTGGCCCACTTGTATTTGAAATTACATGTCTCTCTGGTTGCCAATCATCTTGGCTTGAATATCCCCAATATTGAGTAGTTCCTGTTACTCTTCTAACGCTGATTGTGTTGTCGCTGTTAAAGGTTATTCGGTAACCAAAAGCACCAGATGGTGGAATAAAGACACCTCCAGTAGCATTTTGAGCACGATCCTGCATTTGCGCCAAGTCGATAGTTAAGCCAGTGAAGTCGATCGGCGCTGAAGGAAAAGAAAATAAACTTGGATTTGCATTAGCAGTAGTGGTAAAAACTCCGTCGCGGTTTCCGCTCGGAGAACAGAAATCACAATTCCAGGTTGTCTGACCACTTGTTACAGTGGAGTAGTTTGTTCCATCCATTCTAATACCGCCGTTAGAGTGATACGGTCCGACAATCTGACGATCAGCCCCAGCCCAGACGTTTGAGTTAATAATGTAGGCATACTCAGCTACACTGGGCCTTGAATACCTAGCAGTAATATTTCTCGACAATGTTGGGTCGGCGTAAGTATAGCCGGTTGAAGAGACTTCGATTGAAGCGATATCTCCGCAATAAGCACTACTATCTACTTCAAGAGAGAATTCTCCGATCGCAGCTCCTTCTGGGTCATAATAGACTTGAGTATATGGTCCAGGTAATCCAGTACCGTTAGTAATATCATTTGGATAGTGAGCTAAAAACCATTTGTAATAGTTAAGTCCGGCTTCAGCAATGTCTAAAGCTTTTTGTAATTCAACTCTTTGAATCACTGCTTTATTTTGTGTGGCAATATAACCAAAGAAAGAAGATATGATCAAAAAAAGGATTCCGCCAAAAACCAAAACGACGACCAATAAATAACCCTTTTGTTGTAAATTATTATCTTTATTTTTTATAGAAAAAATATTTTGCATATTAAAGATTGTCTTTTAGGTTTCTTGGAGTTACCCCACTACGTAGTAGGAATTCTCCTGGTGAACGAACAGGGTCTATATTCACTATTATCTTTGTGTCGATATATCGTACATCTGTGAGCAATGCACTTGGGGGAGTAAGAGCTGCTCCTGCACTATCGAAGTATAAAAACGTACTTGTACCTTGGACGATGTTTTGTACATACTCTGACAGAATTTCTACTCGATCAGGTGTTACTAAATTATACACTGGGGGTGTACCTGAAGCTTCATAAATATTTTTATAAATAGTAGTTCCAGTTAATACATACTCAACATATTCAACTGAAAGATCCTGGTCAGTATTAGTATAAAAACCAAAACGATGTGGCTGAATGACAGCTATAGGAAATGTCCCTGTATCGGAATAAGCCATTTCTCGAGCGTCACTAAGCCAATTTTGTAAACCTCTTCTAGCTTGATCAATTTCATAGGACTGAGCAATTGTATAACCATTTGCCTGGTAGAGATTAAAAATACTAGTATAGATCACTAATGTCATCATAGTATAAAGACTAACAACTACAATTGTCTCAACTAAAGTAAACCCTTGGTTATGAAAAATTTTTTTCATAACCACTTATGGAGCTAAATTAATTACTTGTACAGAGGAGCCACCTATTACGTACGGATCTAATACTTGGGTAGCATAGCCTGGAGCACTAACTTCTAGTCTGTAGTCAGCTGCATCTAAAAGACCTCCAAAATAAGACTGTCCGCACCAACCAGTATTAATAGTTGAACTGTAAGCTGGTCTAGTCAAAGTTACAGTAGCGTCGATAATAGACGATTCTAAACCTGAATCATTCACTACTACTCTTAAATTATTTGTTGAACTGGTTGTGGTTCTAACGTCTAGGGTCACTTCAGAGCCTGGGTTAACAGTGATAGGGTTTGACGCGCAAGCTTCCATAATAACTGAGCCTCCTGTTAAGCTAACTAAGTAAGAATCCCATTCAATGTCATTGAACACCCTCTGACCTGAACCATCAGTACTAGAACTGACATCAAACTTATAGACAGTTGTAAGCGCTGAATTTGTTCCGATTGATTTATTGCCGCGGAGGTTGAAATTGACTCCCGACAGCATGTTTTTGGACTCAATATAAGAAATAACTAACTCATCAATTCTTGGAGTAACTGTAGTGTTAGAAGTAGTCAGCTCAATCCCAGCTACTATTGTAGAGAACGTGCCAGCATCGAGCCCGCGCAGGTCAATAAACCTGTCAGAGAAACCAACAGAGTTTCCTGGTAAATATGTGTCGGAGATAATATCTGCTGTATTCGTACTTGTGTAAAACCGAACACGAAAATCTGTACCTGATGGCTTACTTGAAGTTACTTCTGCTACCCCCCAAGATTCAATAGTACTTGGGGTTAATGGATTTAAAACTACCGCACCAGAGATATCGTAAACTCCAGCTACTTGGTTTAATACTAAATCCCCTCCAGCAACCTCAACACTACTTGTTGCGGCAGCATTTAGTAAGTCGGTAAATTCTTCTGAGATGTTTTGTATTACAGGGTTATTGAAAATATTGACGGTCAAATCTCCAAGAAGATCGATTTGAAAATTCATAGTAGTGATATCACTTTCCAAAACTGTCACTGGTAGTTTAGAAGGATTCTCCAAAGAGGTAGTGGCTCGACGAGTCTGATCAGATGAATACCCCGGCGCAGATACAAAAAGTTCATACTCAGAAGCAGCTGGTGCTCCTGTAAAATACGCAATTCCAGTTGCATCAGTTTTTCTAGTGATATCAATCGTACTGGTAGTAGTTTCATTAAGGAGCCGAACATCTATACCAGCCAGCGGAAGGACGTTGGCATCAAAAACATTAACACGGATAGTCCCTCCTCCAGCTGTGGTTTCAATTGATCTCGGTACAATTGTCGTAATTAGACTAAATGACTTAGCCCCACCATAAATATTCCAAGAATACTCAACTTTAACAGTCTTATAATCAGCCAAAATCAAATTACTATCTGCTGGTCCAAAACCGTCAGCATCATCATCTTCGTATTGAATATATACCCGTTCGTTAAACTCAATGCCATTTAATGAAACTGTACGATTTTGAGGAATCAAACCCTCTGGAATACCTGAAATAGTTCCTACATCGTTATAAGGTAGTGACTGAATGTATTCGAGTCGATCAGTTGCCAACGAGAGCGCTGTCATTTGAGCTCTAGATTGAGCAATCACTTTTAGAGTGAATTCAAAAGAAGCAAAAAGACCTCCAAACACTAATACTGTAATCGCAATCACCACTAAAACTTCAATCAAAGAGATTCCTCTGTTGTATTTTTGTTGAAGTGGTTTAAACATGTTTAAGATAACCCGTCTGAGATAGAGTAGATTGGTGAAATCATCGCTAGTGCAAAGAATCCAACTACTCCTCCAATCACAACCATCATAATCGGTTCAATAATAGTAGAGAGGTCTTTGGTCTTTCGTTCAACTTCTGTTTCATAAAAAATTGCCAACTCGCCTAGCATCCCGGAGATCTGACCTGTCTCCTCTCCAACTAGTATCATCTCCCCTACCAGAATCGGGTAAAGGTCAGAGCGCTCAATAAATATTTCTGAAAGTGGAGTACCTTTCTCTACCCGCAACTGGGCTTCGGCTAAGACCTCTTTATAATAAACATTCTGAACAACTTCAGCTGTAATTCCAATAGCTTGAATGACATCAACTCCAGAATTCAAAAGTGAAGACAAGGTCCTGGCAGTTCGAGCTGAGTTTGTCTCTTTTGCCATATTTCCAATAACTGGAAGTTTAGGAATAACATATGAAGTAAATTTTTTACCAATTTTTGACCGCAAGAAATAAATCACTCCGACTACAAACCCAACTACAGCCAAAAGAGCGACCAGTGTATGTTCAGCGAAGAAGTCACTAGTATTGATCAATAAGACAGTGGTAGCAGGAAGGTCGATCTTCATATCTTTAAAAACACCTGTAATCTGAGGTAAGACAAAGATCATCATTAAAATACCAATAATCACCATCACCGACATCACAATTCCCGGGTAGATCATTGCCCCTTTAATCTTTTTGGTTAGATTACTTGATCGTTCCATCTGTATCGCTAAAGTCTGCAGTGACTCAGATAGGTTTCCACTTTCTTCTCCCGACTTAATCATCGCTACATATAGATCACTAAAGACTTCCGGAAATTCTTTTAGAGCTACGTAAAATTGTTCACCATTATTGATTCTTTCGGCAATTCTTTTTAAGACCCATTTTGTCTTAAGGTTACTACTTTGTCTTTCGATAACTGACAAAGCTCGAGTAACTGTCAGTCCCGCCTTAAGCATTGACCCAAAGTTACGGGTCATCATCACGAGTTCGTCAGCTGAGACGCGACTCATCATTAGGTTGATCTTTTCTAGATTAAAAAATTTACCAAAACTTGCCTCACCGTTTTCTTCAATATTGGAAACTCGGTCACCATCTCGCCTAGCGATATCGTAGACAGCATAACGATCGTCAGCGCTCACCGTCTTGGTGATTTTTTGCCCCTCAGCATCTTCTCCAGTGTAAGTAAATTTAGGCATATAAACTATTCATTAATAACGCGCAATACTTCTTCAATGCTTGTTAGTCCTTTAGCAGCTTTATAGATACCGTCTTCAAGCATAGTGAGCATGCCTTCTTTTCTGGCTTGTGCTTCGATCTCGTCTCCAGTTTTTTGCGCCATTACCATCTCTTTGATGGTTGGAGATACTTGCAAGACTTCATGAATTCCCATTCGGCCTTTGTAACCATCTTCAGTCTCTCCCTTTTCTTTTGGATGATAAAACTGAATATCGTTCCAGGTAGCATCCTCTTTAACTATCTTTTCTTCTTTTAGAGTATTCAATACTGAGTCGAGGTCAACGTGTGATGCTAATTCATCTCTCTCAGCCTTAGATAAAACATATGGCAAACGATCGTCAGCCAGCTTACGGACCAGTCGCTGACCAATTGCAACGCGCAAAGTAGAAACAAGCAAGAATGATTCCACTCCCATATCTACCAAACGAGCTACTGTTCCAGAAGCCGAGTTGGTGTGAACTGTAGCTAATACCAAGTGTCCTGTTAGGGCAGCGTTAATAGCTAGGCTAGCAGTCTCCTGATCACGAACTTCTCCAACCATAATAATATCCGGGTCCTGACGCATTAGTGACCGTAAACCAGCCGCAAAAGTAAAGCCGATTTCTGGTTTAACCTGGCTTTGATTTACTCTAGCCATCTGGTACTCGATCGGGTCTTCAATGGTTGAGATATTTACTTCCGGAGAATTTAACAAGTCGAGAATTGTATAAAGAGTGGTCGACTTACCAGAACCAGTTGGTCCTGTTACTAGGATAATACCGGTAGTAGCTCTAGTAGCCTTATGGATTCTCTCTAGAGTCGAACCATGGAAACCAATACCTTCAAGTGAAAAACCACTTCGGCTTTCACGAAGGAGACGCATAACAATCTTCTCACCAAAAAAGACTGGCAGCATCGAGACACGAAAAGCCACTTTCTGACCATCCATTTCCATTTTAAAACGACCGTCTTGAGGTAAGCGTTTTTGGTCTAACTTTAAGTTAGATAACACTTTAATTCTCGCTACCAAAGTACCAGCAGCGTGCTTGGGTAGCTTCATAGCATCATTTAAAATACCGTCAATTCGGTAACGAACAACCACCTCTTCTTCCATTGGTTCAACGTGAATATCTGAAGCCCCCTGGATGATTGCGTGACGTAGTAAAGTATCAACAATCCGAACTACCGGTAAGTCCTCAGCCATCTTCTTTAAATCTTTCTCAGAAATCTCTTCCCCACCCTCTTCAGCAATCACTTTCAAAGCTGAAGCATCTTTCATAATCAATTCACCAAACTCATCTTTCAAAGTCTTCTGATATTGCCGTAGTGCGCCGCGCATTGACTCAGTGTCAGTCA
Organism: uncultured Candidatus Saccharibacteria bacterium; assembly: GCA_964350985.1. Taxonomy (GTDB): domain Bacteria; phylum Patescibacteriota; class Minisyncoccia; order Phycocordibacterales; family UBA918; genus OLB19. Next base: position 201,795 of record CAYGLK010000002.1, read on the forward strand.
GTCGAGGAAGGATTTTTAGACCTACTTTCTTCTTCACAAAGTCGATCGCCGGCAGGTCGGCAGTGTCCAACATCGCCACTTCTAGTTCTTTATCTGTTTTCTTAAAAGCAATAATGTTGTGCGTCCGAGCAACTGGCTCAGGGATCATAGTCAGAACATCAAAGTCAATCTTCATGTTCTTCAGAGAAACAAAAGGAACTCCTAGTACATAGGACTCTACCCGACGCATATCATCTTCTGTCATATGACCTTGAGCTATCAAGGCTTCAGCCAAAGTCCGTCGCTCGTCTTTGGCGACTTTCTCCACGGCAGCGATCTCTGACTTTTTAATCAAGCCAGCATCGATGATAAAAGTCTTAAGTTGTTCATCTTGTATTCGCACAACAAATTGGAAATGAGCTAATAAGTGCTATTACATTTATTGTATCACTAAAGCTATTTTTTAAAGCAAGATAATTCCCACAAAAAATTTACTTTTAATAACTTTTGGTCACTTTACTTTATTTGTAAAAAGGCCTATATTAGAGGAATCACGTGGATTGAATGCTCGGCTTGCGCCGGGCTTTCTTTATAAAGTGATAGTTGAGAAAAATTATCCAATTTATTATTAAATATTTATTATTATGTTTGACCTAAAAGTTATTAATGCCGTTTTAACGGAAATGGAAGAAGAGCGAGGAATTCCTCGAGAAAAATTACTAGATGCAATTGAGCAATCACTAGCAACAGCTTATAAAAAAGAATTTGGTAAAAGAGGCCAGATTATTAACGCTAAATTTGACTTAGCTGCTGGTACAACTACTTTTAATCAAGTGAAGATTGTAGTTGATGAAAGCATGCTTAAGGCAGAGACTCCAGAGGATGAAGAAGGGGCCGAGGCTGCTGAAGTAGAAGAGTCAGAAGATGAAGGAGACAAGATTCGTTTTGATGATGAAAAACACATCATGATCAATACTGCCAAAATGATCAAAAAAGATGTTCAGCTTGGTGAAGAACTTATCTTCCCTCTTGAACCAAAAGATGACTTTGGTCGTATTGCCGCTCAAACTGCAAAGCAAGTAATCGTACAAAAGATTCGAGAAGCTGAAAAAGAATCAGCTCTAGCAGAGTTTGGACAAAAAGCGGGCGACATTGTTGTTGGTTTTGTGCAGCGTTTTGAACGTGGAAATCTCTACGTTGACCTTGGCCGTGTTACAGCCATCATGCCTTACGACGAACAAATTCCTGGAGAACGTTATAAACCAGGCGAAAGAATTCGTGCTATTTTGCTTGCTGTTGAAGAAACTTCACGAGGTATTTTTCTCAAACTATCACGTTCTCATCCAGACTTCCTTTCAGAGCTCTTTGCTATCGAAGCACCTGAAATCCAAAGTGGGGCAGTAGAAGTAAAAGCAGTGGCCCGAGAAGCTGGAGCACGATCTAAGATCGCTGTCTTTGCTAACGATGCACACCTTGACCCGGTTGGATCACTAGTAGGGCAACGAGGAGTACGAGTATCTACTGTTATGAGTGAGCTTGGTGGCGAAAAGATCGACATCATTGAATGGTCTGCTAACCAAACCGAATTTATTGAAGACTCACTTTCTCCAGCTGAAGTAATGAGTGTGAAGATTGTGTCTGAACCAAATGCAGAAACTGGTGAAAGAGGACACGCTATTGCTGAAGTGGCTCCTGATCAACAATCCCTAGCGATTGGTCGCGGTGGTCAAAATGTTCGACTAGCAGCTAAGCTAACTGGTTGGAAGATCGACATCACTTCTGCTGAAAGTAAAGAAACTTTAGCTGAAGTTGATGATAGCGGCAATGTAAATATTGAAGCACCGGCCAGCTCTCCAGTAGGCAAAGAAGACGAAGCCTTAGAAGCAGAAGTAGCTACCACTGAAGCGCCTGAAGAAGCTAGTGAAGACGAACCAACTAACGACCGAGATACAAATCCTGATACAGAAGAAATGAACGAAATTGATACACCTGAAGAAGCGGAAGCGTTAGTTGCTGAGGAAGAAGAAAAAGCGAAAGGCAAATAATTAGAAATTTAATTAAGCTATAATTATGAATCTACTTCACGATATCGCTCCTGGAACTAAGGAGGAAATGAATGTTATTGTCGAGATCCCTAAATTCTCAAAAAATAAATACGAAATCGATAAGGAAACGGGTTTAATTGCTCTAGATAGAGTGATGCACTCTTCTCAAGATTATCCTTTTGACTATGGTTTTGTTCCACAAACACTTTGTGACGATGGTGACGCGCTAGACGTTGTTCTATTCACTACTTACCCACTAGCTTCAGGTATCTTAGTAAAAGCTCGTCCTGTAGCGATGATGGAAATGATTGATGGTGGTGAACAAGACAATAAAATCGTCGCGGTCCCAGTTGATGACCCTCGGATGAACGACATTAAAGATATGTCTGACCTGAATTCTCACTTTATCAAAGAGATGACTCACTTCTTTGAAACTTACAAAAAGATTCAAAATAAAGAGGTAAAAATCGGTACTTGGCATGGAGCTAATGAAGCCAAAACAGAATTTGATAAAAGTTGCGCGATGTATAAAGAAAAAGGTTCAAAATAAATAATATTTTCACCTGCGTATAACCCCCGTATCCTTAATTGGAGCGGGGGTTATACTTAATATTATTGATTATTGGCTAAATAAAGTAGAACTATGCAATCTTTAACGATGAAAAAAATTATCAGTATTGGAGCTTTAATACTAGCTATCTTCTTAGCTTTGCATTTTAGTGCTGACGCACAGGAAGAACAAAATACAACTGATGAAGTGAGTGCAACAACTATTGAGAGACAAAATAGTTCTGATGAACGACAACAAGAAAATGCTGAGCGAGTGGAGGCAAGACAAGATGAACGCTCAGAACTGAGGGAAGAAAGACAAGATGAACGAAGTGAGAATATTGAAGCCAGACAAGAGTTACAAGCCGAAAGAGTTGAAACGAGACAAAACATTCAGGCAGAAAGAAAAGGGGCCCTGGAAGCTGCCCGACAAGAAAGGGTTATGAATCTTTCTGCCAATATCAGCAATCGTATGGATGCTGCTATCTTAAGGATTGAAAATATCATTGAACGTTTTGCTGAAAGAATAGAAAAAATATCAGCTACCGGAGTGAATGTTGACGCCGCTAGAAATAAGTTAAATGAAGCAAGTCGCCTCCTAGAAGAAGCTAAGAATAAGATATCTAACATTGATTCTTTGGTCTATAACGCTACAACTTCAAATGAACCTAGAAGTGAGTGGCAAAAGGTAAAAGCAACTTATAAAGAAGCTGGAACACTTATCAGAGCAAGTCATGCAGCTCTAAGGGAGACGTTGGCCCTGCTTAAGACTGCTTTAGGAGAAGCTGATCGAGGAATAAATGAAGCAGTTAGCAGGAATGAGACTGAAGTCACTGAATAAATTATTTTACTAAAACTTATTTTATGGAAAACGAACCACAATTTGAAGGAGAAGAAATGAAACTGCCTGAAGAAGATATTTCCACTGACGCTGATGACACACAACCACAAAACAGTTCAGGTGTAGTCATCTTTATACTATTTGCTATTTTGGCAGCGGTCTTGGTAGGGATGTATTTCTGGTACGAAGCTTCAACAACAATTCCCCAGACAACTAACGAAGCAAGTAGGCCAACACTTGAAGAAAATAAAGAACCAGAAACTACAACAGCCACAGCCCAGACTGAAAGTTTTAACGCTATGAGTACTTCTGATGAAATCACTGCTATTGAAGCTGATTTAGAAAGTACAGACCTAGATAACCTCGAAGCAGAGATGCTACAAATCGAAGCTGAACTAGAAGCTGCAAATTAATAAAACCCACCAAGTTGGTGGGAGTGACTGACCGGCGCCTTAGGGCGCCGGCTTTGTTCATGGCTGCTCAAGGAGAACCAAACAGCCTAGCTTCCATCTGCGCATGTGGCGACTGAACCTCAGGCACGTAGTAGAGGTTCCATCCTGGTGTCACTCCCCATTTCACCCTGCAGGGCATACTCGGAAAGAGCTCCAATACACTCTGTTCGTAGTAACGCCAGAGGAACCGCGCTCTTGTTTTGAGCACACAACACGCCTCGTTGACGACTGCTGAGAAAGTGTTGGTCTTGAAAGCATCGTCGTGTAACTGCTGGTAATGACAGTGCAGGTACAAGAGTCTCCGCAGCTCCATCGGTAGGCGGTACGAGCATTCCACCACTCCTACTGGAGGAAGGTCCATTTTCTGAACCATGAGGTTCAGCTGATGGGAAGTGACTTCACTCAACTCTCTCTCAAGCCAGGAAACATTGATCATGGCACACTCCAAAAAAAGAAAAGAAGACCTATCATCCCGACGAAACACTGTTCGTCTTGGTGTCTGAACTATACTAATTAAATGATATTTGTCAAATAAAATTTCTCTCTCTTTGCTAAATTGGTTGCAATTCTGTTAGATATCCGTAAACTAGCCCGTACTATGTCTAAACATTCACATCATCACGATATTGATTTTAAAAAGGCCTTTACTGTAGAAGTAGAGCCAAAATCACAAGTAAAAATAAGCGGCGAGATCCCTTATGCTGAATTAGAAGCAGAGCGTGCAAATGCTATCAAATCACTAGGTCAAAATGTTAGCCTAGATGGTTTTAGAAAAGGTCACGTCCCGGCGGCTGTACTCGAGAAGCATATTGGTGAAATGAACATCCTAACTGAAATGGCTGAACGCGCGATTTCACATATGTACCCACATATATTAGAAGCTCATAAAATTGACGCTATTGGTTACCCAAAGATCGAAATTACTAAAATTGCTCCTAAGAGTCCTCTAGGCTTTACGGCCACTGTAGCTACTATTCCTGAAATTGGTTTACCTGACTACAAAGCGATCGCCAAAGAAACCAATGCTAAAAAGCCAAGTTTGGAAGTAACAGATGCTGATCTAGAAGAGAAGATTAAAGATATTTTGCGTCAAAAAGCCGCTTACGAAAAAATACAAAAGAAAGCAGCTGAAACTCCAAGTGACGCCACTGACCTGCCTACTCCAGAAGATACTAAAGAAACAAAGGAAGAGCCAATTCCAGAGCTAACAGACGAAGTTGTTAAAGGACTAGGACAACCAGGACAATTTGAAACAGTTGATCAATTCAAAAAAATGCTCCGTGAGCATCTAGAAATCGAAAAGACTCAAGAAGTTAACGCTAATCACCGAGCAAGTATCACTGATCAAATTATTGAAAAGAGTACAATTGAATTACCACAGATTTTGATCGATTCAGAACTTAACCAAATGTTTGCGCAAATGGAAGAAGACCTGAAGAGATCAAATCTAAAGATGGACGACTACTTGTCTCACATTAAAAAGACTAAGGATGATCTACGCAAAGAATGGTCACCTAGTGCTGAGAAACGAGCTAAGTTACAACTGATCTTAAACGAAATTGCCAAGAAGGAGAAAATTGTTGCTGATGAAAAACTAGTGTCTGAGCAAGTTAAAGCTTTGCTAGAACAATACAAAGATGCTGACGAAGCCAGAGTTAGAGTATACGTATCTTCAATTCTGCAAAACGAAGCAGTGATGAAGAGTTTAGAAGAAATTAAATAATTAGAGGTTGCATAAAAAAGGGCTGCCGTCGGCAGCCCTTTTTTACTTTCTCCCCAAATCTGTTACCATTCACCTTAATCAGTAACGACAGAATTCACATTTTAATTTATGCAAAATAATTCACAAAAAGAAACCAATCCCGTAGAGAACTACATGGTACCGATGGTAATTGAAAAGACTCTAGGTGGAGAAAGAGCCTTTGACATCTTTTCTCGTCTGCTAAAAGAGCGGATTATCTTTATTACCGGACCGATCGAAGACCATATGGCCAATCTAGTAGTAGCGCAGCTACTTTTCCTAGAAGCTGAAGATCCAAAAAAAGATATCTTTATCTACATCAACTCACCTGGAGGAAGTGTGACTGCCGGACTTGGTATTATCGACACGATGCACCACATCAAACCTGACGTAGCGACTGTATGTGTCGGTATCGCTGCTTCAATGGGTTCACTTATCCTTTCTCAAGGGGCTAAAGGAAAGCGAGCTATACTGCCAAATGCTGAAGTGATGATCCACCAACCAATGGGAGGTGCTTACGGACAAGCGACTGATATTGATATCACAGCAAAACATATCCTAAAGACCAGAGATAAACTCAACAAGCTCCTAGCTAAAGCTAGTGGTCAAAAGCTAAGCAAAGTGGAGACAGACGTTGAACGAGACTTCTTTATGGACGCAGAACAAGCTAAGAACTACGGATTGGTAGACAAAATCTACAAATAAACCAGAAACAAAGTTAAAAACAAATCTCTCCTTCTAGGAGAGATTTGTTTTTAAGCCTTTATGGTCAAATTACTAGATAATGGTGGATGCTTTTACAAGCTGCTATACTTCTGGTATGGTACCGACGAGGAGAGACTGTCACGCCCGGACCATTTAATAGTTGATATTGAAGAAATATGGATCAAACACTTGCCCTTGCGCTTGCAATGCTAGTGCTTGGTGCAGCTACTGGATACTATTTTCGATACCTACACGCCCTCTCAAAGAAACGTTCGATAGAAATTGATATAAAAGAACGAGAGGTTGCGGCTGAAAAAAAAGTTATCGACCTGATTGAAAAAGCGGAAGAAAAAGCCGCCAACATCCTGCACGAAGCCAAGCAAGAAAGAAAAACTCAAGAAGAAAAATTGTCCCAAAAAGAAGCACACCTCTTAAAAAGGGAGGATCTTATTGATAATAGACAAATTGAATTAGATTCTCAAAAAGAAATGGTTCAAGGAAAAATTAACGAAATAAAACAAATAAAAACTCAGTTGGATGATCGTAAAGGTGAAATTGATAAAAAGCTTGAAGAAGTAAGTGGCTTAACTGCTGAGGAAGCTTTGGGTAGATTAGTAACAAAAGTAGAGCAACAACACGAGGATGATCTTCGTGGCCGGATTGAAAAACTTGATCGACAAGGTACTGAGGCTTTTGAAGCCAAGGCACAAAATATTTTGTTAGCTGCTATTCACCGAGTTGGCAACAATATCCCTTCAAACACAATGACAACTCATGTTGAAATCCCAAGTGATGATCTAAAGGGTAAAGTTATCGGAAAAGAAGGGCGAAATGTTCGAGCTTTTGAAAGAGCTACTGGCGTAGACGTGATGATTGATGAAACTCCTGGTTTTATTGTTTTGTCTTCATTTGACCCAATCCGACGTGAGATCGCTCGAGTTGCACTAGAAGCTCTACTTAAAGACGGTCGTATCCAACCAGCTAAGATTGAAGAGATGGTTGAAACAGCTCGAAAAGAAGTGGCGACCATGGTACGAAAGATGGGTGAGAAGGCCGCCTATGAAGCTAACGTGCCAAACTTACATCCCGATCTTATTAGTATCTTAGGGCGACTACACTTCCGTACTAGTTACGGACAAAATGTTCTCTGGCACTCAGTCGAGATGGCGCATATGGCTGCGATTATCGCTGAAGAAGTAGGAGCTGATGTAGCTATTGCTAGAGCCGGCGCTTTGCTACACGATATTGGTAAATGTGTTAGTCATGAAGTAGCTGGAACGCACGTTGAGATTGGTATTCGTATCTTAGAGAAATATGCCGTTGATCACCAAGTAGTCTTAGCGATGCGAGCACACCATGAAGAATACCCTTACGAAACACCAGAATCTATTATTGTTCAGGTGGCTGATGCTATCTCTGGTGGACGTCCTGGAGCAAGAAGAGACTCAATAGAAAACTACATCAAGAGACTAACGGATCTCGAAGCTATTGCCACAACCATCAAAGGAGTTGATAAAGCCTTTGCAATTGCTGCTGGTCGTGAGATTAGAGTCTTGGTAAATCCAGAAGCATTAAATGACTTAGAGAGTCATACACTAGCGCGCACTATTGCTACAACCATTGAAGCAAAAATTCGCTTCCCTGGAGAGATCAAAGTGCACGTAATTCGTGAAACTAGAGTCGTCAGTTACGCTAGATAAGAAGCACTATAGAAAAATAAAAACGTTGAACCCCCGCATGCTTGGCACGCGGGGGTTTGCCGTTCAAATTACGACCAGATCCTTCAGCTCTGGGCAAAGGAAGAACAGCTTCTGCTTCTCCCGCTCCCCTGCTGGTACAAAAGAATCGAGAGCCGTGAACAGTGCGTGTCTCCAAAAACTCTCTTGGAACATTTCCTGCTCGACGACTGAAATAGTCTCGACCCCAAATACCTGCCCCAAAGCTGGTTGATAGGGAGCTGGCGGGAGTATAAACAAGCCTCTCCCATCAAGTTGTAGCTTGGTGATTCTGATTACTTCTTGATCGAGAAGCTCCTTGTACTCAAGCCCACCCAGCAGAGTCATAACTTTCTGCTGAAAGGTTGACGCCAGCATTTCCTCGCGACAGATTTCTGCCTCACTTTGATCCATCCCACTGGGACCTGATACAAAGTAATGCACATGAAACCCTTCGTGCATGAGGGCTAGTGTTCTGCCGACCTCACTCAAGGTTGTGCTGTCGTTGACAATCATTGTCCGCATACCCAGACTGAACTGGACTCCCAGGGGCTCCCTGAAGAACTCACTCCATTTCTGATGGAGGTTTTCATCACCTGGCACCATTGGCACGAAAGAGAACCATTCCCTGGTATTCCCCGACTCCAAGGAGATAACTCCACTTTCATGGGGCTCTCCCGGCACAGCGTTGGTCTTGAGGAAGTGAATCATAGCCCTCACCTCAGGGTCTTTTATCTGACTGAGAACTTTCTCTGACCCACTGAACCAGCGCTCCATAATTACCCTTCTTGACACCACGGAGCTAGCGAAACTGTTGCTCAAAATCAGCAGCAACACGAGAAAAAACGACAACTTCTGCAAGATATTCATCGAGACTCTCCAGTGATTACTGCGTGGGTTGGTGAGTGGTGCTTAGTAGTACTACGACAACGAACTTTAACTACTAATGGCTAATCTACGCGACTATTTTCTTATGTCAAGATTGAGGATTTTTAGGAAAACTTTATCTAACATTATTATGCGCTATAATATTACAACACTAAATAAATAAAATGTAAGGTGTTGCAGCTAATACAGCTTGATATATAATGTTGTTAAGCCATTATAAACGGCACCGTGCCTGAGTCATCAACTCAACACATTTTAATCACTCTTAGACATAAGTTTCAAATCTATGAATAAAGCAGACATCATCAGTAAAGTGCACGAAGTACTAGGATCAACTAAGGCAGATGCTGAACGAGCAGTTGAAGCAGTATTCGGTAGTATCGAAGCAGCTATGAAAGACGGTACACAAGTATCAGTTGCTGGTTTCGGAATCTTCGAAGCGAAGATGCGAGCAAAGCGAGAAGCTCGAAACCCTCGAACTGGTGAAACTGTTAATGTTCCAGCAATGCGAGTACCTAAATTCCGCGCTGCAAAAGCTTTGAAGGACTCTGTAAAATAGATTCTAATCTATTTAGAAAAGGCGCTGTTTTATGAAATAAAACAGCGCCTTTTCACATCCCCAAACTTATCCCCCACAAATATTAAAAGTAGTGTGATATTATATAAAGGTAGCGGAGGTAAATACGCTATGTGGAGAATGCAGAGTATTCCTCAGCTATTTCCCATCACAATTTAAACAGGAGCCTCGTACAGCCACGGGGCTTTTGTTTTACCTCGACAGTTTGATTACTTTTTTCTTATATAAAAATAAAGTGGTAACGTAGTTAATAGGAAACAAATACCCAAAACAAAGAAAGCGATTTGATAACTAGTCTGTTCAATAACAATTCCAAGAACAAAACAAATAATACCATTGAATATATTTGATATCTGGGCTTCTGTAGAAAGCAAAGTTGCCTTAAACTTACTTTCCCTAATAATCTCTAATATAAACCCTCGAGAGACCTGCGAAAGCCCCCATTGAAACCCATTTATAACCAGCAGTACCCCAGCCACAAACCAAGCATTCACACTAACAGCTAAAAGTAACAACAGAATAGTGTAGAAAATTATTTTAAACCGATAAAATAAAACAATATTTGGGAAATAATTTTTGATTAAGCCACTGTAGGCGAGTATCAAAGAAGCTAACGCTCTCCCAGCACCAAATAGTACCCCAAACCAAATTACCGGTATCTCTAAAAAAACTTGATAGGGCGCTCGAAAAATTCCAATACTAAATAAAACGGCGCCAACGAAGGCGGAAAAGATAGCGTACCTAAAAAATCCTAGTTTGTACCCAGCTTGCATTACTTGTTTAAAGTTGGTGGTGTTCACTTCAGCAACATGTTCGGGAGTCACTTGTGGTGTTGTTAGTGATAGAGCAAAAATAAGACCGATCACGTCCAGTACTATAGATAGAGCGAAAGGGACTTTGTAGCTGATACTAACGAGAAATGGTGTCAGCACTGTTAAAACGATCGGTACAGCAAAGCCTATCGAACTGGCTTTACCCATAACCTTAGCGTAATCCTCTTCACGATTTAACGCCCTGAGTGTTTCATGCATGAAAGCTGATCCAGTACCACTAAAGAAGGCCGAAGCCACACTCAAAGAAATAGACCCCAATATAAGCAGTGTAAGACTATTTGAGATCAGAAAAAAGAAACTGGATAAAATGAAAAAAAGATACGCGACAACAATAGCTTGTTTGTGACCTAATTTATCAGACACATATCCGCTTGGAATCTCAAATAAAAATCCCGCCATATTACCAATTAGTAGGATTAGCCCAATTGATTGGGCTGTCACATCTGGGATAGTTAAATAATATGCTCCCAGGATCGCAATATAAGTACGCTTATTGGTAACAAGCAAAACGGTATATTTCCAAATATTGGCATTCATTTTTTCTAAGTACATGCAGGATAACTATACATTATTGTTAAAGGAGCACAATTAGAAAAAGCCGTCCTAAAGACGAGCTTTTTCAAAATAGTTAGTTTAGTACCCAAACTCTGAATAGAAGACATTATTACTATAGTTCAGAAGAGACACTTTTACATAATCAACAATATTTTCTGGCAGCTGATCTAACTTAAACCAACTTAAGTCATCACATTTTTCTGGTTCTTTGTTACTGATCTCTCCAGAGTAAGCCTTAGTGGTCATAAAAAAATCAATTCTCTCATCGACACTCCCCTTTCGCTGCATTACGTGGACAACAGATATGTCATCAACTTTAAGATCGATTCCTATTTCTTCTTTAATTTCACGCACGCAGCCTTCACGAGCGGTTTCATTTCCTTCTAGATGACCAGCAGGTACACCATAATACCCGTCCATAAAACCCGTGTTACAACGTCTTTGCAAAAGAATTTCATCACCTTTAATTAGGAATAGATATGCGGAACCAATATATGTAAATCTGTCTGTCATTGAGAAAGTATAGCAAAATATAAAGTGCGGTTAAAACATGCAAAAAGCTGACCATAGGCCAGCTTTTTGCATACTAAACTCTTATCCAAAATTAAGCTTCTCTCCCCGCAAGAGCTGAAATGCTTTAACTAAAGCTTTTATCTCTGGGTCATCACCTCTTTTGTTCTTAGTCATCACTTTTTCAATCTCATTTTCAGCAAACCATCCATATTCTGAGTGATCATCCATATTAATTTTAATATCTTCTACATTAGAAATAATGGTAGCAAAAAATATTACTTCTACTGAATGTGAACCTTTTACATTATTCATATATGTAAAAGAGGTAAGTGGATCTCCCACGTTAATCTCAATGTCAAATTCCTCTTTGATTTCTCGTTTTAGGCCATCAACAATATTTTCTCCAAAATCTATGTGCCCACCAGGTATCTCATACACACTTGGTAGAAACTTTTTTGTTGCTGCTCTCTTCGGCAGAAAGATTTTTTCTACACCATTAAATTTTTTATGAATAAGAGCGCACGCGGTTATAACTTGCTGCCCTTTTGCAGGCACCTCGCTATCGTGAGAAGTTTTAGTTTCCATAAAGTAAATATTATTTTGTAAGAGGGTGCCAAGACGCGTTGTCTCCGGCTCTGATAGCATTAAACTACCTGAAAATAATTATTTTGCAAGTTTTTAGTATTTGTCTAATAAGTTAGATTTTTGAAAATTTAATTTAAAGTAGAACCACTTCCAAGATGAAAGTGGAGCTGGGCCACTTCTTGCCTCTTTCCTCCATTGGTAACTATAGTGTAATCAGTGTCTTGCCAGCCTTTGTCTAAAATAATTTCTTGAGCGACCTCAAGGCATTCTTTTATGTATTTAAAATCATCAGGAGTAGCTTCAGACAGGTTTTTGATGGCTTTTTTAGGGACAATCAATATATGCTCTTCCCAGTGCGGTTTAGGGTGCTTAAAGGCAATTACTTTATCAGTTTCCTTAATTCTTTTTACCGGTAAAAGGCCGGATAGTTTTCCAAAGGCTACTCCAACAATTAATTCACCCAGAGGTGACTTTGCTAGAGTTAAAAGCAATTTTTTCATAGGTTGATTATAGCAAAAGACCTTGTGGGACGACGCTAGAACGGTTTTGATCGAAGATGAAGATATAGAATAAAAAAACTCCCCTTGTACCTTTCGGCCTCGGGGAGATTATTTGTCCATATTCAGGCTGGATTACAGTTACTTGGCTGCCTAAACAACCTCACACTCAAGGAACCCTCTGATCAGTCGGATAGCTTCAAGCCGCGAGTGTCTGGGACGAAGTTCTTCATAGTAGTTTGCCTCCATTGCAAAGAGAAGTTTATTAAGCTCCTCCACCTTCGCACCAAACACGGCCTGAACAGTTTGAGTGGGGTCCTTTATCAACTCCTCACCAAGCTCAACATAGAAATAGCGAATGAGAGAGCCCACTGCAATTACCCCAGCAAGTTTCTGGCGATGTGGCGAGAGGTGCAACTCAGACAAAAGAGCATCTATCTCCTCGATTTCTATCTTGGGAATTGCTGACACTGGGACATTTTCGTCCTGTGCCCGTTTCAGAGTCTGAAGCGTTAGTCCTCCAGCACAAGCTTGAGCCTCTGAACCAGTGACAAATTCCATCAAACCTTTTGACATATCATCATTCCATCCACAAAGTGGCATACATCCTCCAAATATCAATGTTTTTAAAGAACTATCAAAAATCTTTTGATAGACCAAGTTTAAGAATATAGCAATATATAATTTTGGCATCTAAATAATTATTTATTTAGAAATGCATGATATACCAATTTAAATATAGCTAATTTTTACTCTACTATGTCCAAAATATGGACATAATAGATACTGTTTGATATCATTAAGCAATGAAAAAGTGGACAAAACAGCAGTGTACAATACTGGGAATAGACAACAAAGAAGCAAGGATTCTTGATGTATTATCTAGCACGGCAGGAACAAATACTGTAGCCGTAGCAGAAAAATCTTTTATTCCACGCATAACTACCAGACGGATATTACAAAAATTAGTGAGCCGAGGACTAGTCACGCGAACCAAACTCAAACAATCAATCAACTGGACATTAGTAAGTCCAACAGTATTCGAAAAGAAAATCGCTTCAATATTTCAAGACTCTGATTTGTTCCATACTAGAAACATCGGTTTATCAGAAGTAGGTAGTCTAAATATCTACAGGGGTGTGAAAGAGATGATTGAAAGTAACCGCAAAATACTTATCGCACATACTGGTGAACGAGTACTAGCCATAGAGCCAAATGGAATTTGGAAGCACTTTGCGAAAATTGATCCTGAGCCAGTCCATCAATTAAATCTGTTACGGAAAGAAAAACAAATATTAATAGAGATGGTAGCAGAGGAAGGCTTTAAAGAGGTTATAGGCAATATTGTCCATCCAAATGTAATCAATTCATTTATGTCTCTCGCTGTTGATATAAAAGTGGTACCTGCTGGTACTCTAGATTCTGCAACAGAAATTCTCATCTTTCGCGACCAATTATTATTTATGGATTGGGCACATTTAGTAGCAGTAGAAGTTAAAAATCCTAGTACACTTCGTGTCATCAAAGCAATGTTTCGAACACTTCAATCGAGTGGCTACGACTATGCTTTGAAATAAATACGCAGCTACGGGTGAGAAGAATCGGCGCCAGTTCTAAATAAAATTCTTCGTAAACTCGAATTTATATTAAGAACCCGCTGCCCCGTCGCTTCTGTACGGACGCTATGCCTTGCGTCCGGCTTCGCCAGAAGCTCTCTTCGATTCTTCTCACACGCTACAAACAGCAACGGCCTCAATACATTCGTATTGAGGCCGGCCGATTTGTGCGCCTTGTGGGACGACGTTAGAACTTTTATTGATGATTTGCAGGATCAAACATTCCTAAAAGTTTTTTAGGTCCGTCAAAAAGTTCCATACCCTCAACATCGTCTTTGTTAACAAAGCGTATTTCAATACATTCATCTGAAGGTGTGAAATTTAAATGCTCTAATTTAGTTTCATACAAAACATTAGCGATCCTTATTTCGGGGTGGTTTGTACTCCTGCCAGTTATGAAGTAGCTAGGGTTACTTGCTATGTAAACTGCTTTCAGTCCCATCTCTTCCATTAATTCTCTAGGTAAATCTTCTTGAGGTGTAACGTCCCAATCTAAACCACCGCCCGGTAATTCCCATCGCCCGTTCTCCTCTTTACAGAGTAAGAATTTATCTTTTGTCTCGTTTAGAACTAAAGCTTTAACACTGACACGATAAAAACAGTTTGGTATTTCACTCATAAATATATTTTATGTTTTTAATAGGTGCCAAGACGCTGCGCCTCCGGCTCTGATAGCATTAAGTTACCTGAGGAGTGGTTATGTTGCAAGTTTTGAGCCTTAGTTAGTCACTAAAAAGCTCTTTTTTATATGTATTTTTTATTTGCTCAACTCCTTTATCTGTTTCAATTTCACAAGAAGAATAATTAGTCTCGTTTATATAAAGTCGCTTGCTACCAAAATCAAAACGTTTGCACCAATCTCCATGAACATTATCTACTTTATGTTGGCTATTTTTATTTAAATATCCTATTTCTATAACTGAACCAGAAATATTCGTTAGATCTAATAAATCTTGAATTGGAAAGAGGCTGTAGTAAATTGAAGGAATGCTTCCTGAAGCGGTAAATGTCTTCCTAATCAATACATCATACTGACCATGTTTATTTTTAACATCTGAAACAAAGTTTTGCTCTGCATTAGAAAGATTTGTGTCATTTTTGAGAATCTCTGTCTTCCAAGTAGTTTTATATTCTCCATTATTATGTTGAAAAGAAATATCACTCAAAATTTCTTCTGGCGCATTTGAATAGCTTTGGTTCCAAATGCAAAACTCTTTTTCACTATCAAGTTTACGGGTAGTCTGAATAGTATGGGAATTTTTTCCGGTAGTATATTTAACAGTTTCCTTTACTTCATTGTCACCAATTTTAAGAAATCCATTTTTTTCGAAATCAGTTAGGGTATCTAGTACGACCCACTCGTTTTGCGGAGGTAAACCAAAAACTTCTACCCACCCAAGAAAGGTGTGGTACCGAGGCAAAACAATAGAAACCTGTTTACCATTAATTTCTAATTTAACGTCGTAGTAGTAAACATTATCTTTATATTCTTTAAATGAAATGTCCAGATTGCCTATTTTCTTCATAGTTTGATTATAGCAAAACTAACCTTTTGGGATGATGTTAGAACTTTTCTTGAGTATCAGGAAAAGCAAGATTATAAAATTGCTTGAAAAGAGGAGATATGTTACTTGGTAAGTTATCTTTATCAAACCAGCCTGCTTCTTTAATTTCGTTTAGGTCGATTGTAATTTCACCCTCATTAGCATTAGCAAAAAAGACATGGATAGTGTCTTTCTTAAACTCCCCATTATATTTAATTGAACCAAGTTGCTTAATGTTTTTTAACGACAAACCAACTTCTTCTTTCACTTCTCGAATTACAGCTTGCTCAAGACTCTCACCCATTTTGATTCCTCCACCAACAGTCGTAAGTAGAGGACTGCCGTATGTATGTTTAATTAAAAGTATTTTGTTTTCGAGAGTAACAACACATCGGACACCTTCAGTTGTTGGTCTTCTTAAAAACCAATAAGCCTGCAGTACAGGGTAACCAATTTTGTAGAGAGTAGCTTTACTGAAAATCATTCACCTACTATAGCAAACTTGCGGGTGAGAAGAATCGGGGTCAAGTTTCTAAATAAAATTGTTCGCTAGCTCCAATTTTACTAAGAACTTTCTCCCCGGACTCGCAGGCCCAAAGGGTCCCCTGCTCCGTCTTTCGATTCTTCTCACCCGCTACCAACGGCAAAGGCCGCCAATGCTTTCGCATTGGCGGCCTGCCGATTGGTGCACCTTGTGGGACGGCGTTAGAACTTTTCTCCAACCTGAACCAAAGGGGCTTTATTTTCAATAAATGTTAGTTTTCGTTTATCTCTTAAATAATTGAACAAACTAAAGATTTGTCTATTTTTCAAATAATTTAAATTTTCTTGGTTGCGATAAGCTTCTTGTTCAACAGCTCGGTATAAGTATCTATTTTCCGGATTGAGTCTTAAGAGTAAACCAGAGTAAATATCTTCTATAAATCCCAGAACCAAACAACCAATGAATAAGGTTTCCAATTGTTGTCGGAAATGAATTCTTTCATGGTTTATAAAGACAGGAGTTGCATATTCTTCTTTACGGACAAAAATAAAAGGAAATATTGCTGCCGCTTTTGCTTTTTGAGCCCCACTTTTACCAGATGAAAAATATCCAGCTATTTTTACTAGTAGCTCTGATTCAATAATATTTGCCCCATGTTTCCGACAGAGTTGCATTAGCAGATTATATCAAAAAACTTTAATGCGGGTGAGAAGATCGGTCACGAATCACTAAGTATATTTGTTCAAATAAAAAAACCGCGCAGTGGTACTGCGCGGGTTTGGTATACCATCAGGTTCTTCAACAGTTGCTAAGTTCGGCTCGAATCTGATTCACAGCCTTCTCCACGTACCCATCGTATGCGTCTAACTTTTTCACTTCTTCGTCATTGTATAGGTCAATACCTATATTCATTGGTATCACAGAAATCTGCATGAACTGATGAGTAAGGGCGTGACTGAATAGGTACTTCGCCGGAGATCTCAGCGTCACTACATCTTTCATGAGTATATCGATAGCCAAAAGTTCCTCCAGTACCTTACTTTCACTTTCTAACTGAAAGGTTTCACCTAGAGACACATGTCTGTTGCCAAACAGACAGTGTTTTATTGTTGCTATGGTCGAGGGCTCGTACTTACCCTGACCTCTGTAGTCCTGAAAGAGGCGCCATAACACGAAACCACTCCAAAGTACTTTAATCTCCCTCTCGGCTAAACCCATCGCTTCGGTGTCGCCACCAAAGGACTTTTGTAACTCGAAAAGTTGTTTCATCTTTCTGACGAAGTACTTCTTTTGTATTACTGCTTCGTCTTCATCAAGATGAAACCGTTCTCTCCGCTCGAAATTGCCTCTAATACAGGGGAGTTTGGCACTCTGGCCGTTGTCCTGGTACCAGAGACTCATTGTCGCATCGACATAGAGTTGAGCCTGTTCTTTTGTGAACAGCTGCTTGTCTACCAGTTTTTGCGACACCAACAATGACAGAACTAACCGTGAAAGTGGCATGAATGTGTCCTCATAGAACTGCTGTTTCACTGCGTCGTAAAGCACATTGCTGCCGTAGAACTCAATAACTTCCTTGTTTGAGAAGTACACATCGTCTATGGCGATTACAAAAGTCTGCCAGTAGACACTATCTCCGACAAAGCTGTAACCGGACTCCTCTATGCGCTGAACGATCTGCTTTGCATAGTTAAGTAAAAACGACTCAAATTCTTCAGGTTTTTCGAATCCTTTAAACATTGTTTTTCCTCCCTTTATGGGCTTTGTGTAAACGAACTGTTTTAACCGATATTAAGATACAATATAAAATACTATATGTCAATAATCTCGTCACTTAGTCACGTCTATATTCAGAATACTGTTGTTTTATAATAGCATTTATGTTATATTTATTTTGACAAAATTGTCGTCATTTATGAAAAATAACTACCTAACTGCTTCCGGTCTTGATGAAAAGGAATCTACCGCCTATATAGCTCTACTTGAGCTCGGAGAGGCAACCATGAGTGAACTTACAAAGAAATCAGAACTAAAAAGGTCGACTCTATATTTTATTGTTGAAGCACTTCACAAAAAAAGATTGATTGGTATTGTAAAAAAGGGGAAGAAAACCGTCTACTCGGCCGAAGACCCCAAAAGGCTCCTTGAGCAAGCCGACGAGAACCGACGCAATCTTGAATATGCGATGCCAGAACTTTTATCTGTTGCCAACAATATTGTCAAAAAGCCAAAGGTGAGATTTTTTGAAGGGGTGGACGGTATCAAAGAAGTGTACAGGGATATTCTTAGATACCCTGATAATAAGATTTGCGCTTGGGTATCGGAGTCGATGATTACAGAATTTGATTCAAGCTTTATTACTGACCACTATATTCCGAAACGGCTTGAAAAGAAAATTTGGGCAGAGGTGATTGCCTCTGATACTACTGTTGGTAAGGATTTTAAGTCTAAGGATCTTGAGGCGCTACGAAAAACAAGGCTGCTCGATGAGTCGCAATTCCCTCTTTCGATTGAAATTAGTCTCTATGGTAAAGATAAAATTGGTTTTATGTCGATAGATGACAAACTTGGCCTCATTGTGGAAAGTAAACCCATAGCTGACACATTAAAGAGCATATTCAAAGCACAATGGGATTCTCTGTCTTGATCGTATTCATAAAATAAAGTTAAATTTCGGGTGAGAAGAATCGGCGCCAGTTCTAAATAAAATTCTTCGTAAACTCGAATTTATATTAAGAACCCGCTGCCCCGTCGCTTCTGTACGGACGCTATGCCTTGCGTCCGGCTTCGCCAGAAGCTCTCTTCGATTCTTCTCACACGCTACAAACAGCAACGGCCTCAATACATTCGTATTGAGGCCGGCCGATTTGTGCGGGTGAGAAGATCGGTCACGAGTTACTAACTATAATAGTTCGCTTCGCTCCTTTTCTAGTAAGTACTCTCGACCCCAGCTCGCTCATTGCTACGCAATATCGCTGCGCTTTTCGATTCTTCACGCAAAGCGCGCAGGCGCTTTGCTTCACCCGCACACTATGTTTCAAACGAAAAAGCCCCTTGAAGGGCTTTTTCGGAAACATATGTGTGCGGGTGAGAAGAATCGAACTCCCGACTACTGCTTGGAAGGCAGTCGTTTTACCACTAAACTACACCCGCAAGTGAGGTACTAAAAGAAAGTTTATTTTCTTTTATGTGCCGAATGCAGCAGGTGAAAGCTATGCTTACACCTCGCAACACTCAACTACCAGCTTACTCTAACTAAACCGTTAAACAATTCAGTACGCACGATTCTACCACCATTGGGCTAAAAATTCCACCAGGGCTTGCTATACTATTTAAATATGCAATTTTTAACCGAAGTTTTTATTACGATCATTACAGCTTACTTGGCTTTCACAAACCAGCTAGCAGACACTATTATTAATGTAATTGGAGCTGATGAAGAGGCTGAAGAAGTAGAAATGGTTGAAGATGAGGAAGGAATGAGTCTTAGAAACCTACCCAGCCAGTTTGGCTCTAAGAGTCTACCTGACATCTTGCTTCGAAGTGCAGCTTACCAGAGAGCTTCTGCCCTAACAGCTGATGACTCTGGCGTTGTTTCAGAAGATCCCGCTGAAGCGTTGGTAAACATCTTTTGTACTTTCACTAGTCCAACAACTATCAGAACGACAACTGGTTCTGGCTTCTTCGTTCATAGTGACGGTGTAATACTCACGAATGCTCATGTGGCTCAATACCTACTCTTAGGTTCTACTGACATTTTAGGTGACGCAGAGTGTATCGTCAGACAAGGAAATCCTGCTAGTCCTAAGTATCAAGCCGGCCTTCTCTACATACCTCCAACCTGGGTTCAGGAGAACGCTAGTCTAATTAATGACTCAGCTCCAACTGGAACTGGAGAGCGAGACTATGCTCTGCTATACATAACTAAGTCAATCGACAATTCTCCTCTACCAGATACCTTCCCGGCCCTGTCAGTGGATTCTGAGTTATTGCCTCGTACTGCTTCAGGAAAAGAAGTAACTGCTGCTGGCTATCCGGCTACTGCCTTGATTAAAAGTGGCCCTAGCGCACAACTTTTAGCTGTACTATCTACTACCACTATCTCTGAGTTGTATACGTTTGGATCAAACTACGCTGATGTCTTTTCTATTCGCGGTAGTACAGTTGGAGCTGAAGGATCTTCAGGTGGTCCGATAGTAAATAAAGATGGTGACGTTATCGGAATGATTGTTACTCGTGGAGATGATAAGACTGATGGAGTAGGAAGTTTGAGAGCTATTACTACCTCTTATATTCACCGAACCATCCTCGAAGAAACCGGATTTTCTTTAGCGAGAAATATTAGTGGTAACTTAGCTTCAAGATCACAAATATTCACGAGCACAGTCGCTCCGTTTATGATTGATCTGCTATCTCAAGAGCTTGGTAACTAATAAACAAAGATATAAAAAAGCGGCCCATGGGGCCGCTTTTTTATATCTCTTTAAACTAAACCTCTAAGACTTCCTCTTCCTCTTTGTCTTCCTCATCCTTTTCTTCAGTTGGATCAGTACTAGTAGATTTTTCCTCTACCTTTGGTTCAGTATCTTTTATCTGAGGTTCTGTTGGCTTAGCGATCTTAAGCATAGCTGCAACGTCTGAGATGATACTGTAGGCTTCATTACTAACTTTTTCTAGCGTATCTATATCTTGATCTGCTGCTTCAAGTAGCGCTGGCAACAGAGCTAACTTTTCTTCAGTTTCGCTAATTGCTAATTCAACTTTTTCTTTTTGATCAGCACTTACTTTGATTTCTGCAGTTGAGCTTGAAGTAGTTGTAGCGTTTATATCAGCTAAAACAGATTCTAGTGTTGCTTCAGTTGTAGTAATTTGTTGCTTTATCAGAGCTAAACGTTGCTCTTTAGTTAAAGTATCTGGAACCAAATCATCAATTGTTAAGTTGGTTCGTACATCGATATTTGTCATGAAAGCGATCAAGCGATGGATTTGTTGCAGTGCAACAACTAAGTCTTTCTTTGCAGCCAACTCATCTACTTCAGATAAAGCCATCGCTTCTGAAATACGAGTATCAATATCACCTAGTCTATTTGTGACAGTACTCTTCTCGTCACTAGTAGCAGAGTCTTCAATTCCTTTTACTAGTTCATAAGCTCGAGTGGTCTCACTCTCTACTTTAGCCAAGAGTCGACTGTATGCAGGAAGGTCAATATCAGCAGTTACTGGTTCAGCGGCTTGAGTCGCAGACAATATCGCAGCAATTTTATTGATAGACTTTCCAGCAACTTCTGTCTCGCTTCGATGCATTAGAGAAGTAGTCTGGATATCAAGAGCAGTGTTAAGACCGATTGACGCTAGTGTAGCTTCGTCTTTGTCAGACAACTTCAAGTTTTCAATTTCTTTTCGAGCATTATCACTATGAACCTTCACAGCTGAGACAACACTGGCTTCTACCTCTTCGGTTAGCTTACCTTCGTCAGCCAATAGTCTAGCTTCAGCGATACGTCGATTAAGTAGTTCTGTTTCCCAAACCACTTTCTCATAAGATCCTCGAGCTAAAGTTCCACGCACTTCTTCATTAAAACCAACCTTAACTGCGTACAAGGTATCGCCTGGCACCGCTTTCTCGGCAAAATAAGAAACACTTACTACAAAAACCATGGCCATGACACCACTCCATCGTAAAACTCTCCATTTATTAAAATTAAATAAGATGAAATTTTGACCAGCTACAGATACATTCTCACTAGAAGTCTTTAGACTTGCTGGCAAAGGATGGTACTCCATATAAGAAACAACTCGCTCTTTGAGCTCACGTTTCTCAGCGACACTCAAATGAATGTCCTGGGCTTTTTTATTAAATTGTTGGCTAAATCTTTTCATTTATTTTATGTTTTTCTTTTTTTGGTGGCTGCTGCCTCCCCTTCCTCTATTTTGTTCCTTAAAAGTTTCAAACCGCGGTGGATCCGGACTGAGACGACATTTTCCGACTCTTCGATCAGGGCCGCGATTTCTTTTGGTCCTAGCTCGTCAACGAAACGGAAGAGTAACACTTCTTTATATTCTTCTGGCAAGTCAGCCAAAAGCTCAAAGGCCTTACGCCCATCAATTGTCGCCGCCAGGGCCTCAACTGTGCTTTCGGACAATTCTGAGAAAGAACCTTCATCTACCCCCTCAACTTCAAGTAGAGCATCGAGTGAGGCTTCTTTTTTCTTACGGTACTCATCAATGATGAGGTTATTTAAGACCTTATATAAAAATGACCGATAAGAATCAATCTCATGTCCAGCTCGAATGTATGACCATACCTTAGTAAAAGTATCGTGTACTACATCGATAGAGCGTTCGCGATTGCTAATCCTAATTGCCGAATGGCGGAAAAGGGCCTCACTATACTCTTCAAAAGCTTTCAAGAAGCGTTCCTCCTGGCTTTCTGCTATGTCGTTTGTCTTTTTTAGACTCGCCATGGTATGAAAACCATTATATACGTAGACGCCCGAATACACGAATTCTTACTGAGCATTATTGATATTAGGCTTTTTTATTGATTGCCTCGATTAATTCAGGCAATTCCCCTACTAAAAAGTGGTTTTTGTCTTCAAAACTAACAAATTGGGCCTGATCCAGGTATTTTTTGAACTCAAGACTGTGATCATAAGGAACGATAAAATCATCTTTGGAGTGCCAAATTGACACCTTAGACTGGTCGACAGATAAATTAGCCAGTGACTGGGGGTCAAACTGAAAACTCCCACAATCATTACCGTCTGGATCAGCACAGGTTCCACAAGGAGCTGCCAATAAGAAAACTTTATTGACCTCTACTGGCAATTTATTTTCACTTAGATATTTAGCCAAAAACATTCCTCCAAGAGACCAGCCAATCAGAGTCACGTCTTCTCTTAGGTATTCAAAGTGTCTTTCAAACCAAATAGCCCATTCATCATACTGGGCATTAGTCTTGTTTGGCATACTAGGCATAAAAACCTCATATTCTTCACCAAGATCAGTAGATAGTGATTTAGTCCAAAAGTCTTTTGAAACTGTATCTGGTAAATTTCTGACAGGAACAGTTTGTAAATAGCGTAAAAAATCCTCTCTCTTGGAGAAAGCATCTCCTCCATGAATAAAAAATACTTGTTTTTTCATATGTTTATGATATTTGATTATTTAAGTCAGACTTGCTTTTTTATGAAAGTATGATATAAAATATATCGACTTAATTTTGGAGACCTTGTTATGAACAAGGAGAAAGAAGCCCCGCAAACTGGCCCTCCTGAAAGCTTTGCTCCGGAAACTCCGGAGCAATTGGAGAAATTCCAACAAATGAGGCAGCTGGCGGAGACGCTTGGGAAGGCGATCAGGGAAGCTAACCCAGGGGCAGACAAGAAGAATTGATCAGGAAGAACCTGCATCATATGTTATGGGAGCATCTTGCTCCCATTTTTTTAATTTAAGTTACTTTTACGATCTGAAGCTTCTTTCATCAATCTATTCCTTTCTGCTTCCTCTCCTACTCCCAATACAGACCCTTCATTATCCACCACCGCAATCAGAGGCTTTGATTCATCAATAGATTTCCTTGCCTCCATCCAGGTATCCATAATTGATTCTTTACTATTAGGTTTACGGTTCTCAAGAAACTTAAAAAACATTTTAATTTCACCTAAAGAAATTTTGGAGCCGAAACGATCTGAAAACATTTGTTGCAAGACCGCGGGATCAATTTTTTCTAGCATCCTAAATCCCGCCTCTTCGTTGGCTTTACGATCCAAAAAAGCAAGGCCAATGGCTTTTTTTTCAGATAATTCTTCACCGTCTCTCTCTGCCTGTTTTATCAAAACCTCAGCTCTAGCAGATATTGATTCATAATCATCGCTAGATAAAAGTTTTACGTCTGCCCCTTCAACCAAGCCCATTTCTATCAAACAATCCCGAGCTGACTCTGTGTCACCGAATTCACTAAACCCAGAAAAAGGTGCTCTTGTTTCAAATCTATGATTTTCATTATTTCCGTGCATAAGTATGTTCTAAATTTAAATTTTAAATTAACGATGCTGCCAAACAGACTGCTTACTTCGATTATATCAGACCAAGTTGGATAACAGTAATTCACTCGCATTTTTTGATGATGGGTGGTATTATCTCAGACACAAATCAATGTGTACTTTGGTTTGTATAGCAAGAGCTTCCCGGGGTGTATCTTCGATACAACCCTTCTTCGCTCGGTCATGGCGTGGCACAAGCAGAGCTTGTCATTGCTTCAATGTAATTTTATTTAACGAAAGCAAGCTTTCTTAAATAAAATTACCTTAAAGCCACGCCGCGACCCTCACTCATCGGGGTGTAGCATAGTGGTAGTGTACACGGTTTGGGACCGTGTGGTCCGGGTTCGATTCCCGGCTCCCCGACAAATAAAAAGGCGGCTTTATGCCGTTTTTTTATTTGTTGGGGAGAAAACGTGCCCTGCGGCACGTTTGACCGGAATCGAAAAGCGCAGTGATGCCTTTAGGCGAGCGAGCTGTGGTCAAGAACACTTAGTAGATTTGGAGTCGAAGACGAACAAATATACTTAGTGATTCGTGACCGATTCCCGACTCCCCGACAAACATAAAATCCTGTAGTCTTTTAAGATTACAGGATTTTGTTGTTTTCAGAGAAGAAAACGTGCCATGTGGCACGTTTGTACGGAATCTAAAATTGCAGCGATGTATTAGACGAGTGATCTTGGGTTAAGGACGCTTAGTAATTTGGGTTAAGCAAAAGATATCCTCAGCGATTTATTATCGATTACTGACCCAAAGTAAAGTTGCGGGATAGGGATTATCTTTTCACATGAAACACTACAAATATGTTTCACGTGGTACATATGCTCATATTTACAGACGTTACACGTGTAACTATTCCAAGATTATATTTGGTAAGTACTTAACAGAAGCATATTTCTCACTCAGAACAACCTTTACAGCAAGGACGTCTATTTGCCACTCCCCTTCATACTTATATTCCATCAACCAAGACTCTATGGCTCTAGAGAGCTTCTTTAGCTTATAGGAATGGACATTATCCTCTGGTCTCCAGGTACCACGTGAAACACTACCATTTAAATAAGTTTTTGTTTCATATGAAACTGTTTTAACCTCAACGAAGTGAACCTTATTAGTTCCACGTGCAACAATATCGATTTCTCCCCATTTTTTAAGATAATTCCTGTTCAAGATATTAAAACCTTTTCTTTTTAAGTAGTTAGAGGCAATTTCCTCACCATAATTACCAATAACTTTATTATTTTTCTTATTTAAAGTTACTTCTGTCATTAATTTCAGTATATCACTAGAATTTACCTATGTTCTACGTGTAACAGGTAATAAGTGTTTCACGTGGCACACAAAATCAACATAGCTTGTTTTATATAGCTA
This sequence comes from uncultured Candidatus Saccharibacteria bacterium, assembly GCA_964350985.1. Taxonomy (GTDB): domain Bacteria; phylum Patescibacteriota; class Minisyncoccia; order Phycocordibacterales; family UBA918; genus OLB19. Next base: position 227,330 of record CAYGLK010000002.1, read on the forward strand.
TTTGTCTTTTATAATTTGTCCTTTATCCACCTATACACCTACTTTTCCACAGTTCTGTTTATATCTTGTAAGTTTGTCCTTTAGGAAGTTTCTTCGAATTTATTGTATTGGGGGACAGGGGTAATCGCCAGCTTACTGCCGCAGTACACCTTTTGAATATATTCTTCCTTATAGTCAGAATCTATCTCAAAAGCTCTTCCGATCACCCAAGCAAAATTGAAAAAGACCAGGGTAGAAACCCTGATCTTTCTCAATTTGTGCGGCCAGGGGTAATCGAAACCTGACGGTCACCAACGTCCTTTGCTTCAAGTATTCGCAAAGCGACGTGGTGCCGCGGGTCACGCCTCACTTGTTCGTAACCTCACAGTGTTCTGGCGGTTTCTCATACACAATGGGTGCGCAGGCACCCATTTACCAACCCTTACATATATAAAAATGACCCAAATTAAGGGTCATTTTTATATATGTGCGGCCAGGGGTAATCGAAACCCCGACTGTTGCTTGGCAAGCAACCGTTATACCACTTAACCATGGCCGCATTTTATTTTTCTAGCTCTTTGGTAGCTAATTCAATCCAACGGAATAATTTTTTCTTCAGAAGGGTACTGCCGATTATAGTATTGCCAACACCAAAATGCAACGTACGTTTCTTACTTCTTCCTTGTATAACTTGATTCTTGTAAAATTGACCAACTGAAAGTCCCGTTTTCTTAGCCCAGTGCTTCATACAAGTTACTTCATCTAAATCGGGATAAAGTAATATCCAAAACCTGATTTTTCTTTTATCTACACCTAAATAAGTGGTGATGAAGCGGATAAATATACGGTGTAAGTCTGGACGACTGTTAGCCATTCTAATTAAATGAGAGTCCTGATTATCGCCTTCACTAACATACAACATCAAGCCAGCAATAAAGAGTGGGGAAGAACGATAGTGATTATACTCGATCTCAGCCAACCGGGTAATTTCAGAATACTGCTTGCGGCGTTCTGTCATTCTAGCCTTGTTTATCAGAGCTAAACGGGCTTTATTTGTGACAATTGCCTTAGCTTTATTATCTTTAGCTACTGCCCGAGAGAAAGGCTCATCTTTAAGCCAAGAACTTACAGTTCCGACTGAAACACCGCAGATTTTAGCGATCTCTGTATAGGTAAAGCCTCGCTTCCGGAAAGCAATGGCTTGTTCGTAAGCTTCTTTTTTATACTTTCCACGCAAAACTACCATATCAAAGTTACTATATTATATATGATCACCAGGGTTCATTTTAAAGATATAAACACAGCCCTTAGATAAGGGCTTTATTTATATCGCAGTATGAGTGTCTACCTAAAAATCTCCGTTAATCATCTCTCCAATCACTAGCTGACAACCGTCTGGTCCAACTACAGCAGAGTAGGGGACTTGTGGAATAAAGTTGTATCTATCACCTGCGGTTAATCTTTTAGTATTTCCAGCGACTTTAATTTCAAAGGCTCCTTCCGCCACAAAGACAGTCACCTTATCTTGATGTTGATGTTCTTCATAAATTGCACCCGGGGCGTCTTGATTTTCATATACATATGTAAAACCTGCTTTTTCTAGGGTTTGAATACATCTTTCTGATAGTTCCATGGAGTAAATTATAGCAAATATTGTCTTTCTAAACTAAAAACACCGCCTTATAAGGTGGTGTTTTTAGTTTACTTTTGTGCACCTGCCAGGACTCGAACCCAGAATAACTGATCCGAAGTCAGTTGTGATATCCATTTCACTACAGGTGCAAGAGAGAAGTTAAAGAAAAGTTTATTTTTCTTTATGCTTCGAGCGCCGCATCTGCAAACTATGTTTACAGGTGCGAATGAAGAATCAAGCAAATAAAGCCTAATCTCCAATCAACTTAGCGAGCTAAATTGATGTTCATCATCATACGTTAAAGCTAGGAAAAAGCAACGCTTTTCTGCTACAATAAACGAATGATACCGCCAACAGCCATTCCTCTTTCAATTAAAAAAATCAGTGAGGTCTTAGAGAAAAATGGCTACGAAGCATACTTAGTAGGTGGTTGTGTTAGAGACTTGCTTTTAGGACGTACTCCAAAGGACTGGGATTTTACCACCAGTGCTCACCCAGACCAGATTCAAGCCTTATTTCCTGATAGTTTTTGTAATAATGACTACGGTACGGTAGGTATTAAAAATGACGACGAGGAAGATTTGCGATTACAAGTAGTAGAAGTTACACCTTACCGCAGTGAAAGCGGCTACAGTGACTCTAGGAGGCCAGACAAGGTTACCTTTGGAGTAAGCTTGGAAGAAGATTTGGCAAGACGTGATTTTACCGTTAACGCCATTGCATTTAGCATATCAAGCGGAGATATTGTAGACCTATATGATGGAATGTTAGATTTAAAGAACAAAAGCCTTAAGGCTGTTGGAGATGCTGACCAGCGTTTTAGTGAAGACGCCCTTAGAATGATGCGCGCAGTCAGGCTAGCAGCTGAATTAGAATTTTCGATAGAGAACAAGACAATGGAAGCTATCTTAAATAACGCTTCGAAGTTAGAAAACATTGCTATTGAAAGAATTAGTGCTGAATTCATTAGACTGATTGACTCTAAGACACCTATGCCAGGTATTGTTCTGCTGGAAAAGCTTGATTTGCTTCCTTTCTTGATACCAGAGCTAAAAGACTGTATTGGGTGCGAACAGGGTGGTATTCACACATACGACGTGTACGAACACAACCTCCGTACCCTTCAGGCGGCTGCAGATAAAGGTTTTTCAACCGAAATGCGTCTAGCGGCTCTTCTTCATGATATTGGAAAACCACCAACCAGGAGAACAGGGGGCAAGAATAAGCATTACACTTTCTTTGGACATGAGGTTATTGGTGCCAGAATGACTAAAAAAATACTGGAACGCTTAAAATACCCGCGAGAAGAGTCAGCTATTATAGAAAATCTTGTACGTTGGCACATGTTTTTCTCTGATCCAGACGAAATTACCTTAGCTGCTGTCAGAAGAACTATTGTCAGAGTAGGGGAGGATCAAATAGAAAACCTTTTAAATCTAAGGGTTTGCGACAGGATTGGGACCGGAAGACCTAAAGAACAGCCATTCCGCTTCCGTAAATATAAAGCGATGGTTGACGAAGCCCTACGAGACCCTATCTCAGTTAAGTTATTAAAAATGAACGGGGATAAGATCATGGAAATAACTGGGGAAAAGCCGGGGAAAAAGCTTGGATATGTACTGCATAGTCTACTAGAAGAAGTCTTGGTGGATCCTAGTTTGAACACAGAAGAATACCTAACAACAAGGGTTTTGGAGCTATATAAGCTACCGGAAGCTGAACTACAGACTTTAGCTGAAGCTGGGAAAAAGAAACAAGCAGAAGAGGAGGAGGCCGCCTTGAAAGAAATAGCCAGAGAACACAAGGTAGGATAGCAAAAAACAGCTCAATTGAGCTGTTTTTTGCTATCCATTAAAAAATGGATCCCTAATTTAAGTATTATTATTCTTAATAAAGAAAAAAGGCCTGAGGGGATTGAGAGTGAAATGTTTCACTGCCAATCTCCTCAGACCTTTTAAATTTTGAGCTTATATTTAGATGGATATAATAATCCAGTAGGCGCCTTTATAATAAAATGGCTAACCTGATCCAAAGCTCTACGTTGTTGCTGAGATACATAGAGAAATCAATTTCACTTACACTAGTCTTGAACCAACCTTCTGTTCCTTCTAAAGTGTGAGGAGACTTCTCATGCTCTCAATGTGGGTGGGTTGTTATGAACTTTGTTTTGATTTGAGTTTTTGGAGGTAATACTCAATTTTTTTAAATGAACTCTTTAAGGGGTCACCTCCAGAATTCTTTGCTGAAACTTATTCAGTAGAGAACTCTGGAGATGCCTGCTCGCCCTCTCTGGGCCTGCACATATAGTATGTCCTTTACAATATTTGGTAAAGGACATTGTGGTGGTTAGTTGTGCATAACTTATTTCTTAATGTCCTTTATAACTTTTTTACCTAAGAAATTATTTTTTAAAGTAAGATTAAGCCTTATTTTTGAACCTATACTAGGCATGACTTTCTTAACATTGACAAAATTGAAATTCGTGTGTTTCTGTTGAGAGTATCTATGCAAACTTAGTCTTCGTTTGTGATCGCTAACTCAATAGATACTGGACAGTGATCTGAACCAAAAACATCGTCGTGAATCCGTGCATTTTTTACTAATGAAACAATCGACTCACTTGTGAAAACGTAGTCAATTCTCCAGCCAACATTTCGTTCCCGAGCCTGAGCAAAGTGTGACCACCAAGTGTAATGACCATTGTCTTTTTCAAATATTCTAAAAGTGTCAATGAAACCTGCTTTCACAAAATTATCCAAGCCGGATCTTTCTTCTTCGGTAAAACCCTTCTTGCCTTTATTTTCTTTTGGACGAGCTAAGTCTAACTCTGTATGAGCAACGTTTAAGTCACCACAAAAAACTACTGGTTTCTCAGATTCTAGTTCTTTCATGAACTCTAAGTAGGCCGGATCCCAATTTTGGCGCATCGGCACTCTAGATAGATCGTCTTTGGCATTGGGTGTATAAACAGTACTTAGGTAAAAGTGCTCAAATTCAAGAGTTAGGATCCTACCTTCTTTTGTTGTATCGCCATAGGTATCAGTTAGCTTGTATTTTGTGGCTATATGTTCTGGAAGACCTAAAATAACGTCCAATGGGGAGTGTTTGGTAAAAATAGCGGTTCCAGAGTAGCCTTTTTTGTCAGCAGAGTGCCAAAAAGCTTCATATTCTGGTAAATCTAAGTCCACCTGCTCTTGATTGGCTTTTGTTTCTTGCAGACAAAGAATGTCAGGGTTGTTTTTTTTAAGAAAACTTTGTAATTCACCCTTTTTTAGCACTGCTCTAATGCCATTTACGTTCCATGAGTATATCTTCATAGAAAGTATTATACCTATATAGGTAAAAACAACCACTAACTTTACTTGGGTTTCTGAACAAAAGAACATACAATTAACCTACAACTCTCATTAGTCCTAACGAGAGAAATATTACAGAGGTTAATTTTCAAAAATTAAATTAATATGGATACAAATACAAATACTGACCAAAATACTACTCCGGTTGAAAGAGTCGCTACCGAACAAGCAGGAGAGGCAAAGACAGAAGATACAAATACACAGATTCCAACAGTTGAGCAGAATCCAGTAATGGCAGCGCTCTCTTATATAGGACCTTTAGTACTGATTCCTTTTCTAACCAGTCGAGATAACGCTTTTGTGTTATTCCATATTAAACAAGGGTTGGTTCTATTCTTAGCTTTTCTTCTTGTTCATGTTGCCAGTAAATTCTTGTGGTTCTTTTTTCCAATCTTTTGGCTATTAAACTTCGCTTTATTTATCCTATCGATAGTTGGTATCATCAATTCACTACAAAAAAAGGAGAAAGAACTACCGGTTATTGGAAAATTTGCTTCTCATATTAAAATCTAAAGGTTGACCTAAAGCAAAAAAGCTTGTGTTTATTTGTGGCTGTGCTTTAATACATGCAGCGAAACAAACTCCTCTGAAGCAAGGTGAAAGCTATTGATCAGGTGAAGTGACGTTTTGTGTTAATAAAGTATAAATAAAATAAAATGACAGGATCAATTGTACGAAAGCGAGATAATGGTTACGGATTTATCAAGCCAGATAACGACGAGAAAGATGTATTCTTTCACGCTCAATCACTAGTAGACGTTGCATTTGACGATCTACAAGAAGGCGATAAAGTAACTTTTGATGTAGAACAAGGACCGAAAGGACCTGCTGCAGCAAACGTACGTCGAGCATAATTACCGCAAGGTAAATAATAAAAGCCCCAGGTTTTACCTGGGGCTTTTATTATTGCTAGACAAAAAGTTATTTTTGTTTTAAAGTATTCTCTGGCCGATCCTTGGGAGGGGAAGAAGATGGATATCCAAATTACGGACCCAAAGCTGCAAGACAGCCTGGACGCAATTCGTTCAGAGCTGCTTGGATTTCTGGAAGATGCTCGCTCAGAAATCCTCTGGCTTTCACTAGTGAGAGCCTGCGTGGTAGAAAAGACAACCGAAGACCACGATGGACTCAGTAATGGGTTCTACAACGTGCATTTCAAGGGAACGTCTTTTAACCCCCCTGAAAAGATCTTGTTGTTTGTTTCGGCTGGAAGCATTTCCGTCATCGGAATCTGCCAGAACGCGAAGAGCCTGCACTGACCACCCGCCGAGCGCCCGGACTCTCCTTGTGAGGGCCGGGCGCTAACATTTATAGAAATTAAACCTTTTAATTTAGTCTTCGGTATACATAAGTAGTATGTATACTATTTTTATTTTAAATAGGGCATTGGGCTATTATTTGCCTGATAATTAGCCAAGGCCGTCTATCTGACATACAATATATGTATGTCTACAAAAAATATTTTATCGTTGGTGGTTATTTTACTCATAATTATTGGAGGAGCTTATTATTTCTTAAGTGGTGGGGAAGATAGTAATTACAATAAAGATAATACGCCTGTAGTGATCGATGAAACTATTAATACTGATACCGAAAATGAAATCGATCCAACGGACGAAATAACAGACAACGATGAGCCAGTGGAAAATATTGGTCAATCAGCTGGTGGTAAAGTTATTACTGCTTATCACTTTGGAGAAGGTGATACGGAGGTACTATTTATCGGTGGTATTCACGGAGGCTACTCTTGGAACACTGCCTTGCTTGGATATGAGTTGGTGGAATGGTTCACAAAAAATGCTGACAAAGTTCCAGACAATGTAAGAGTAACTGTGATTCCAGTACTTAACCCAGACGGTCTAGAAAAAGTAACTGGTAAGCTTGGTCTCTTCACAGCTAGTGACGTTAACAAAACAGAGTCAGTTAGAGTTGCTGGTCGCTTCAACGACAACAACGTTGATCTAAACCGAAACTTTAATTGCGAATGGCAAGCTGTTGGAAAGTGGCAAAACAAAGATGTTAGTGGTGGAACAGCTGCTTTCTCAGAACCAGAAGCGCAAGCAATCCAATCATACGTAGGAGCTAACAAGCCAGCCGCTGTTGTTACTTGGTACAGCGCAGCCGGTGGAGTTTATGCTTCAGATTGTAAAAAGGGTGTATCAGAAGATACTCTTGCTTTAACAAATCTTTTTGCTAAAGCTTCTGGTTATACAGCTTACGAAGAATTTGATTACTACGAAATTACCGGAGACATGGTTAACTGGTTAGCTGGTCAAGGAATTCCAGCTATTAGTGTTCTACTTACAAACCACGAACAAACAGAATTTAGTAAGAACATTGCTGGAGTAGAAGCAGTACTAGAATTCTACGCAGAATAATTATGGATCGTCGAAAAATTGTTGGTCTAGTTGTTGGAGTTGTTCTAGTTCTAGTAGCAGTTTGGTTACTCACTAGTAACCAACCAGAAGTAGTTCCAGAAATTGTTCCTGAAGAAGTTATCGAAGAAGAACCAGAGGTAACCGCAAATAAAATCATTGGTCAATCAGTGGAAGGTCGGTCAATCGAAAGTTACACTTACGGGACTGGAAGTACTACTCTACTTTTTGTTGGAGGAGTACACGGCGGCTACGAATGGAACAGTGTTATCTTGGCTTACGAATTCATTGATTTACTAGAGGATGAAACTTACACCCTACCTCCAGATCTAAAAGTCGTAGTGATACCAGTTTTGAACCCTGATGGACTTTTCTCAGTCGTTAAAAAAGAAGGTAGGTTTACTGCAGCTGAGATTCCGGAAAATGACGCACACACAACAGGTCAAGGTCGCTTCAACGCAAACAATGTTGACCTGAATCGAAACTTTGACTGCAAGTGGCAACCAGAAAGTAGTTGGCGAGGGAAGACTGTTGATGCTGGAAGCAGCGCTTTCTCTGAACCAGAAGCACGGACTCTTAAGAATCTTGTCGATGAAATTAATCCAGCAGCGGCAATTTTCTGGCACAGCCAAGCAAATACTGTTTACGCTTCAGAGTGTAACGCGGGGGTTTTGCCAGAGACTTTAACTCTGATGAACACTTATGCTAACGCTGCTAGTTATAAAAAAGTTGCTAGCTTTGATGCTTACCCAGTCTCAGGTGACGCTGAAGGTTGGCTCGCCTCAATTGGTATTCCAGCTGTGACAGTTGAACTAGAAACAAGACTAAGTTCTGAATGGGCGAGAAATCAAAAAGGGATAGAAGCGGTCTTGGAACTTTATAGCACTGAGTAAATAAAGAGAGAAATAAAAACAGCGCAGCCTTTGGCCGCGCTGTTTTTATTTTACTTTCTTTTACCATGGAATTTTTTGTGGACTTCGCGGAGGTGGGAGTCAGTGACGTGGGTATAGATTTGGGTGGTGCCGATATTTGCGTGCCCAAGGAGAGCTTGGACTGAACGTAAGTCAGCGCCATTACTCAAAAGGTCAGTAGCAAAACTGTGACGAATAACGTGCGGAGTAACCTTGCGAGTGATACCGGCTTTAGTGGCGTATTGTTTTAAAACTCTTTGCACTGTTCGTGGAGTGATCCGCGAGTCCTCTCCAACATGAGCTTTTTTGCCGTAGCGGACAAAGAGCGCGTCACTCATATCTTTACGTCCGGCCAAATAATTTTTGATCGCTGCTTTCGCGTCATCTGAAAGAAAGACAACTCGCACTTTGTCGCCCTTACCGCGGACAGAAAATTCATCTCGAGTGAGGTCTACATCATCAATTGAAAGGGAACAGAGTTCAGAGACACGAAGACCAGTTGAAAACAAAAGCTCAAGAATTGCTAAGTCACGCTTGCCTTGAAGTGAGTCTGTTTTAGGAGCAGCCATCAAGCGCTTTAGTTCACTATCAGAAATGAGATCAAGTGATCGCTCTGGAACTTTAGCTAGTTCGATTCTCTCTGGAGAGAGGGAAGCAATGCCACGCTTACGTAAAAACTTAAGGAACGCCCTGAGTGCAATCAGGTAATAATTCTGGGTACGGCGTTTCATTGGTTCACGCCGGCCACCTACCTTACTTCCAGCTTGGCGGTTTAGATACAAACGAAACTCACGCACCTGTTCCTCAGTCAAATCAGCTGGGTCTGTGATCTTAGCAAAATTGAAAAACCGATCTAAATAACGCTCGTAATTAAGGACAGTCTTAACACTACGCCCTCTTTCGATTTCGAGGTACTCAAAGAATTGTCGTTTCAGCTCTAAAACATTCATGTTCATATATTATACAGATATTTTAAGCACATTTTTGACAAACAGATAAAAGAAATGTCTGACTTGCATTAATTTAAATTCTATGCTATAGTGTTTGGAACCTTCGCGGTTATCACTGCGAGCTACTTATAAGCACTTCGGTGCGTATCTATATAAGCCAGCCGCTTCACACATATTTATGTTAACAAAAAGAGTAAAAGAAAATGTACTAAAAGAAACTAAGCGTCACGTTAGTGATACTGGTTCTCCGGAAGCACAAATCGCCCTACTGACTCGTCAGATTGAAGAGCTTTCTAATCACTTGCGCAAGCATAAGAAAGATTTTCACTCACGACGTGGTTTGCTACAAATGGTAGCTGACCGAAGAAAGCACTTGAAGTATTTAGAGAGAAAAGATGAGAAATCATACAACTCTCTAATCAAGAAGCTTGGTCTAAAGCGATAATACTGATGCTCCACTATGGAGCATTTTTATTTTTTCAGTTATAGTTAAACCATCTTCAACAATCCGTCCCGACCAAGTTTCACAACTTTTCGGAAGACCTTAGTTGGAGATAGTGTAAGTCGCGAAGTGTTTTTATAAAAAAGTTTTTAATATTATTTTAATAAAATTATGAGTGTTATACGTCACCCAGAACAAAGGGTTGCCATTTTGATAGATACCCAAAATCTCTATCACAGTGCAAAAAATTTATACAAATCAAAAGTGAATTTTGGAGCAGTAGTTAAAGCTGCCTTAGGAGGTCGAAAATTAATTCGTGCTGTTTCTTATGTAGTGAATACTGAGAGTGGAGAAGAGTCAGCCTTTTTCGAAGCTTTAGAAAAAATTGGTATCGAAATCAAAACCAAAGACTTACAAATATTTTATGGCGGCGCAAAAAAAGCTGACTGGGATGTTGGTCTTGCTATTGATGCTATCAAGTTAGCTAACAAAGTTGACGCTGTTATTTTGGCAACTGGCGATGGAGATTTTATTCCACTAGTTGAGTACGTCAAAAACCAAGGTTGTCAGTTTGAAGTAATTACTTTTGGCCGATCCGCTTCTTCTAAACTACGAGAAGTAGTTGATGACTTTATCGATATGGATAAAAATCCAAGTGAGTTTTTGATTGGTTATAAGACCAATAAAAAGAGAAACAATAACAACAATAGTAACAATCTTCGAAAACAGATTAAGAAAATTGTTGGCACTGATACTGACGATATTTAGGATCTAAATATCAGAGAACAAAAACTGCTGCGGCGTACTTGTACGCCGTGGCAGTTTTGCTATGCTCTAACTATTAGTTGTGACTTTGGTATGTAGGTAGGTTTCAAATTATGAAATATAAAACATACCCGAGTTACTTCATTAAGTTAACTTCAAATGCAAAGAAAAATTTTTAAAACTGAATTTGGTAACAAAACTTTAACAGCTGAATTCAATGACTTGGCTACTCACACCAATGGATCCGTGATGCTAAGTTATGGAGAAACAGTTGTGTTAGTCACTGCTGTCATGGGGAAGTCAGAAACCAACCTACCTTACTTTCCACTGTCTGTAGAATTTGAAGAAAAGTTTTATGCAGCTGGAGAAATTTTAGGCAGTCGCTTTATGCGTCGGGAGGGGAGACCGAGTGACGAGGCGGTACTTTCAGCTAGAATTGTTGATCGAACTATCCGGCCACTTTTTCCAACTCACTTAAAAATTGATGTACAAATTGTAGTATCAGTATTAGCTATTGGCGAAGACGATCCTGATCTCCTTGGCGTCATTGGTGCTTCGTTAGCGTTAGGTGTTTCAGACATACCTTGGGACGCACCTGTCAGTGCTGTAAGACTGGCTAAGAAAATTGGTGACTCGGAAATTTTAATCAATCCAAATTATGCCACTCGCCCGGCAGATGGTCTTGATATCGAAATCCTAGCTTGTGGTAAAGATGGGAAAATTAACATGATCGAAACTGCTTCAAAAGAAGTAGCTGAAGCTGATGTGATGGAGCTACTCCAGAAAGCCACCGAACTACATGCTGCCTTACAAGATTTTCAAGAAAAAATAATTAAAGAGCTTGGTAAGCCAAAAAGAGAGTTCGTCATTCCTGTAGCATCACCAAGCCTACTAGACTTCTACCAAACAACCTTTGCAGCCAGATTGCGTGAAACCTTATTTTCAAAGACTGCCGGTAAAGATCATATCTATGAACTCAAAAATGTATTTTTAGCTGAGGTAAGTGTGTTAGCTGAAACAGATTCAACTATCGATAAAAAGCTAGCTGCTGATTTTTACGAAGAAATGGTTGATCAGGAGTTGCATAAAGGGGCGGTGGAAGAAAATTTGAGGGCTGACGGCCGAAAACTAGACGAGGTTCGCCCTCTTTATGCTCAGGCAGGTGGTATCTCACCGGTGTTACACGGTTCTGGTATTTTCTATCGTGGAGGAACGCGTATATTTTCAGCCTTAACTCTTGGTGGACCAGAAGCTGCCTTACTGGTTGATACGATTGAGGAACATAATACAAAAAAACGCTTTATGCACCACTACAACTTTCCACCATTTTCTGTTGGGGAGACTGGGCGCGTTGGAGGTTTTAACCGACGGATGATCGGCCATGGAACTTTGGCTGAAAAAGCTTTAGCTCCGGTTATTCCACAAACGACTGACTTTCCATACACAATTCGTTTAGTGTCAGAAACAATGTCTAGTAACGGATCAAGTTCAATGGGTTCTGTTTGCGCTTCTTCTCTTGCCCTAATGGACGGAGGAGTTCCAATCACTCGAGCTGTCGCCGGTATCGCTTCTGGAGTAATGATCGTGGAAGATAAATATGCACTTTTAACTGACATCCAAGGACCAGAAGATGAGTTTGGTGATATGGATTTTAAAGTTGCTGGAACAAAAGAGGGAATCACTGCTATCCAAATGGACGTAAAGGTTAGTGGTATTGATCTAAATATTTTAAAGGAAGCTTTAGACAAAGCAAAAGCAGCACGTCTGGAGATCCTCGAAGTGATGAACAAAGAGATTAGTGTTTCACGGGCAGATATCTCACCGAGGGCTCCAGAAATTATTTCTCTTAAAATCCTACCTGAGCAGATTGGATTAGTTATCGGTGGAGGAGGTAAGATGATCAAGAGTATTAAAGAAGAAACTGGTGTGGAAGAAATTACTATTGAAGACGACGGAAGTGTTTTTATCTCTGGTAAGAACGGTACGGCCAAAGCTGCTTTTGATAAAATCAGCGGTATCACAAGAACTTATAGCGTTGGTGAGAAGGTAATGGCTACTATTACAAAAGTTGCTGCCTTCGGAGCTTTTGCCAAACTAGACCCATACAATGAGGGATTAATTCATATTTCTGAAATCGCTCCCTTTCATCTTGAAAGTCTAGACGGTGTTTTCACTATCGGTGAAACAATACCTGTCGTAGTTAGTAAAATTGAAATGGGTAAGATCGGTTTATCAATTAAAAAAGCTGACCCAGAATTTGCCACTAAAAGAAACCTATTAAAGCCTTAAAAGCCACAGTAAGAGGGTCACAAACAGCTGAATTCGTGCGATACTATTAGGAATGGATACTCAGGATCCGGCAGTTAAAAAAATACCGGCGCTTCGTACTTACGCAAAAGATTTAGAGTATACCCGCACCGAGAAAAAATTACCTCTTCACCATCAGAGTGAAGTTAATGTCGAAAGATCTAGCGCTCCTAAAAAACCACCGATAAGAAAGGTGATAGAAAATATCACCGAAGAAAAGGCCAGAGATCTAAAGTCAGAGGTTTCTTCCCCAATTAAACAACTGAAGAAAAACGATCCGATAAAAATCTCAGCCATCGAGACAAAGAATACTGCTTTTATTGCAAACAATGATGACGCGGGTTCGGCGACAATTATTACCGATACAAAGAAGGATCGTTTCAAACTATTCCCAGCGATCCTTAGTTCGCTTACCAGCTGGTTTAGCACTAAGAAAAAAGACCGAAAGAGAAAAGCAGTTCCTAAGTATAGTGTTCCTGACAGCAGTCACCGGAAGGGAGTGATTCAAAGAGCTACTTCGACAACCGGCAAATCTGTCTCTTCTGATTTTTCATCAATACACGAAAGAATCAGACAGAGAGCTGAGCCTGAAGAAAAACATGAACTACATAAGATTTGGACTCCTGATACTGAGCCGGGATATTTGCTATTGGAAGAACCAGAAATTTACTCAGAATCAAATGTCGGTAACGTTCAAATAACTCCGCGTAAGAGTGTCTTGACTGAAATAGAATATGAGCCAGAGGAAGAAGAAGTAGAAGTATGGGGAGAGCCGGAAGCTTCTCCAGAAACAAAACCAGAAGTGCAAAACTATCCGGTCGCAGAACAAGAAGTAACTCCAGTTACAGAACAACCTGATGCTGTCACCCAAGTTAATGTTAAGTCTGCTAAAGAAAAAATAACTCAGTCTCCAGCTCAAGAAAAGGTAGTAACTAAGGAGCCAATAATTGCTCCACCTGATCGACAGATAATTCCACCAATAAGAAAACGCGTAAGTAGACCTGGCTTTTTGGAGCAAGTTAAAATACTAGCTCTTGATACCAATACTTTGGCTGTATTTATTTCATCATTTATTTTGGTGTTAATAATTATTGTGTTTGCTGTAAATTATTTCCTTGATCCTAATCGTGCAGCTGTAGCAACAGTTGCAGATCCTGAAACAATCTCACTCTTACAAAATACAAGAGTCGAATTGGTAGCAGCTAATAATCCTAACGTTGATATCTTAAGGACCCTACAAAGTCCTGAAATACAAACTTCAGGTTTTAGACAAATAGTCTTTGTTGAAAACTTAATCACAAATCAACTCTTATCACCAAGTATTATATTTAATAGTCTTGATGTACCGCTGGAGGCAAATTTATTACAGTCAATCAGAGATGTCCGTTTTGGTTTTACAAAAGACAACCAGCCTTATATCCTGCTTAGAATTAGCGACTTTGAAGTGGCGAAAGGGGGACTGTTACTCTGGGAAGAATCTATTTACGAAAATATAAATAATATTTTTGGACTAACAGCTGCGCCACTTAGCAACTTAGCTAAGTTCTCAGATTCAGCTTTCAGTGGAAGAGATGTTCGTATATTAAAAAATGACAATAACAATGAACTACTACTTTACGGAATCGTAGACCAAACCGTTATTATTACGAAGAACAGTATCGGTTTCAGAGAGTTATCAATTTTAATTAAATAATTATGTTAGATACAAAATTTTACAAAGAAAAATTAGAAGCACGTTTAGTTGAACTAGTAGCGGAATTAAAAACGATTGGACATTACGATACTGAGGGAGATAACTGGGAAGCTGTTCCTGATTTAGAATTTAATGCCGCTGAGGCAGATGACAACAGTAACGCAGACAACGTTGAAGAATGGAATGAAAGACGGGCGACCCTTGAAGCTTTAGAAAAAGATTATCACAATGTCAAAAGGGCTTTGCAAAAAATCGAAATAGGTAATTATGGCATCTGCGAAATTGCTGGAGAACCAATTGAGGAAAGTCGCCTAAATTTTATACCCGAAGCTAGAACTTGCATAAAGCATAAAGACGAGGAGGGAACCTTGGCTTTATAAACATGAGCATCGCTTTAGTCTACACAATCCAACCCCATGTACTATCCGGAAGTGTTGTCAGAATTGAAGCTGATTTATCTAGAGGGCTCCATTCTTTTTCTATTGTTGGCTTAGCTGGTAAAGCTATAGAGGAATCCAAAGATCGTATCAGTAGTGCTATCAAACATTCTGGTTTTGAGTCACCAAAAAGTAAAAACCAAAAGATCACCATCTCTCTTTCTCCGGCTGATTTGAAGAAAGAGGGTCCACTTTTTGATCTACCGATTGCTCTAGCCTATCTAGATGCAGCCGGAGAAATTTCAATTCCTGAAGATACAATTTTTGTTGGGGAACTAGGCCTAGACGGAGACCTAAGGGCAGTTAGAGGAGTTTTAAATATTGTGACAGCCGCCAAAGAAAGTGGTTACTCAAAAATAATAGTTCCAGGAGCAAACGCAGCCGAAGCAGCCTTGGTTGAAGGAATTGACGTCTATGCTGCTAAAAATCTAAATGAAGTTATTTGTCACTTAAGTCCTTCCAGACCAGATTTTAAATTACTCACTATTGAGCCATTAACTCAAGTTGATGAAAATAACTGGACTGAAGGTACTGTAGTTCTTGAGGATATCAAAGGACAGGAAAGTGCTAAGCGAGCACTAGTTATTGCTGCCGCTGGTAGACATAATGTTATCTTGGTTGGTCCGCCAGGAACAGGGAAGACGATGTTGGCTAGAGCTTTCCAGGGCATTCTGCCACCCTTATCGAGAAGTGATACTTTGGCCGTCACTGCGATTCACTCAATCAGTGGGCAAGAAATATCTCTAAGTACCAAGCCACCTTTTCGTACTCCGCACCACACTGCTTCACACACCGCTTTAGTCGGAGGTGGAACTAACCCTAAACCAGGAGAGGTCACTTTGGCACATAAAGGAGTCTTGTTTATAAAGTGTGTCCCACAAAACTAATTTTACGGATTACAGTTTAAATACCTGTATGCACGAGGACCATCGCCAAAAGCCATTGTGATTTTCTTGTTCATATACTTATCTCGCACCTCTTTAGGTGCAATTTTGCCTTCGAATTCCCATTTTGTAGGTTCAAACTTATTTTTTTTCCAGCTATCTATAATAAATACACCCTTGACTCTATTCTGGTAAATAGCCAGTGCGTATTCTGCCAAATCTCTTGACTCCCAATTATTGCCGACATCCCATGCTTGTTTGGCTATATCATAAATAGTATTCTCATCTCCGTCCATATATGGCTTATAGGTTTGAGCGATACTCACCAGAATCACCCTATCTTCTATGTCTTCCATCCTAATTTCTGTGAGAGCTTCCATATTTTCATTGTAGCAATCATCTAGAACAAAGTCATTTAAGAATACGCTACAATCATTAGAATGGTTTCAAAACTAAGAGCATCAATAATTATAGTAATTGTAGGTATAGTGTCTTTCTGGCTAGGAATGCAGGCTGTGATTCAAGTTCCTTGTGATTGTATTTCTAGGTTTGCACTGCTATAGAGTTTTAGTCGACCCTTTCTTTTTCGACGAAGTGTAAATAGTCCATAATGCCGTATCCCTTCAGATGTTCATAAGGGTTACAGAATCTGTACCACGGTTCAGAGTGATGCCATACACCATCTTCACGCTCCTCTTTTACCGATTGTGAATCAGTTAATTTCTTCGGAGGAAGAAACTTCTTATTATCTTTTACTAGAAATATATAATAGTGCACTTTTCCATTTTCTGTTGGTACGATCCGTGCATTTAAAATTCCTTCTTTAACCCACTTAGTTTGAGTAGCTTTCTTTATCCCGAATCTACTTTCTAACTCGTAAGGACTATAACGATTGTCACTTGTCTTAGCAATTGAACCAGGAATTTTTCGTTTATCTATAGCTTTCTGGCATGTAATACACTTGATGCCCCATTTGTCATACCAGTTAGTATCCTCTCTTGTTGCAGAACCACATACTGCACAGTTACGACCATTGCCGGGTAGAGCAAAACCCTTTGGTTCTTTTTCTAATCTTCTGTCCCATCCGTCTTTATCCATCTGACCCTTCATAACAATCTCAAAGAGACCAACGAGTCTACGTCCAGATTCTGCTGCTTCTTCCCATGACACTTCTTTACCACTTTCTTTTTCCATCAAGTCTTTGAACTCCTGAATACTTTTATCAGATAGTTGAGCCATAGCATTTATTTAAAACTTTTAAATAAACTCCACGTTGTTACTAATAGTATAACCTTATTGATGTGGGACATTATCTACAAAACATGTCTCTCTAAAACGATAATCAAGTATTAATCTTCTTGTTAACCTCTAATAACCTTTTTAAAAAAGGTACGGAGTGAATAAATAGAAACCTTTTCTAGGACAGGTACTAAAACACCTGTCTTACTAAATGTCCCTAAAAGCAAATATGCTTTACTCTGTAATGTTATTTTCAACATGTAACACTTTCTTTAATGTTACATTATATCCATATCCAACAAGTCTTCGCTTTGCATTACGTAAACTAACCTTACTAAAAAACGGTAAACTTAAGTCTTCGGTACTGTTGCTAATAATCGCATACACTATTTCATACTCGGGTGTAATTGGACGAGCTTTTGAGTCAGCCAGTTTATGACTATCTGGTAGTTTAGTATTTAATTTTTCTCTAAATGCTTCGTCACTAACAAAGAGTTCCCCAGAAACAACACCTTGAGTAAACAGATGGCTAAGAACACTAGAGCCACCATATCTTTTTACATGAATTAGTTTTTTGTCAGCAGTTAATACGTCACAGAATTCAATACTGCTATGACCTCCACCGTAGGTGACTAGTTGTCCATCCATACAACATGAACCTGTAAGGGTAGCTACTGCATGCGAATTGTAGTCACCCTCGTTTTTAAATTCACAGTCTGGCATGGTAACAGAAGATTCAGTCATGTTCTGAAAGTCAATTTCAACTGCTTGAGAAAAGCTATCTGCTATTTCATACCACTTACTATTATTTAGGATGTAGAGCTTATTGTTTAATCTGCACTCAGCATATAGACACTGATATGCAGACCATGAATGCAATGTGTCATCTGTAGAAGCTGAAATTGCAAAAATACGAGAATGTTTTAATTCATCTAAACTTGGACTCCTTTCTAGTTCCGATAGATATGTTGGCACATCCAAGTCATCATGTAGCTCAGCCTGCTTTGCTCTAAGATATTTAAAACCACTAATGTCAGTCCAATCTACAACTTCTGGTACAGCCATCCAAATATTGTCTATTTCTTCGTTGCCAATTTTGACTACTAGCTCATCATTTAACTGGCTCTGAATTGCCTTGTCCCGAACTTCGGCAATTTGGTCAATCCAATCAAAGTCACGTTTATAGTCCTCACTCTTATAACGAGTGTAGCTGTGCTTTAAAAAATCTTGTATATCGTTTACGTCTGTCTTAACAGAAGCATATAAGGCATCTTTTCCAGATACAGTTTTTCCAAAATGTACGTCACGTGATTTCCCAGTAACAGAACTAATTAAGTCTTGTTCAATATCAATGCCAAATTCAAAAGGACTTACATCCTTACTCATTTGTTCTCGACTATGTTTTGGTATTGACCCAAGAGTTGTTTTATCAATACTTCTGAAACCACTTATATCAACTGAATTCAAAACTATTTTTAAACCAAACCGTTCTTCTATTACACCCTCTTTAATCATATGCCGACCAAACCCGAATGTCACAACAAAGAATCGGACACCATCTATTGTTTCGATAGATGTTACAAAAATACCTCGTGCACTCGATGTAAATATATTTTGATTATCTAGAGTTTGTCCAAAGAAGTTTTCTATCCAGTCAGGTCTACTTGGGTGTGACTCTTCAAACACAAAAAACCCTTGGTCGTTTATCGCGACAGGTTGTTGTGTGCTTTCAACTATATCTTCCAAGTCTGTAATGCCCGCTTTTACTAGGTACACACTTAGTCGATTAGTCTTTGGTTCTACACTGGTGGGCATGTAATTAAACTACTCCTATTTCGAGTTCAATTCAAGCAGTTCAGTTTAGGCTTTACTTTATTGTTGTAGTGCGAGCTGGCTAGCCATGTCATTGCTAGCTTTTATATTACTAATAAACATGAGGATTTTATTTTTTGTTGTACATACCAGGATTGTTTCTTAGTAAGTGAGCACTCCGTTGTTTCTCACTCAGTGTTTTAACGTGCAATATTAGTCTCATTTGACCGTTATTTGAGACTTCTGCTGGAGCTTCAGTAGGTACACTAGTTTTAGTTGGGAACTTAAATACCACTTCTGCAAAGTTACTTTTGTGATGAAGTGTAATTCGTTCAATAAACAATCGGAGTATGTATTGCTTTTGCTCGTACGCGACATTGTCTAACTTACCACTCAGTGTCTTAAACATTTCAGAGATAACCACGTCTCTATTCTTTTGTTCCTTTTTCTTTAAAAGAGTCTGGGATAGCTTTTGCTTTTGTATTTCCAGTTCTTTTTGTCGAGTGCGTTTTTCTTTCATCATTGACTCATAATCAGCCTGGCTTATGCCCATGTCAGTGAATGCTTTGACGATTCGTTGTTGTTGCTCTTTGTTTGTTTTGATTTGAGTATCAAGCCCAGTTATCTTCTTTACGGTTTTAGCTTCATTAGAATTTTTGAATGTATACTCTTCTAACTGAGGAATGGTGTTTGTTGGGTCCTTAAGGATTGAGACTAGCGTATCCCATATAGGTAATAACCTAGTTTCAGCACATTGCCCATGAACGTCATTCTGTTGACACTCGTCATTGGTTCTGTCGAGCGGTGCAACGTACGCATGATAGTACTTACCTAATGTTGGTGTTTTTAAGTCCTTCTTTGGTTTTTGATAACCACTTTGTAATTTACGACCAGTGTACCCAGAGTAAAGTAGTCCAGAAAAAAGATAAATTCTTTTTGCATTCCGTTTCTGCATGACTCGATTTTGTGTCAGTTGTTCAATGGCTTTTTCAAACATATCACGAGTAATGATTGACGGTACATGTAACTCAATATGTTCACTTTTAGGTCGCTGGTGCTCTTTGTTTTCAATAGCATCGAGATACTTGAACGGTCGTTTATACTTGTTGTAGTAAAATGTGCCCGTGTACACCTCGTTTACTAAGAAACGATTAATTGTTCGTTTGTACCATTTTCCATTACGGATTTCATCTTTTGGTTCTTTGCCCTTTTCAGACTTGTGTGCGGGAGTGGGTAAGTTTAGTTCTATCGCTTTTCGAGTGATTTCACGAAGTGAACATTTTTCATAAACTAGCCACTCGTAGAACTGCTTGATTACCTCGGCTTCTTCTGGATGAAGAACTAATGTTTTAGTTTTTTTATCTATTCTATATCCATACGGTGGTACACCCGTTACCCACTTACCCTCACTAGCGGCACGTAATTTTCCACCCATCATTCTTTCTGCTATGAGTCTTCTTTCGTGATGGGCAAATGAAGCAATCATATGAAACATCAATTCACCATTTGAAGTTTCAGTTTCAAAATTTTCGGTAGCTGATTTAAAAGCAATACCATATTCTTTTAGTTGTTCTACTGCACCAATGACTTGTTTAAGATTGCGTGAAAATCTATCTAATCTGTAAACTAGCACGAGTTCAAATTCCTTTTTTTTAGCGGCTTCAAATAATTCATTCAGAGCAGGTCTACTTTTAATCGGCAGATTCCCAGAAAACCCACCGTCACAGTAAACATGGTTTTTATCCAGTTTAAAAGAGTGTGCCTCACACAAACGAGTAAGCATTTCCTCTTGTGATTTCAAGCTGTTACCGTGCTTAGCTTGCTCATCAGTAGAAACACGCAAATAGATTGCGACTTGTTTATTATTTACTATCGTTGGATAGGTTGTTTCAGTCAGTGTATTCATTGTTAATTTTCCCTAAAGTGATTTTAACCATTCCCTCAGAATCATCAGTTGTGAACTCAGTACCCTCAGGCAATTCCATTTCGCTAAGGATTCTATGGGGCTGGTCACTATCGTGAACAGCTTCTTTTAATTTTTTAAGTGTGTGTCTTTTATTCATAAGCCAAATAATTGTTACTCTATTGGCTATTGAATATGGTGCGTCAGCTATGTAAAGGTAGTTCTATACATTGCCACCTTCTCCGACTTCAGTAAGTTTATATTTTTTCTTACGTTCGATAATTTCAGAAGTGATGAAGTCTTCATTTTCAAGCTCAATCAGTGCACTGGCAACGTTTCTTGCACCGATGTCCTCTTCCTCTTTGATAGCTTCAATCAGCTCTTCTCGATACAGAGATTCATTAGCTAGTAACTCAAGTGCAAATTCTTTCGCACGTAGTTTCTTAATTGTTGTACTAGGTGCATTGCCACCATATAACAACTGTATTTGTGGATGTTCATCAGCATTCTCAATCAACACTACTTGTGCAGGTTCAGCACTCTTACCTCTACGTGACTTAGCGTGTCTGATAGTGATATTCACCGGGCCTTCTGCGCTTGTTTTCTCTACAACAACTAGTGAATCTAGGCGTCCAAGAATTGCTGATGAACCACGAAGGCTCTGAGCTTGTCCACCAAGACCCCCTTTTCTATTGTGGTGAATAAAGGCCACCGACACGCTAATCTCATTAAATTTCTGCATAGCTGTCATCACGACCTGCATTTCCTCAGCATTGTTTTCTACTTTGTTGTGTAATGCAGCGAATGGGTCAAAGATTATTAATCCAATCTCATGCTTTTCACACAATTTAATTAAGCGGCTCACGCTCTCTGGCTTGTCTAGCTTAAACTCTCTCTGGCAACAAAAGTAAATATCAAGCTCATCAGTATAGCCAAGCAACTCCAGTCTGCGTCGCATCTCCCATTTTCCACTTTCCTCATCTACAATTAAGACTTTCTTTTTTATACTCTTAAACTCATTGAGAAATTTATCTCCAATCGCTACAGCTCTGGCCATCTCTAACATTAACCAGCTTTTACCACATCCCGGGTGTCCTGACATTGCAGTAATTCCGTTTTCAGGCACAAGGCCTTCAATCAGAAATTTAGGTCTCTCCGATTCAGGCATTTTTAATAACTCACCTACAGACAGTGGAGGTTCGTAATTTTTTGTTAAATCAACAACCCCTTTATCTTTTCTTTGTTGTTTCTGTTTTGCACTAAGCGAGCTATAAATGCTATTTAACTCTGAGTTGGGGAGAGGTGGATCGCACATAGCATCATTCCAACTTGCTAATGATGTATATACCACTTCACTCCAATCTTTTTCTGGTATATGTGCTAGTAGTTTACCCGCTAGCCGTACTGCCGTGTTGTGGCGGTTACCTTCACTTACTGGCTCGGACAAGACTCCGTCCCATTCTTCTTTTTCAAGTTTAGTACTTGTAAGTGTTTCGATTAGCCACTCAGGTGCAGTCTGTAAGTCACTTGTGCCCAGTGGCTTTATCCATTCATATTCTTTTCCAGTGTCAGGATGTATTGAAGGTGGTGCAACGATGTACTGTCTATTTCCCTTAACATCACCCTCAATCCCGTGCTTCTTTAGACTTGTAGATGTGAATTCCCAACTGTCCTCACCTATGCCTGAAAAGTAATAATGGATGCCGTCCCGACCGCTCTTTGAACGAACGCAATTTGTTGGTAGGTCTAGCTTTGATAAATCTTGCTCTGCTTCTAAATCTAGTACAAACATATTTTCAAAGTAACCAGTTCTCAGACCAACGCCTGTGATACTTTTACCAAACTGTTCAAACCATCTTTTTACGTCGGAATGATTGGGTTCATACTCTTCTTCACTCCACCCTTTGACTAAAGGTCGCTTTCCATTAAGTGGTATTATAACCTTGTCTTGCTCAATGTATTCAAGCATTGCCTCCTCTATTTTTTGCTGATTACTAGTATGTGACTTCATCGGAGTCTTGCTTACGTTTGGTATCAACTTTTTCCTTTGTTAATGGAGGTTTGTATCCCTCATCATTAGCTTGTTTCACAAAGTGTGAGATAAGTTTATGAACGTCAATGTGAAATATACTCATACCGTTTCTGTTTTGCTCTGGCTGGTAGTCTGCTTCGTTGAAGGTCCAGAACGATGCAATTGGCGTGTTCCTACCGACTGGAAATGAGTAATTGATCGTGTAACCAAAAATGTCTCTAAAGCTTCGGTTGTGCGATGCATCTTTGGTTGGGTAGTAGAATCCGTCCGTCTGGTAGTTGTGGTCAACACGTGTGACAAATTGTTTGATAAGTTGTTCCTCAGTTAGCTCTGTTTGTTGCAGTGCAGTGTATTCTTCAGTTGTAATTTTGCTTGGATTCATATTCTTCTTATTATTGATTAAGCATGAGTATGTCGAAGAGTGCCTCGTAGGCACATTCCAGCTCTTTTGTTTCGATGCTGTTTAATTCCTTAGTACTCATGCGAGTAGTCTAATAAACACAGCATTTTTTACTTTTTTTAAAATTTTGCTCCTTTTTTACAAGTGGATACACTCAAAAGAACCTTGTTTTTACAAGTTTTTTTGAAGATGTTATTAAAAATATTTAATTGGAGTGTAAAACTTTACTCTTCTTAATTCAGCTCCACTAATACAAAACCTTTTTTCGTATTACCATTTATCTCAACTGGCACACCTTTCCTTTTTAAGTATGCTCGAGAATCTTTTACTATCTTAATGAGTGCATCTTGGTTCTTAGTTAAACCTAATTTAGATACTAGTTCGTTATGGCTCACTCGCAGTACTTTAGTAAGTTTATTTTTCTTACAACGTGTTGGCCATAAAATTTTGAACATTTGTTGTTTCTTTTTTCCTGAGACCGTGTAAAAGTTGGTACCACCCCAAACGAACTTATTTTCATACTTACTATAGTGCAGTGAATCTACTGAACTCTTTTTTTGCCTTCCAGTAAGAACAGATACCAACAGTTGATATTCGATTGCAGTATCTGTCATTAAGTTTGTCAGGGTGCTACTTTCTGAATTTAAAAGCTCGTCGTCATGTTCGATGAACTTAGCTATGCCGCTCGTTGTAACGAAGTTATTTTCCAGAAACTCACGTAATAGTGAGAAGTTTGATTCAAATGAATTAAATTGCTCCTTCAACTGTTCCTCCAAAAAAACAAAAGAAGGTCTACTCAATAGTTGTATATATTGATCCAACACATTTAGTCGTTTTGCTGAAAAACGTCCAGTGCTTTCAATTTCATAAAACCATTCGTCAATAAATATTTCTGGTAGAGCAAGAAAAAATGCTTCTCTTCTGTCTCTATCATCCAGTAAAGGCATTGTTAGTGGTGAAATATTCATTTTTAAATACTATTTTGAATCAAAGCAAAATGCAACACTATATAGGTGTTGCACATTGCAAAGGTGACTAATGGTAATTACCTAATACATCACCAATCCAGTGTCTCTCGTAGGACTCTAGGGTTCATCGTGGGTACTCTATTGGCTAAATAGACACACATTTCCTTGATTCATCATATCCATCACTAGACATGACAATTCCCCTACTTACTCCCTCACCAAGTAAAGTAGTAGTTGTAATATCTGGCCAGTCAGAAAACTCTACTGCAACAGCATCAACTGAAAGTGTCAGACCTGTATAGTCCAACTTGTTTGTTGCATAAGTAGCAATATCACCAGCACCTTCAAGACCTGTACCTTGCAAGTCACCACTGATGAAATAAACACTTGAGAAATCGTTTGATTTAACAGCTTTTACATTCCGTATAGACCCACCTCCATTTATATTCAAACCACTGTTAAGTCTTTCTACGAGTGTGTCTGGTACCTCAAGACATCGTGAGGTAACAGTGCTAGTGCTCCCTACTCCTGCTGGCTCCGCATCTGATGCTGTATCTATTACAACCGCAACTATTATTACAAATACAATCAGTACTAACCACGTCACTGGTGAAGTTTTCTTCTTTTCAACTTTATCTTGCTCCATAAATTTTGGTATTACCTAGTAAACCCCAGAGCAGAACATACAAAAAGCCCACTACCAGGTGGACCGAAGTCCTACTAAGGTTTCCCCTAATAACGTTGAAGACGCAACCTGATAATGGGTTGTTTGTCTTCAACGATTTTCGACCATACCTCTGTCTCACGACAAAGGGTTAGGTCATTGATATTCAGTTGTCATCCAATAGTATTTCTTTTGATCGTTAATGTAAACCTTGCCGTTAACTAGATTGTGGAAAAGGATCATTTTTAAGATAAATGTATATTAAAATGATCCTATGATAAGTTCAGCTTTAATCACTGTGGAAGAGGCTGCTGATTTGCTCAAAGTAAACACGATAACAGTGTACAGGAATATTAAAAACGGCACATTAAAAGCTAAGAAAAATGGCAAGACCTACTCTATTGTTCTAGAAGATTTAGTTAATTTTATTAACGTTAAAAATATGAAATCTTCTCAAACTACTTCAAGGAAAGCAAAACCATTCTTAAAGTGGGCGGGTGGAAAAAGACAACAGGTTGATCTTCTGTCAGAGCAGATACCAGTTGTAATAAATGGAACTTACCACGAACCATTCCTAGGAGGTGGTGCGTTGTTTTTCCATTTGCAACCACAAAAGGCGAAACTATCTGATTCAAACTCAGAGTTGATTAATGCTTACACAGTAGTGAGGGATAGTGTGGATGACCTGATTGATTCACTATCTATACATAAGAATAATGAAGACTACTATTACGAAACCAGAAGTATAAACCCTCTTGATCTAGACCCTATCAAGCGTGCAAGTAGAACAATTTACTTAAATAAAACCTGCTTCAATGGCCTCTATAGGGTAAACAAGAAAGGTATTTTTAACGTACCTTTTGGAAAGAAGAAGGGAGAATTTACATACGATACTGCCAACTTGAGACTAGCAAGCGAAGCTCTTAAAAATGTTGAATTGACTGTTAGTGATTATAAAGAATCCCTAAAGGGTATAAAAAAACAGGATGTTGTTTACATAGACCCCCCGTATTATCCAGTAGGTGGCTTTGCCGACTTTCAAAGATATACAAAAGAGTGCTTCTCAGAACATGATCACGATCAGTTGTTTAATCTTTTTAAAAAGATTTCTGACAGAGGGGTGACAATAATCCAATCTAATTCGAATTCAAAATACATACTTGATAAATACTCAGAATTTCACATGGATATTATTGATGCCAAACGATTAATTAGTAGCAACTCTGCAACCAGAAATAGTAAGGATGTAATTATTTACAGAAAAAAATAGTATGACTCCAGATACACAAAAGCAGTTAAAAAAATATCCAGGCACCCGTTTTATGGGTAGTAAATATAAAGTACTACCAGAAATAGAGAAAGTATTAGCTGACTTGGAATTTGATACAGTACTCGATGCTTTTTCTGGAAGTGGTTGTGTCTCATATCTGTTCAAAACGATGGGAAAAGAGGTTCATAGCAATGACTTTATGAAGTACTCGCACAGCACATCTAAGTCTCTCATTGAAAATAGCGATTTTCTCTTAAAAAAAAGTGACATTGAGTATATTACTGCTATAAACAGCAAGAGTAATTTCATTTCAAAGAAGTTTAAAGACTTATATTTTAGTGACGAAGATAATAAATTTCTAGATTCTGCTTTTAGTAATATACACAGCATTAGAAACCCTTATAAAAAATCAATGGCTTTAGCTTCAATCTCAAGAGCTATGATTAAACGTAGACCAAGAGGTGTGTTTACATACGTAGGTAATAAATTTGATGACGGTAGAAAGGATTTAAATCAAAGTCTTGAACAACACTTCATCGATAATGTCGCTATTTTTAATAACGCAGTTTTTGATAATGGCAAAGAAAATTACTCATATCATGGAGAT
This sequence comes from uncultured Candidatus Saccharibacteria bacterium, assembly GCA_964350985.1. Classification (GTDB taxonomy): domain Bacteria; phylum Patescibacteriota; class Minisyncoccia; order Phycocordibacterales; family UBA918; genus OLB19. The sequence continues at coordinate 253,957 of CAYGLK010000002.1, forward strand.
ATTTTCAGTCTTGAATTAGAAAAACAAATGGACCTTGTTTACATGGATCCTCCATATCTATCAAAAAGTTCTGATAATGATTATGTGCGTCGATATCATTTTGTAGAAGGTTTTGTTGATGGGTGGAAAAATGTTGAAATTGACGAAGCTACAAAAACAAAAAAGTTTCCTTCGTACAAATCCAGATTTGGTTCAAAAAAGACAATAGACTTAGCTTTCTTTGACATCTTTAAAAAGTTTGAGAAAAGTAATATCTTGTTATCCTATTCATCAAATTCAATACCAGACAAAGATACTTTGATCGAGATGCTGGCAAAAACTCACAAAACAGTTAATGTATATGAGATAGACCATGTCTACTCTTTTGGTACTCATAGTCACAAGAAAAATAACACCACAAACAGAGTCAAAGAATACTTCTTCTTAGCAAAACCTTAAATATGTCAAAAGTCTGGAATATTGGAAATACAACAGTTAGAAATCCTAAAAGGATTGAAATGGGTCTGAGAGTCATGAACGAGCAGAACCTTTTTGGTTGTATGGAGGGAGCTGAAAATGAAGAAGCGTTAACAAAGGCATTAGTAGATTCTGGAGTTGTAGATTCTAAATCTGAGGGTAAAAGTGCAGCATGGTTAGGTAGAAAATGGAGGAGTGTAATGGTCAAACTTGGCTTCTTAACTAGCAATAAATATAGGATTCAAGGAAAGACATTTAAAGTAGAAGATCTGGAGGGTTACACTAGTTTTTCAAAATCTCCATATGTATTGACGCCAGCAGGTCAACGCATGGTTAGCTCTACTACACAGGGTGAGGTTAGTGACGTATTTCTTAAGCAAATGATTAAGCATGCAGTTCCTAACCCTTCAGAAACAGCTAGGGATTTTGACTCGCACATAAAACCGTTCATACTTTTCTTATCTGTATTGAGATCGATTCAAAATGAAGGTAAGGGTCTAAACCAAAAGGAGATTGCTATTTTTATACAAAAGATTCAGCCTCACAAAGAAGGTTTGTCAGAAGTAATAGTGAAAGAAATTTTAGATTATCGAGAGAAAAGAGATGCACTTGATTCCAAAAGAACTAAGAGAGAATTTGACCAAAGTTTACTAGAAAAAAATGCAGAAGAAATGTCTATTAAGTCTACTACTCCATTAGACTATGCTGACACTACAATCAGGTACTTCTCGATGACAGGTCTGTTCGAAATGATTGGAAGCAGAGTAAATATTAAAGAAGAAAAGAAAGATTTGGTTGATGATATATTGGAATCAACTAGCATTGAAAATATATTAACCGGTGTTGATTACCTAAATGCTTTTTACGGAAATATACCTGTTGTTAAAAATGAGGAAGTTTCTGCCAGAAAAGAGTACTCCAGTCTTCTTAGAAAAGCCAAAGCATTTGATTTAAAGTTACCTACTATTGAAGTTGATCCAACTTTGGAGGAACTAAAGACCGTAACTTTTAATCTGGAAGAACAAATACTATTAGCGGTTGAAGATAAATTTGCCTTAGAACAGCAAACAGATATTGAGATAGAAAAAATTAAATACCATATATCAAAAATAGCTAATAAAGACAGGGATTACTTTAGATCAATCGTAGATATGCCAGCAAACTTGGAGTGGGTGGTATGGAGAGGGTTTCTTTCGATTGACCACATTACTTGTCCCATTCAGGAAACAAGAGGATTTCCTGTAGATGCAGATCTTAAACCTCGATATCCAGCACCTGGAGGAAGAGCAGATATGCTCTTTGAATTTGAAGATCATTATCTTGTAGTTGAGGTTACCTTGACTACATCAACGAGACAATATATTGCTGAGTGTGAACCAGTTAGGAGACATGTTGCTGAAGAGAGAGGAGGTAAGCCAGTATATGGACTATTTATTGCTCCTAGTTTGGATAATAATTTCCTACACGGGTTAAGAGAGTACTATAAAGGTGACGATCTAGTTCAACTGAAAATTCTTCCTTTGACCCTAAACGATTTTGAAACCATTATTGATCTTCATAAGACCAGTAAACTGAATCCTTCAGATATTAAAGAGTTAGTATTAAAGGGGTCTGATGAGAAAATTACAAATGCTATTGAATGGAGGCAACACATTCAGGATACACTTGCTGGTTGGGTATCTGAAAGAACAAAAGAAGTTGTATAAGTTTGTGGGACTCTTCTTATGGATGAGTTTCCTGAATTTGACAGACGCTCTCTTGATGCCCTACGTCAACCACTGGAGGACAGGATGGTAAGTATTTCTCGCATTCAAGGTACCGCACTTTTCCCAGCTGATTTTATTTTAGTAGCAGCTATGAATCCTTATCGTGGGCAAGAAGATGGTACGACCAATCTCGCTCGGGCTATGCAAGAAACTTACAAAGGAAAAATATCAGGACCGATTTTAGACAGAATTGATTTGTGGATTGAGGTACCTCATGTTGATTATGAAACTCTCACAAACCTCAACCGAAAAAGTGACGAGACGAGGTATGCTCGTGACCAGATTAAAAAAGCCCGCAGCTTACAAGAAGAGAGACTCCGAGATAGAGGAGTTGTTACTAATGCCGAGATGACTAGTCGCGACATCGACTACTGCATTAAACTGAGTCCGGAAGTATCTGAGCTACTAAAAATGTCGTCAGAAAAATTAAACCTCTCTCCCCGCAGTTACCATAGACTAATTAAAGTCGCCCGCACTATTGCTGACCTAGATGACCAGGAAGAGATCGAAACAAAACATGTACTTGAGGCCCTTCAGTATAGAATAACAATATAATGAAATATGAAAAAAATACTTTACTTACTGATTATTATTTTAGGTATAGTGACAACAGTTACCTATCTAAATATATCTAAGAACGAAAAGCTTAATGAGCTCAAATTTTCAAACACCCAAGAGTGGGACCAATTTTATCTTCAAGCTCTAACAAAGCCTGTATTGTTGGTGTCGGATGCATTGGAGGTAATAAAATTAGATAAATCTCCACTAAACACTTCGCAAAAAACAATTGAGGAATTGGATTACTTACATCTTCTTGTTGCAGAAAGAACTGAAAGTAAAGAAGAAGAAATAAAAGCAGAACAAGAATTAACTACTACTATTTATAATGGTTTAACTTTCGAAGAAATTATTAAAGACAAACCTCGTACTGAAAAACTTCTCAACTCTTCTCTCTCTGAAATTCTAACTGTAATACTTCATTTCAAAAATCAATTTGATAGAGTTAGGCCTAATATTTTAGACACCAGCCTGACAACTTCTATATCAGTACCTGGACACCCGGCATATCCAAGTGGCCACGCTACGCAGTCTTACCTAATCTACTTAATCTTATCTGACTTAGATCCTAAAAATCAAGAATCCTACAAGGAAGATGCTTATCGAATTGCTCACAATCGTGAGATTGGTGGCCTGCATTATCCAACTGATTCAGAAGCTGGCAGAGATTTGGCAACGCAGTACTTTAATCTATTAAGGAAATCGACCTGGTACGAATTAAATATTAGTTTAGCCAGAAGTGAATGGGAAAAGTAAAAAGTCATAATAAAAAACTCCCACTGGGGTTTTTTATTATGACTTTTTTATTAGAAAGGATTACTTGCTCCTCGAACTTCAAAGTGTAGGTGAGAACCAGTTGATCTTCCTGAATTACCAACTCCACCGATCACTTGACCCTGGCTAACATAAGCTCCGACTCCAACACTGTTACTAGAAAGGTGAGCGTATAGAGTTTGCGCTCCATTTGAGTGTTTAACTACTATGTATTGTCCGTACCCACCATTCCAACCAAGACTCTTTGAAACAATAACTTCTCCTGAGGCTGCTGCTCTAACTGCAGTCCCAGCTGCCGCGGCTAAGTCGACAGCGTTGTAACCGTGCAATCCTTGTGTCTTTATACTTCCAGGAGCTGGATGAGATAGCCAGCTTGAGCCACTATTTGAACCTGATGATTTAGTTGGAGAAGCATAAGCCTTAGCCACTGGAGCGGTATGAATAGCTCCACCAGGAATAACTAAAGTGGTCCCAACTACCAAAGCATCGTCCGCTAATAGTTGATTATAAGAAAGAATTTCGTCTACGTCTCCATCATATTTCTTAGCTAGTGATTTAATCGTGTCACCCTTTTTGACTGTATGTCTAACTCCGGCAACTGGTAAAATGACCAACGTCTGACCAGCTCTAATACCTGTTGCTCGAGGAATATCATTTGCCCACAAGATAGTATTTGTAGTAACTCCATACATTTCAGCAATGTGAGAAAGGGTATCTCCTTCTCTAACAGTATATACACTAATCTCTCCAGTTGGATTCTTTGCTGTAGCAATAACATCTGGCCCAATCGGTCCAGGAGAAACTAAAGTGTCCTCATTTACAAAAACATCTGCTCCACCACGTCCATTAAGAGGGTTTGGATTTTGTTGTGCGGATAGAATAGAAACATCTAAAGCTGATTCTAGTCTAGGATCAATGCTTGTAAAATAATCTCTAGTCAAAGCGCTATTATCGTTATTAAAAATAACCGCTTGAACGGATATAGGTATAATAATTACTGCCATTAATAGGGCGCCTTCAATGAAGTAGCTACTCTTTGGAGAAATTACTCTATTTATTATATTCTGATTCGCCTCTTCTTTTAAACTTGAATCAGAATTTTGGTCAGTGGGTTTTATATAAGATTAATTATGGACTCGCCGCGATGCAACCGTTACGGAAAATTCAGAAATAAAAAGAGGTCTTGCGACTCTCTTTTTATTAGATCAGTACACCTTTTTTGGTATGTCGTTAATTCTACTAGAAGAGAAGTTAGGCGCAATTGACGAAAGCTACTTTTTCTTAACAATTAAATATTAGTCAAACTAGCATTATTTAAAGCCAGATAAATGCTATTGACAACAAACTTTATATATTGCTAATTGTAAAACTAGTTTTCAATCGGCGCTCTTTAGCCTCCATGTTATAGTGTCACTAAATTTCTATATGCTTAATTTCCCCTACCTTGAAGGACTAAACGCCCCACAACGTGAAGCGGTTATGCAAACTGAAGGGCCTTTATTAGTCTTAGCTGGAGCTGGTTCAGGAAAAACCCGTGTAATTACTCATCGAATTGTCCATATTATTCATCAAGGAACAGCTCCTTATAATGTCTTAGCTCTCACCTTCACCAACAAAGCAGCCAAAGAGATGCGTGAACGAGTAGAACACTTGGTCAAAAAATACCCCCCTTCAGAGAGAGCGGCTTTAGACTCTCTGCCTTTAGTGACTACTTTCCACGCCTTAGGAGTCAGACTACTCCGAGAATTTCATGATCAATTAGGTTTGCCTAGGCACTTCACTATATATGACAGAGCTGACAGCGTTAGAGCAGTTAAGCAGGCGGTCGAAAAGGCTGACTACAATCCAAAAGAATTTGAACCGAAAAAAATTCTGGGAAAGATATCAAGAGCTAAAGGAGACGCGCAAAGCTTGGAAGATTTTAAACTATCAGCTTCAACCTTTCCTGACCAAGTCGCAGCTACTGTATGGGGATACTATGAAGAGATCCTTAAAGCAGAGAGCGCTCTTGATTTTGATGATCTCTTGATAAAGACTTTGAACCTCATTAAAAATAATCCTGGAGTTAGAGAGAGACTACAGTCTCGTTTTAAGTACATACATATAGATGAGTACCAAGACACGAACGCGGTTCAGTTTTCTTTAGCTAAGCTGCTCGCTGGCACAAAGCAAAATATTTGTGTTGTTGGAGATATCGACCAAAATATTTATTCTTGGCGTGGAGCTGACATAAAAAACGTACTTCAGTTTGAACGAGAGTTCCCAGGAGCTAAAACTATTTTACTTGAAGAAAACTATCGCTCGACAAAAACAATCATTGCTGCCTCAAACGAAATAATTGAAAAAAATAAAAACCGGGTAGCTAAAGAAGTATTCACTAGTAACGAAGAGGGAGAGAAAATTACACTTTACGCCGCTATGACTGGTCAGGATGAAGCGGAATATGTTGCCTTGAAAGCTAAAGAGCTAATTGAAGCTGGTCAGAACCCAACCGACATCGCTGTCTTGTATCGTACCAACTTTCAATCCAGAGCCCTGGAAGAAGCATTTTTGAATTACCAGGTTTCCTACCAGCTACTTGGAACAAAATTTTATGAAAGAAAAGAAGTAAAAGATGTTTTGTCATATCTTCGTCTTTCTTTAAATCCAAGTAGTAATGCGGACATCGCCAGAATAATTAACGAACCAGCTCGCGGGATCGGTAAAGTAACCATGCTAAAGGTGATAGAAGGGAGACGCTCTGAACTCAAGGGAGCTATCTTAGAAAAAGTTAGTCGCTTTGATCAAATGATGTCAGATATTGGGGACGAGGCGCGGACAAAACCACTTTCTGAGACCTTAAAATTTATTATAAAAAGAACTGGTATTGAAACAGAGCTAAAAAAGAACGGAACTGAGGACGATCTCTCTCGACTAGAAAACCTACAAGAACTTGTGACACTTGGTCGCAGGTATGACGATATGTCTCCTGAAGAAGCGATCGAAGCCTTGATCGAAACAGCAGCTCTACAAAGCGACCAAGACGAACTAAAAGATAAAGAAGAACAAGACGCTGTCAGACTGATGACGATACACTCGGCCAAGGGACTGGAGTTTCCCTATGTCTTTATTTGCGGCCTAGAAGAAGGCTTATTTCCTCACGAGAGGCTAGACGATACTGGGATTGACCACGAAGAAGAGCGTCGCTTATTCTATGTCGCCATCACTCGCGCTGCTAAAAAACTCTTTTTAACCTACGCCCACTTACGTACTATTTATGGTAGCCAAAGGGTAAATTTACCCTCATCTTTCTTAAACGACATTAGTACTAAATACGTTGAAGGAGGCAACCCGGCTGACGCAGCTTCATCTGGATACGAGACAACTATTTTTCTTGATTAAGGAGTTCGTTTAAACTGTTTCTTGAATTTCATTTATTAAACCTAATAATGCCTTGCTCTTTTGTCTGCATCTTAGTATGCTCGCTAGATGAAAAGAAGGTTTCCAAAAAAAGAATCTGACAGCAGGCCTAACCCGGAGGGGGAGGGTAAGTTTGTGCACAAGCGTTCTTTGGGACAAAATTTCTTAACTAGTGACATTGTCCCAGGCTGGATGGTAGATGCAGCTAAAGTTGCATCAACAGATACTGTTCTTGAAATTGGGCCGGGTACCGGGAGACTAACAACAGCTTTACTTAAAACTGGAGCAAAAGTGCTCGCCGTTGAGGCTGATGGTAGAGCTATTGGTGAGTTAAATAAAACTTTTGAGAAAGAGATTGAAAGCAGGCAGCTAACTATTCATCATGGGGATGCTCGCGAGATCACTCCGACAACTCTAGGTCTAAAAGATAAAGGTTTTAAAGTAGTGGCAAACATCCCTTATTACTTGTCTGGTTTTTTACTAAGGTCACTACTGGAAAATGAGATCCAGCCAAGTAATTTAACGTTTTTAATTCAGAAGGAACTAGCGGTACGAATTGCTCGCGATAAAAAAGAATCCATTTTGGCTTTATCTGTAAAGGTTTTTGGTGAACCACACCTTTTTAAAAACGTCAGTCCCGGACATTTTCATCCTATGCCTAAGGTAGATTCCGCTATTTTAGCTATTGCAAATATCAATCGGGAAAATTTTAAACAAATCACTCCAACACAATTTTTTGAAGTGATTCATCTTGGTCTCGGTAAAAAAAGAAAGCAATTACTGGCTAATCTGAGTGAAAAATACGCCAGATCAAAGCTAGAAGGGAGCTTTGCTGAATTAAATTTATCACCCACCATACGGGGGGAAGATGTCTCTTTAGCAGACTGGCTCAAGCTCACAGAAATTTTAGAAAAAAGGTAAAGTTTGAAAGTGGTTTTAAGAGGTAAACTATGAACACTCTTAGGGAAAAAGGGCTTTCATTACTGCTATAATAAACACATGGTAAACCAATCTAATTCAAAGGTTGTTGGCGCTTTTGTGGTGGGCTTGAGCCTCGTTACTGGCGCTTATGTTTTGAATAATTTTGGTCAAAACTATTCTCCAACAACCACTCCTCAATCAATCACTACAGTTGAGGCTCCGCTTCGTATGCCTATCCCGGTTTCTGATACCAATAATGACGGCATCGAAGATTGGCAAGAGGAGTTTGTTAGCACTAATATAGTAAATGTTCAAAACGGATCAGATTCCTACCTAGCACCCGAGACTTTGACAGGAAAGATAGGAGTTTCTTTTATTGAGGAAATTATCCTCGCTAAAGGATATGAAGAATTTGGTCCTTCAACTGAAGAAGTTATCGATAGTACTGTTAATACTATTATTAAATCGACCGAGGATAAAATTTATGATATTAAAGAAATAACTATCATAAAAACTACCGACAGCGGGAGCGTCCGCGCATATGCTAATGCCCATGCTAGCGCTCTAATTGATAACAACGTTCCTGATCTTCGTGACCCCCTTGTAATTTTAAAGGAAGTTGTTGATGGAAAAACTGATCCTGGATTAAAGGAACTTGAAACGCTGAGCGAAGTCTATCGTAAAATCCGTGACTCAGTTTTAAGAATCCCAGTTCCTTCTACTCTAGCCAAAGAACACTTGGACTTAATTAATATTTACAACGCTCTACATGAAGATCTGAAGGGAATGGGCAAGTCTGGAGAAGATCCTCTTGTGGCCTTAGTCCGACTTAGACGTTATGAGGATGACACCTTGGCTTTAGGTTTGGCTTTGCAAAATTTAGGCAGAACCCTAAAAAAATATAATTTTGAATATACCGAAAGTGATCCTTCTGTTGTATTTCTAGCTTTCATCCTAAATTCACAATAATTTTATGAGCTTACTACACTACCTAACTCAACGATTCCTAATTTCTGGCTTTATTTTAAGTTTTGTTTTTGTCTCACTTTACACACCACTGCCGTCTAATACATTGAATACTGCCGAAGCAGCATATCCGGTCTTTGATGCTGCTGCAGAAATACAACTAACTACTGCCAATACTAACTTAGTAACGACAAATGCCGCTTTAAAGGCTGGTTTTGGTTCTTTAATAAAACTCGAAACAAGTGAAGAATCTAAAAGTCTGTTTGCTGACGGTATTGCTTGGGCTTTAGCAAAACAGGTGGTGTCAGCCATTACGTCTAGTATTGTTAGTTGGATTAATTCCGGCTTTCAAGGCAAACCCGTTTTTGTTCAGGATCTAGGTGGATTTTTAACTGGTATTGCCGATGATACTGCCGGTCTTTACCTACAAGAATTGGGTGGGCCTTTATCATTCCTTTGTTCTCCATTTAAGCTCGACATCCAAATTGCTCTCTCTTTCGCCTACGCCAGAGAGAGGAATGGACATCTTTATGGCTCTTGTACTTTAACTGGAGCCTTGTCCAACCTTGAAAGCTTTATTGATGGTGATTTTGCTAGTGGAGGCTGGGATGCTTGGTTTAGTGTTACTTCCCAGCCGGAGCTCTACACTCCTTATGGAAGTATGATGGCAGCTAAAGAACAGCTGGATAGACGGGTTAGTGAAAAAACTGGCGAAGAAAGAAATCTTTTAAGTTTTGGCTCCGGTTTCTTATCAACAAAAAAATGTACCTCCCCGGATGATTCTCAGGGAGGAGGACCACCTGATTGTAGAATTGTTACCCCTGGCCAGACAATCAGCGAATCTTTAAGCTTTCAACTTTCAACAGGACAAAGGTCACTAATTAGTGCTGATGAAATTGATGAAATCATTGGTGCTTTGATTGGAGCCTTAGCCCAGAAGGCTATAACAGAAGGTTTGAGTTCTCTTAGTGGTGGAAGTGGATCAGGCAGTGGTAGCAGCGCAGGCAGTTCTTACTTAACTGAATTACAAAGTGAGGCAGCTAACTTTGATCGCTTCCGAGAGCAAGTTTTAGACAGCATTGCTCTACTGGAACTATATATTGATGAAGCATTATTTTATAAACCTCTTCTCCTAGATTTTGCTAATAATTCAAACAATAATTCACGTCGTCGGGAGGCTGCCTTAGCTGAGGTCAATGAAATTGATTTGGACTTAATTGAAGCGGACGAGACAATTGAGGAGTTAGAAAGGCTACTAGATCAAATTGAGTTTGGACTGACACCAGAATCCGCTGGCTCAATATCTAGAATCTATATGTCTCTTCCGCTACATTCACAAAATAGTATAGATTTTGCTATAGACGCATGGGAATCTTTAATTGCTCCAGATAATAATGACAGCGGCTCTGGCGGATCATCAAACTCAACCTCAACCTTCCCAGGAGGTTAATAATTCATGAATTGGTTTAGACAAAACAAAAATAAAGTTCTCTCACTGTCTTTTTTGGTGATTATTTTTTCATTTTTACCTCAAGTTGCTGACGCCCAACTTGCTATTGTTAAAGAATATTACGTAAGCGTGGCTTGGACATTTGTTAATACCGTTTTTGGTTGGATGCTTTGGGCTGGGGGAGTCCTTATAAACTACAGTGTGACAACTTTTGTAGTAGGTTTTGGTTCTTTCTATGTAAACTCAGGAATAGGCGAAGCTGTCAATACATTATGGGGAAAGGTACGTGACATTTTTAACCTCACTTTTATCTTTGGGTTAGTCTACATTGGTTTTAAGATGATCTTAGACAGCAGCGACAGTAGTGCCAAAAAAATGCTGGGATCTCTCTTAATCGCTGCGCTTTTGGTGAACTTTAGCCTTTTTATCACCAAGTCAGTAGTGGATTTTTCTAACATTGCCGCTAAGCAATTTGCGGAACCATTTCTGGTAGTCAACAATGCCGGCAAAGAAGAATATGAGATTTCAAGCAAATTCATGGAATTACTTGGCCTGACGAGTATCATTTCTTTTGAGTTTTTTGACGCTCCAGAGAAAGCTGGTTTTGGTTATGTCTTTGGCACAGCTTATCTTTATATTATTGGAGCCTTTGTTTTTGGCGCCGGGGGTATTTTGTTACTCATTCGTTTTATAGTACTGAATATTTATATGCTTTTGTCTCCTTTAATGTTTCTCGGGTTTGTTTTTCCGGGCTTAATGAGTATTTCCAAACAATACTGGACCGGCTTCCTAAAACGTGCTTTTTTTGCCCCCGCTTATCTTCTGATGATTTACTTTTCCGCTCAGATTCTGGCAAACTTAAGTCGTTTTGTTGGAGTTGATAATGATTACTCCGCTGCTTTTGTAGCGAGTAGTGACTTAGGTGCGACTGCAGCTGCTACTTTTGAAGGAACTATTGTTTATTTTATGATTATCTGCGGTTTTTTAATCGCTTCTTTAATTGTGGCCAATAAACTAGGTGTTCATGGTGCCAGTACAGCTATCTCACTTGGTAAAAAAGGTTCAGCCTGGGCCAGAAGAAAAACCATCACTAACGCTAGGGGTGCCGTTTTTGTGGGTGCCCGGGCAGGACTTGACGCTGCAGCCAAAGACAACGGAAAGCGTTACAGTAGTAAAACTAAAAATTTCCTTAGAGGAGGGACTAGGATGGCGGCCAGAAGTGCTACTCTACTTGGGGCTAGAGATGGACTAGACTCACTAGCTAAGCCGTATGACGAAAGTTCTGCTGATTGGAAGAAAAAAGTGGCGGGATTAAATCAACGTGACAAAGAAGCTCGCGATGAAGAAACAATTGCAGAGGGTCAACGCGGAGCAGATGAGCTTGCTGTTATTAGAGCAGCTCAAAAAGCCAAAACTTCAACTTCTGCACAAGACGCTAGACTACCAGACCTAGAGAAAGCTGAAGCAGCGATGTTGTCTGTTATTGCTGGGATGGCTACTAGTCAGCTAGAAAATATGTCAGCTAGTGACATAGCCAAGATCGCACCAAATCTTACCAGTTCACAAATCGAGAATGTCTTAAAGAGCGACAAGGTGGATCCTGCGATTAAATCAAAGCTTCTAAAGACTCGCATCGACGCTATTACTGGAAAAATTACGGCTACAAATGCTGCTGGTGTAAAAGTACTTCGCATCAAAGAATTAACTGCCCTTAGTACTGATGAAATCGAAACCTTGGGTGATGAGTGGATTAGGAAAAACGCAGCATTATTATCAAATACACAAATGGAAGACCTGAAGAAGAGTAAGAAATTCACGGAAGGTCAAAAAAACAGCTACGCTTCTATTCGATCGACAACACACAAAAATTTGGTTGATTCTGGAACTACATCCGAAATAGCTGCACTATTTAGAAATAATGACGGAGTACCTTCTAAGGGAATAAAAGCTACTGACAGGAAACCTAAAGAAGTAGCTAATCTTGGGAAAGATGTTTTGACAAATGATAAGTCTCTTCCTTTCCTTACGGGCGGTATATTAAATGAAATTGCTAAAAATGAAACCCTATTGCAACCAGATCGTGCTGCTCTAAGAAAGAAAATCGAAGATACTTCATACTCTGGAGCAAACAAGACTGAATTACAGGAATACTTTAAATCTTCTCACGGACAAAGACACTGGTAAAATATGAAAATATCTAACGAACAATTTGATGAAGCTTACGAAAAAGCCACCCCTGCTCAGCAATACCTGTGCTCCTATTCAGGTGGTCAACTGCTAAGTATCGCAAATAAATATAATTTAAACGAAGAAGAATATAAAAATTTGGCCATAACTATTGGTGACGTGGTACTTGGTTTTTTTCCAAAAACCGAGCTACCTAACCTTTTGGTTAATGAAGTTGGTTTAAACGAAACGAACGCCTTTAAAATAACTGGAGAGTTAATGGATTTTTTCAATCCCTTGACTGATCCAAGTTGGCAACCGCCCAAAAATAATACAGAAAATGATTTGGAGGAGGTTGGGCTGTCAGTCCAAGAAGAAATTGCTGAAGCTGAAGCTGCCTTAAAGTCACTACGAACCATGGCTGATGACGAACTAGCAGCAATAGACTCAGAAAAAGTACACCCTAGCCAGCAAGCGGACCTACTCAACAAAGAAAGCGGCCCTTCTCCTCGTTGGGGGAGCGGGTAATAAAAAAACGAAAGCCTATGCAGCTTTCGTTTTTTATTCCACGTCAATTAACCCTGACTACTTCTCTAACGTGTATAATGAGTAGATGCAATTTGAAGTACCTCAGTTTATTGAAATTGAAGACAAAATCTTTGGGCCATTGACTTGGAGGCAATTTCTTTATATTGGCGGCGGTGTTGGTATGGGTGTGGTTTTATTTTTTACCACCAATTTTATAATTTTCCTAATCATTGGACTACCTTTGGCACTTTTGGCTGGAGCTTTGGCTTTTTACCCAGTTAATAATCGTCCTTTTTCCTACTTCCTCGAATCTTTAATTGGCTACTTTAGAAGAAAGAAACTCTACCTTTGGAGACAAAAAAAAGCGGAAGTACATAAATATAATTTTACCCCAAGTCAAATACCTCACCAAAACCCTCTAAATGTTAGTCATCAAGCATCCCAAAAAAATGTTGCCTCAATGGCTCGCCGTCTAGAATTAGAAGCTCTACAAAAAAAAGATTAACATGCCAAAAGCTACTCCAGCCTCACAAGATTTTGTTACCATCAAAGACATTAAAGATGGTGTTGTTATTCTAAAAAGTGGCCAAATGTGTTCTGTTCTTTTAGCTTCTTCCATCAACTTTGCTCTTAAATCTAGTGACGAACAACAAGCGATCTTACACAACTTTCAGAGTTTTTTAAACACTTTAGATTTCTCACTACAGATCTATATCCAATCAAGAAGGTTAAATATTGAGCCTTACTTGTCTCTTTTGGCCACTAGAGAAGACCAACAAGACAACGACCTGATGCGGATCCAACTCCGTGAATACATAGAATTTATTCGTAGCTTTACAGAAGAAGTAGATGTGATGAGTAAAAACTTCTTTTTAGTAATCCCTTACACACCATCTCCAGTCAATCTCACTCGAGGAATCACAAATTTTTTTACACCTGGAAAACAAAAAGCCGCCCCGGCCGACTTACAATTTGATGTCCAACGGATCCAACTAGAGCAACGTGTCGCCATTGTCGAACAGGGCTTATCCAGAGTGGGTGTAAGAACTATTAAGCTAAAAAATGAAGACTTAGTGGAGCTTTATTACCATATCTACAACCCAACTGACCCTACAGGTTCAGCTCCAATGGGTAATAATTAATAAAAACATATGGGACTTTTTGATTTTCTAAAACCACAACCACAAAATAACTTTGGTACATCAAACACAGACCTTGGTGATCACTTAATGACACTAACTGATGTTATTGCCCCCTCAGCAATCAACATCAGTCCCCGAAACATTAATATGAGCGGCATGAATGCCCGGGTGCTATATGCGGTGGCCTACCCAAGGTTTTTAAATGATAGTTGGATGGAGCCGGTTTTAAATCTTGAAAAAGAATTAGATGTTTCTATAGTCATTCACCCAATCGACACCTCAGAAACCTTAAAAAAATTCCAAAAAAAAGTGGCTGAAGTGCAAAGTCAGATCAACATCAAAGCTGAGCGCGGGGAAGTACGTGACCCACAACTAGAAGCAGCTTACAGAAACCTGGAAGATTTACGCGATAAGCTGCAACAGTCAGAAGAAAAGCTTTTTGACGTTGGTTTTTATATTACTCTTTATGGAGAAGACGATGCTGCTTTAAACAAAGCAGAGACTGACCTCAAGGGGATATTAGATTCACGACTTATTTATCTAAAGCCGGCTTTGTTTCAACAAGAACAAGGTATCCAGAGTGTTTTACCTCTAGCAACAGACCAGCTCTTGGTACACAGTAAATTTAATTCTTCACCACTATCCAGCTTTTTTCCCTTTACTTCTTTTGACCTTACCTCTGACAATGGAATCTTGTACGGTATTAATCGACACAACTCATCACTAGTACTTTTGGATCGTTTTTCACTGACCAACTATAACTCAGTAACTTTTGCCACCTCAGGAGCTGGAAAATCTTATGCTCTAAAGCTCGAAATTCTTCGTTCACTGATGTTTGGGACTGAAGTGATTGTACTTGACCCAGAAAGGGAATACGAATACTTAGCTGAAGCTACGGGTGGTCGCTTTTTCAATATCTCTCTTTCTTCTGATCACCACATCAATCCTTTTGACCTACCGCCACCGCAGCCAGACGAAAGCCCTAAAGATATTCTTCGCAGTCATGTGATTGAGTTAATCGGCCTTTTCAGACTGATGCTTGGTGGACTGAGTCCGGAAGAAGAAACTGTACTTGACTTAGCTATTCAAGAAACTTACGCCTTAAAAGATATTACTGGGGACTCAGACTTTAGTGACCAAGAATCCCCGATGCTATCAGACTTTGAGATGGTTTTGGCTGGAATGGATGGAAGCTCATCTTTGATTGCCCGCTTACAAAAGTATACCTCTGGTACCTGGTCTGGTTTTATGAACAAACCTACCAACGTCGACATCAATCAAAAGTTTGTGGTCTTTTCACTTAGAGACATGGAAGAAGAACTGAAGACAATTGCAATGTATATTATTACCAACTTTATTTGGGGCTCTGTTAGACGACGTATAGTGAAGCGCTTGCTCGTGATTGATGAAGCTTGGTGGATGATGAAATCTGAAGACACTGCTTCTTTCTTGTTTAGTCTGGCTAAGCGTGGACGAAAGTATTACTTAGGTATTGCCACTATCACTCAGGATGTAGACGACTTCCTACGCTCTCCTTACGGAGTTCCGATGATCACCAACTCTTCTTTGCAGTTTTTGATGAAACAATCACCAACCGCTATTGATAACATCCAAAGAACTTTCAATCTTACTGATGAGGAGAAGTTCTTACTGCTTGAATCAGGAGTTGGGGAAGGAATTTTCTTTGCTGGACTTAAACATGTGGCAGTAAAAGTCATCGCTTCATACACAGAAGATCAGATCATCACCTCAGATCCTTCACAAATTCTCCAGATTAAAAAGGCTAGAGAGGAACTGCAAGCTTCACGTTCGTAGTATACTGATTGGATATGGCTGCTCCAGCACCACAACCAAAAAATTCTAGAGACTATAGACGGTCCAGGGGGAGATCTAAGGAAACTCTTAGATCACGCTGGGGAGGGAAAGGTCAGCGTGAAAAAATAGGAATTAATGACGACTTCCAATATCTAGAGGATCAGGAATTGACACAAAATGCTTCTAGTGACCAGATTTTTAAGGATAATTACCGAAAGCGAGGGATTCAGGCTGGGAACTTTAATTACCGAGCTGAACAAAATGCTGCAGCTAATGATTCTGACTCAAAAGAAACCCAAAATGAACCCTACGTTATTCCTCGATCTAGAGGAATAACACAAGTTCGACGTGAAGAAAGAAGAGTCAGTAATAATTCACCATATCCCCAAGCAACTGAATCATCACCAAACCCGTCCGTGGACGAAGTTTTTAATGCATCTTACCAAAATCAAGGTATTCAAGCACAAGATTTAGCTAGTCCAATTAAAAAAGTCGTTGATAAAACCGGGTCAGATTATCAAACAAAATATCAATCTCGAGAAAATAACGAAAGTAAAAGAAATTTTCGGGCGAAAACAAATTTTCCTAAAATTAATGATGCCAAACTACCTAGAGAAATACCTAAAAAACCTAAATTTAAAGCTAATAGTAAGGTCAAAAAAGCTTTGGCCAAAAGTAAGGCTTCGGCCGCTAGTACTAGTATTTTTGTGTGGTATGGAAACCTTTGGTTTTGGGTACAATTGCCAATTGTTATAGTTAGTATTGTCGGTCTTGCTCTAGCTACTGGAACAGAGTCAAATGCTATTGGATTTTTAGACACAGTATCTAGACTTGGTATTTCAGGAGATGTCTTGGCTATAACTGAATTTTTTACTGGCAGAGATTTGAGTCTTGCTGGCGCTCTTGAAGCAACTGGATTAGGTTTATTTTTCCTTTGTTACATTACTACTTTAGCGATTGGTGCTATTGCTTTCATGGCTATGTATCTACAGTACACATTCAGTCTTAGCAACTGCCTTTCTGGGAACCGACAAAGCCTAAAAACAAACTCTCTTCTAATAGTTTTTTTAGGTTATCTTACTCCAGGACTTAATATTCTACCGTGGCTATTTGTTTGGGTTATTGTTGTCTGGATGTACCCAGAATAATCATAAATCCGCTTTCTCTAAGAATTTATTTGTTATCATATAGTAGTGAAGTATATTTTCTTATTCTTAGCCCTAATATTAGTATCTCCGTTTACTGCTTTAGGTCAATTTGATGGTGGAATAATCCCCTCTGGTGCCACACTTGAATTAAATCCTCAAAATCCGGCGCCAGACAGTCCTTTTTCTGTGACTATAAACGATTACTCCGTACCTGGACAAACTAGTTCGATTATCTGGCGCGTTGATGGTCAGGTTATTGTAGAGGCTGAGAACTCTCGCCGCATTGATTTGACCAGTAAAGGTTCTGGGGAAGCGACAGTGGTTGAAGCAACCCTAGGACGGAGCGGTGGAGGTAATATCGTAATAAAGCAGACAGTAACTCCTTTATACTTAGATGTAATCATCGAAGCTCAAACTCGTTCTCCTGGTTTTTATACGGGCAGAAGTTTGCCTAGTGTCGGTAGCACTATTAACGCTACCGCTATACTTAGCAGCAACTTAGCGCCGAGCGACTTAGTATATTTATGGGAAGCCGGTGATAAAGTAATTGACGGTGGGCCACTTCGAGGGAGAAATCGTATTTCGGCCACTGTCCCTTCTGGGCAAGTCTTCTTAATTAAAGTTGAAGTAAGAAAAACAAACGGAGATTTTGTTGCCTCTAGATTGGTTCAAGTTCGGACTTTTTCTCCTGAGATTTATTTCTATGAAAAGAGCTCTCTCTATGGAGTAAATAATAAGCCCATTAGTAGCTTTGGTCTGATTGGGGCTAGCGCCACGATTGTTGCTGAACCATACAACCTGGACATTAAGACTTTCAATTCCCCGCCACTCTTAGTGTGGGAAGTTGACGGAAAAGAAACTTCTACCACTTTAGGTAACCCTTACGAGATTACCTTAGCGAGACCTGAAGGAGTAGCCTCTGGAGCCTCAGCTATAAACTTCCATGTCCGTAACTTAACTAATCTACTTCAGGGGGCAAAAGGTAGCTTCCGAATTAATTTTTAAAATGAAAAAACCTCTTCTCATAATTATTGCAGCTTCAATTGGTCTAATAGTAATTTTGATCTGGATTTACTTGATGTTTTTTAACAAAAACGTCACTCCAGAAAATATTTTCACCGGCTTCCTAAACGGGGAAGAAGACACTTCATTAGACACAACCCCGCCGCCACAAATCATAGACAACAATCAAGTAAACCTCGAGCGACAGGCTCTTCGACAGTTAACCACAAGGCCGGTTGCGTCGTTTCGAGAGGTAAAACAGTCAGCGAGCAGCAGCCCAGAACTCTATTATGTAGAAATGGGCACTGGTCATATTTACAGTATCAATACTGAAACTGGTGAAGAAAAACGATTGTCTGGTAGCACAGTTGCTCAAGCTAATGCGGCTGCTATTTCAACTAACGGAGACTACTTTGCCATTTCTTCTTACAATAATGATGGTAGCAAACGCTTAACAGTGGGTTGGCTTGATAGGGAAAACAATTTTCTAGAGGAACGTCTAGTTGAGGCAGTGCATGACTTCTCTATCGGAATAAGTGATGAACTCCTCTACACTACAGCTGGCAATAACGGCCTTTTGGCATATAGCTACAACCTTGAGACAGCTGCTAAACAATTAATGTTCTCTCTACCCTTTTTTGAAGCTAAGATGCAGTGGGGAACAAGCTCTGCAGCTGCCCATTTTGTTTACCCAAAAAGCTCATTTGCTGCGACTGGTTTTTTATATGAAATTAAAAATGGAAAGTTAGTTCGTCTTCCACTTTCTGGTTACGGTTTTTCAGCTTTAACGACCAGTAAATACGTACTTTACACAAAACTACATGAAGAAAAACCAACCAGTTTCTTTTTTGATAGAGCTACTGGTATTTCTACACCTATTACAATAGATGTTCTACCAGAAAAGTGTTCCGCTATCGAAACACTTACAGTCTTTGTTTGTCCACGAGACAGGGCGACACCACTACCATATGAAACTCCTGACGAGTGGTATAAGGGTAACCTAGGTTTTAAAGATGCTGTTTGGCAACTCAATCCAGCCAACGTTCCTGGAGGGATCATTTTTGACACTTTAGACACTGGTCGAGAAATTGATATTATTAAACTTGATGATAATTTGGATCTTACTGCCTTTTTCTTTACCAACAAAAATGATAATACCCTCTGGATGTATGAATTATATGAATAAAACAATTTTTTCGATATTTGTTTTAGGTTTGGTTTTCATTCCTTTTATTTCCTGGGCACAAACTGCTCCAGAAACAGTTACTGAGTGTATAGGAGAGGGAGATGATGCTTTTTACTTAAATTTACGTGAATGTTCAAGGGAAATTGAAATCTGTAAATTAGGTCTTGGAACTAATCCAATTTTAGATACTTCAGTGACCCCAAATACTGTGACTTGTACTCAATCTGGTTTAGTGCCGACAAACCCTACTCCTGTAGACCCCTACAGTAATGGAAAATTTGTACCTCTAGTAGGAATTCCTGGAGTTAATGCAGACGCAAATATTAATGATTACATTAATGCACTTTACGCACTATCAATTAGTCTAGCTGCTCTTCTGGCCGTGATTAAGATCATCATTGCTGGAGTAAAGTGGATGTTATCTGATATGGTTACTACCATATCAGACGCTAAGAAAGATATTCAAGGTGCTCTACTCGGACTTTTAATTGTGATTTCAGCCGTAGTGGTTCTGAACTTTATTAACCCACAACTGACAGAAACTGATGTATTTCTAGCTCCAGTGGGACAAAGTGCTAATAATACTAGTGAAACAAATACCACCCCGGAACAACCAACTCTTTTTTGCTCTTCAGCTACGACCTGTGCAGAACTTAATGCCAGATGTCGGGTGGTTGGTGGCAATCCCACAACTCTTCCTTCTATTGAAGAAGGGGATGGAGGAACGGTCACTTGCGACAAACCCTTTGGTCCACCATTACCACCTCGGACAACTATTGTTTTCCCTTGTAACTATACTGGTGATGACCCTTGTTTGGGTGCTATATCTGCTTGCGATAGAAAGGCCGGAAGTACCTATGTTACAAGATTGGTGGTTGAAGAAGATAAACTAGAGCTGATTTGTAGTTTTCCTGCGGAGTAACGAAACTTAAAAAACAGGCACTTCCGGAAGGAAGTGCCTGTTTTTTAAGTTTTAAATTTTACTCTTATCTATGTTTTTTAACGTAGATCTCTTGAGCAATAGCAACTAAGTTACTAACGAAGAAGTAGAGGGCGATAGCAGAAGAAATAGTGTAGGCCACAACAAAAATAATTATTGGCATCACGTAGCGCATTTGCATTTGCATATTGCGACCAAAATCCGCCTTGAAGTCTGGCGCAGCATTTGGGTCTCGTGGCGCTAGCGCAGGCATGGCTAGCTTTACCTGGTAGTACTGGGTGATTCCAGCTAAAGCAGCCAAAAGTAGACTCCTGCCAGTAATATCAATCAGTCCTAAGAAGTTCATATTCACAATCTCTGGTGCTGCAATAAAAGCATAGAGCACATCGAGATTGATAGCCGGTAAGGCAACACCGCCACCACTATAGACAGAGAAGTAGAGGGCAATTAGAATTGGGATTTGGAGGAAAATTAAAAAGATACTGGCAAAAGGATTCATTCCAGCATCTCGATAAATCTTCATCATCGCCACCGCTTGCTCTTCACGCTTATCTTTCAGGGTTTCTTTAATCTCTTTTAGCTTAGGTTCGATCTCACGCATGATCCGCTGGGTCTTTGCAGCTTTGATTGAAAGGGGAAGTAAGATTGTCTTTACCACAATAACAATTGCGATAATCGCTAGTCCAACGTCACCTCCAGGAATTATGTCAATAAAAAAGACCAGTCCGTTGTAAACTGGATCAAAAAAGAATGTGTGCCAAATATAATTAAACATAGAAGCTATTTTACCTTTAATTCAGCGCCCGTCCAATTTCCTTAGTCATATTTTCAGTAAAAAGCTTTTTACTTAACTTAGAAACCTCTGGTTTTGCAATAATAATATAGACCCCTTTTAACTCTTTCTCTACTCGTAAGATATCCAAGATCCCATAAATACGCCTACGAATAGAGTTTCTTTTAACCGCACTTTTAGACACTTTCTTACCCACAACAACAGACCCAAACAAGGTTGGGGCAGGGTAGTTAATTATAGTGGCGTAAGTTCCATTGATTCTTTTACCTTTTTTAAAGTAGTTAGAGAAACTAGAACGGTCTAAACGTTCGGTCTTTTTAAGCATAACTTATGTATTATACTGCATCCTGCTCTTCGAAAAGAGATACAAAAAAAGCTCTTATCGAGCTTTTTTCACCGTTAGTTGTGCGCGTCCTTTCCTTCGTCTTGCTTGCAATACTTTTGATCCAGCAGTTGTAGCACTCCGCACCAAAAAGCCGTGCGTAGTGGCTCGTTTTTGTTTACTTGGCTGGTAGGTTCTTTTACTCATATGGCAACTACTATACATGAACCCTGTAATAATTCAATAGGGGACCAGGTCTAGGATGACCCAAACCTCAAGCTGATAGTGGGGGTCCTTCCTTAGACAAGACCTCAAGATAGTTTATTCACAGTTTATACACAGTTGCATTTTTTGGAGAAGAAAAGAGGGTACCAATAGTAGGATTTTTACGAAATATTTTACAGCTGAGTTTATGAGAGTATAATGCTATTTACTGTTTAGATTTTTTGAATCGTTATGAACCCAATATCACATCCTTCTTCAACAAATAGTATCGTTCGCACAGAACATATTGACGTTAAAAAGTTGTGGGATGACGCCTTGGTAAAAATCGAACTTTCAATTACTCCAGCCAACTTCAAAACCTGGTTCCGAGACACTTATATTTTGACTCTTGAAGACGGAACCGCTACCTTAGCTGTACCTAGTGTTTTTGTTCGTGACTGGCTACAAGACAAATTCCAATCTATGATCCTAAAGACACTAAGAGACCTTTCTCCTTATATACGGAGTGTTGAATATGAGGTTGTCCAAAGAAACGACCGTCGCAGCGAAACAAATAAAACTCAAACCGTAAATGCAGCACTGCCACTAGAGGAATACTACATCAATAAAAACGATAATCTTAATCCAAAGTATTCTTTTGAGAACTTTGTTATCGGACCCTATAACGCCCTAGCACACGCCGCTGCAAAAACCGTTAGTGAGAAGCCTGGAATCGCTTATAACCCACTATTTATTTACGGAAAGACTGGTCACGGAAAGACTCACTTGATCCAGGCAGTAGGGAACCAAATTAAAAAAACTGGAAAGAAAGTATTTTATGTTACCAGTGAACGTTTTGCAGTTGATTACTTCAACTCCCTCCAGAGCGGTAGTGCTAACAGCTTTAAAGATAAGTACCGACAGTACGATGTCTTGATCATGGACGATGTTCAGTTTTTGGCCAGTAAAGAAAAAACTCAAGAGGAACTTTTCCATCTTTTTAATGCTTTGCATGACACCAATAAACAAATTGTTTTCTCCAGTGATATTCATCCAGCTCTTCTCTCTGGTCTAGAAGAAAGACTACAGTCTAGATTTGCTCAAGGAATGATTGTTGATATTCCAGCCCCTGACCTAGAGTCTAGAGCCGCTATCCTGAAAGCAAAAGCAGCTCAAAACAGTATTGTTTTAGCTGATGATGTAGTAGACCACCTGGCTCAAACAATCGAAGGTAACATTCGCGAACTGGAAGGGGCTTTAAACACCATTATGTGTCAGTCTCAACTCCTGGGACGTACTTTGGTACTAGACGAAGTTAAAACTATTATCAAAAACAGCTCTCGACCTCGTAAAACTCTAGCTGTTTCAGATGTAGTAGATAAGGTGGCTCGTTACTTTGATATTGACCAAGCTAGTATCTATGAAAAAACCAGGCGTAAGGAAATTGTCCGCCCGAGACAGATCATTATGTATATCTTAAGAGAGGACTTCGCTGTTTCATATCCTTCAATTGGTAAAAAACTAGGGGGAAGAGATCATACGACAGTAATTCACTCGTGTGAGAAGATAAAAAACGAACTAAAGTCAAACACCGAGCTTGAGGAAGAGATCACCCAGATAAGAATGCTCCTAAAATAAAACACCTTCGGGTGTTTTATTTTAACCAAACCAAGGAATATCTAAGCTGGGGTAAATTATGCTAAACTATGTTTACAACAAAGAAAAAACTGTTGGTAAGTGTAAAATTTTTGCTAATTTTTATAGAGACCCTGAGGATAAAAAACAGAAGAAAATTAAGATTGGTCACTTGTCCCCGAGTTGTTAGCGACTAAACCCAACCAACCAACAGGTAGCTGTTAATTAAAGTACTCAAACAAACCAACTAATACAACATACTATTTAGATATGCACACTTCCACAACCCTAATAGTAGAGAGTAAAATAGTTTAAATATGGAAATAATAATCCCTTATACACAACTTGTTAAAGCTCTAGAACTGATCACTAAAATCAGTATCAAGCATGTGACCTTGCCAGTACTCCAATGTGCCTTGATTACAGTAACTGACAAAATCACTATCAAAGCAACGAACCTGGAATTAAGTATTGAAGTTGAAGTAAAAGGTGAAATTAAAGAAACAGGAACTATTGCAGTACCTGCAACAACACTACTTCAAAGTATCCAGTACATTAACCAAAGTGATGTGGTGCTCAGAGTTGAAGATAACGTTCTTTTGATCGAAACAACTCAAACCAATACTTCCATTAAATCAATCAGTGCTGAAGAGTTTCCAAACATCCGTCACTTATCAGGAGAAAGTGTTAAGTTGAACCGATCATTGTTTGCTTTAGGTATAAAGACTACTGCTTTTGCTGCTTCTCAATCATCTATCAAGCCAGAGCTTGGTAGTGTTTATATTCAACAAAAAAAAGAACACTCACTTACTTTTGTTTCTACGGACTCTTTCCGTTTGATGGAAAAAACCGTTCCACAAAAAGGGGTTATTTTAAACCAGTCGTTTCTAGTTCCTCAAAAAAACGCCATCGAACTTGCTCGTATCTGTGACCTACTTGAAACTGAACCAATGCTGATTGTTACCGAGAATCAGTGCTCACTAGATTTTACTGAAGAAGGAGTTTATGTGACTTCACGATTGGTTTCTGGTTCTTTCCCTGACTATGAACAAATTATCCCTAAGGAATACGTCACCAAAGTAACCTTACTTAAAAATGATTTACAGAGCGCTTTTAAGAAAACTTCTATATTCTTAAATAAGTTTATGCAGGTATCACTTACTTTGACCAACAAGGCTTTGACTGTCTCTTCACAAAATAATGACGTAGGACACATTACAGACACGATCAAGGCTGTTACTAGTGGTGAAGAGCTTTCGTTAAACTTTAATCAACAATATGTTATTGAACCACTCTCACACATTTCAGACGATAGTCTTGTTTTAAATTTTGCTGGAATTGGTCGACCTTTAGTTATTACAGGAGTTTCCGATAATTCACTAAGATATTTAGTGATGCCAATGAATCGTTAGTATGTTTAAACGTCGAGGAGAGAAGGGGGTGGTGGCTGTAAAAGACTTATTTGCAAAATATAAACTAACTCTTCAAGCTCCACAGAAAACTGTCGAGCTAGAGTCACTTAAAGTTATTGGTGAAATCACCTCAATCAAACTCACAGAAGATCAGGTGGAGTACACTGTTTCCTCAAGGACTCTTTTTATAAAAGCGCCAAGTTTAATAAAGCAGGAATTAAAAATAAAAAATAAGCTGATTTTGGAACAGTTAAAAAAAAGCCTTGGGGCTAAGAGTAGTCCCAAGACAATTTTGTAGTTTTTATTCCTCGTCTTCGTCTCTGTCCTCCTCTTCCTCCTGGGCTTCTTCTAGGATCTCTGCTATGCCGTAGGTGGCGTTTTTCCACTCTTGGACGGCATATTCCCAGTTGGCGTACTGACCATCACTGTTGGGGTTTACAGGGTCTGGACCAAGAGGGTTGCTCTTGTCTACATAATGAAGAATAGAGTGGGTGTTTTGGAAAACAGAAGGAAGGTTTATTAAGTCGTTGTTTTCAAGTAATTGCATTAAAGCTTGGGTATCTACATATTCCCCGCGAAGAATTGGCTTTACGCCAACTCGATTTATAGTGGGTTGAGTAAATTTATCGTCTGGTAGTTTTGCTAGGGCAATATCCATAAATTCTCGCCACATAGGAGTTACTATAAGTCCAGATAAGCCACCACCCATTGGAGAGTTGTCGTTGTTACCTACCCAGGTACCAACAGCAATGTTTGGAGAGTACCCCATTAACCAAGCGTCTCGAAGGTTGTTGGTACTACCAGTTTTTGAAGCGACAGATTTTCCTGGAAAATTTACCAATGAGTTTGCCCCCCATAGTGGCGTTCTGGCAACGTTGTCTGACAAAATATCACTAATCATCAAAGCTGCGTTTTTATCCAAGACTTTTTTAGTTTCAACCTGGCTTTCCTCAATAATATTTCCTCGGTTGTCTTCGATCTTTAAGATGCTTCGTGGGGTAGCTCTCACTCCTTCGTTAGCAAATACACCATAGGCGTACGTCATATCCAGTAATTTTACTTCACCACCACCTAGAACTAAAGTAAGTCCGTAGCGATCAGGGTCAGTAAGAGAAGTTATTCCCATATCAGAGGCTAGTTTAAGAGAATCTCTCATTCCAGCTAGGTACAAGGTTTTAACAGCGGGAATGTTGAGCGACTGAGCTAAGGCGTTACGTAAACTAATCGGACCAAGGAATTTATTGTTGTAGTTGTTTGGAGAGTAACAAGGTGATTCAGAACTGTTGCTGGTCGCTGGACACTGAGGTGAGAATTGAGTCCTAACGTCAAAGACTACTGTGTCAGGTAGGTATCCTTTACTAAAAGCAGTAGCGTAAATAAAAGGTTTGATAGAAGATCCTGGTTGTCGTTCCGCTAGGGCAATGTTGAAATTCCCGTCAATTTCTTCACTAAAATAGTCACGAGACCCAACCATAACTAGCAAGTCACCATTCCTAGGATCAACAGCAGTCATTCCAGCATTAGTAGCTTTGAAGCGGTCGACATTTGTTGCTCCTCTCTCAAATAAGATTCTCTCAGCTTCTTTTTGAAGCTCCCAGTCTAGTGTGGTAGTTACCTTCATTCCTCTTTCCATCAAGGCTTCTTCTCCATATTTCTCCGCTAAGTATTCTCGGATGTACATGACAAAGTGAGGTGCTCGGATCCCTGTCACTGCTTGGGGTTCAAATTCAACCTCTTCTTCTTTAGCGGCATTATATTCTTCTTCAGTAATAAATTCTTTTGCTAGCATTCTATCTAGAACTAAAGCCTGTCTTTGGTTTAGAGAGTCACGGTTGTTTCCATAAGGGGAGTAGAAGGTTGGTAGCTGTGGTAGAGAGGCTAAATAAGCGGCTTCAGCTAAAGTTACTTCAGAAGCTTTTTTACCAAAGAATGATTGTGAAGCTTCTTCAACTCCGTAAATAGTTCCTCCGTACGGAGATTCGTTTAAGTAAATTGAAAGGATTTCATCTTTAGATAAAATTCTTTCAATCTTAATTGATAGGATCCATTCTTTTACTTTTCGAGTCAATGTCTTTTCTCTTTGTAGGATAGAGTTTTTGATCACTTGTTGCGTGATAGTAGAACCACCTTGTCCTCCAAGAAGATCTCCTTGTTGCAGGTTTGCTAAAACTGCTCGAACGATCGATAAGGGCTCAATACCGTGGTGGTTGTAAAACTGATCGTCTTCAATGGCGATGGTGGCGTTTTTTAAATGTCTAGAAATCTCTTCAAAAGGAACAATAGTTCGCCTGACATCCTGGTGTAGGTCATAAAGCATAATTTCTCCGGTACGATCATAAATTTTTGTGGACTGAAGAATTCTTCTTTCTTCAAAAGTAGACAAGTCAGGAATTTCTAAAGTTGAAACCCAAAACAAAACAATTGCAGACAGGACTAGTCCAGCAGCAATTACTACAATTGAAACGTCGATTAAGATGTCTTTTGAGTATTTTTTAAACCAGGATTTTTTAATCATATTGTGTTGTATATAGCCAATAGTACCATGACTTGTCTAGACAATTTAGAGCAGATTCATGGTAAAGTTATTTAATGAAATTGTCTGAAGAGTTACAAACTAGAGGTTTTATTAACCAGGTTTCAGGGGACTCATTGTCAGTAGTCCTTGATGCTGAAAAACGAGTTATTTATCACGGAATTGACCCAAGCGCTGATTCTGCTCATGCCGGAAACTTTGTCATTTGGATGTTGCTCAAGCACTTGGTTAATGATGGGCATAGTCTGATTTTTCTAGTCGGAGGGGGCACTGGGATGATTGGGGACCCAAAACCAGACTCGGAGAGAGTTTTAAGTGAAAGAGACGAAGTTGACTCTCGGGTGCAAAAAATAAAAACCCAGGCTCATAATTTTTTTGGTTCAGACAAAGTGACTTTTGTAGACAACTATGATTGGTTAGGGTCTTTAAACCTGATCACCTTCCTTAGAGATATTGGTAAAAAATTTACCATCAACGAACTAATAAAAAAAGACGCTATTTCCAAAAGACTAAATTCTGAAAATGGTATTTCTTATACAGAATTTGCTTACCCATTGTTACAAGCTTACGACTACCTGAAGCTCTATAAGGAAAACGGTGTCACTCTCCAGGTCGGAGGTTCAGACCAGTGGGGGAATGTTGTTTCTGGAGTGGATCTAGTAAGAAGGACAGAGCAACAAACTGTTTATGGACTGACAGTGCCTTTGATTATTGATAAAACTACAGGTAAGAAGTTTGGTAAAAGTGAAGGCAATGCAGTTTGGTTGGATGCGGAAAAAACTTCACCTTATGATTTCTACCAATTCTGGCTAAACTCTAGTGACGAAAGTGTGGTTGATTATTTGAAACTATTTACCTTCTTGCCACTTATAGAGATTGCTGCATTAGAAGAGGAAGTGAGAAATAATCCTCAAGAAAGAAAGGCGCAAAAAGTTTTAGCTAGTGAAGTGACTACTTTGGTACACGGAGCTGATTTGAGTAAAAAAATAGAACGAGTTACAGAATGTTTGTTTAGTGAAACTAATCTAACTACGTTAAGTTCTGAAGACATTGCTTTACTCAAAGAAAACGCCCCATTAACAAATGTTACTGAAGGAAGTGAATTGGTAGACGTCCTAGTTTTGTCAGGACTAGCTTCAAGTAAACGAGAAGCAAGAACGTTTATCGAAAGTAGCGCTGTGTTGGTTGGAGGAAATAAAATTACCGAGGTCAATTTTCTCTTAACAAAATCTACTCAAGGTGAATTAGTTCACCTTAAGCGCGGGAAGAAAAATATTGCTTTGGTCTTGCTTGATTAGAGTAGTTAGTCTTAAATAAAAACAGCGCGGCCAATGGCTGCGCTGTTTTTTATTTTGATTGTCTACTACATCTCGTCGATATCATCGAAGGTGTCAAAATCAACATCCTCAGCATCTTCGTCCAAAGTCGCTTCTTCCTCGTCGTCATCTTCTTTTTCTTCCTCTTCATCTTTGTCGTCCTTCTCGTCTTCAGTAATCAAACCAAAACCTTCCAAGTCGTCGCTCGCGTCTTCTTCACCAACCTCATCTAATAAATCATCAGCTAAAGTAGCCTCTTCATCATCTGGGTTCTCTGATTCTTCCTCGTCTGATTTATTGAAAAATATCATACATTCTTTTATTACGATATGTTGTATCAAAGTTAAGGAAAAAATTCAAATTTTTTACCCCAAGGTCTATGGGTTAATACTTGATTCGGTTGTGGGCCAAACAGGTAACTCCCACAGCAATGGCATCGTATTCATCGTCTAAGGCATTTTCAGGTAGGTTTTTCAATAGTTTTTTTAACATTAGAATAACGGCGTTCTTATCACTCTTGCCGTAGCCCGTAACCGCAACTTTAATCTCTTGAGGTCCGTATTCATAAACGGCGCAACCAGCTTTCTTTGCCAGGTATAAGATGACCCCTCTGGCTTGAGCCACCAAAATAGCAGTTTTTACATTTTTATTAAAAAATAAAGTTTCAATTGCCACTGCATCAGGTTTATATTTTTGGAGCAAGTTATCAATCTCATTCCCGAGCAACATTATTCTTTCAGGAAATTCTTTCACCTTGCTAGTCTCAAAACAATTAGAATATAAAACAATCTCACCCTCAGGACCGTTTTCAACTAGGGCTATTCCTAAGCGATCGTAGCCGGGATCGATTGCAAGTACTCGCATAGTTAGTTGGGGTCGCCCAAGCTATCAGCGCTAGTAAAAACCTCTTGAACATCAGCGTGGTTTTCAATTGCTTCAATTAGGTTAGCTAATTTTTCTCCGTCTTCGTCAGACAGCTCAAGCGGTGTCGTTGGTACATAGACACCATCTTTTTTTTCAAAAGCCCATGAAGCAGAACCAGGAGTAGCGATTTCAAAACCGCTTTTATGTAAGAGATGTTTGATCTCTGGAGCGGTACGGTTGTTATTGTCGGTAATAGCAGTAATAAGTAATGCCGCTCCACCTGGACCATAGGCTTCAAAAAGAACCTCTTCTAGCTTAGTGGTATTACTTCCTTTACCTTTTTCAACAGCGCGATCAATATTATCTTTCGGCATTGAGTCTTTTTTAGCTCGTTCAATAACTGCCGCCAGACTAGGGGAAGAGATGTCGCCATTAACTTTAATAGACTCTAAAGTAATTAACTGCGAGTATTTAGAAAAGACCTTACTTTTTTGTGAGTCAGCTGCCGCTTTTTTGTGTTTTATTTTTGACCACTTATTGTGTCCAGACATAATATTATTTAAACCCCGTCTTTGTATTGATCTAGGTGATTATTAGCTTCCGCATTAGTTACTCTACCTCGAGGAGTTCGCTCAAGTAAGCCGAGTCTAATTAGATAAGGTTCAAGTACGTCTTCAATAGTTGACTGCTCCTCTCCAGTTGCGGCAGCAATAGTATTTAGTCCAACCGGGCCGCCGCCAAACTTATAAATAATAGATTCCAAAACCGCTCTATCTGGTTTTCCTAGACCGAGGTTATCTATCTCAAGTAATGAAAAGGTTTTATTGACCACATCTAATCCCATTTTTCCATTATCTAACTGGGCCATATCTCGGCAGCGCTTCAGTAAGTAGTTAGCTGTACGAGGCGTAGCCCGACACCGCTTGGCGATGGCGAGCATAATGTCTTCCTGGTGTTCGATTTCAAGAATTTTAGCTGAGTGAGTTAGGATTTGAGCAATTTCTTCATCACTATAAAACTCTAACCTAAAAGTTCCTCCAGAAAAACGAGATCGGAGCGGTGCAGAAAGCATGGAGATTCTGGTAGTGGCCGCAACTAGGGTAAAAGGAGGGAGGTCTAGTTGTACGGTTCTGGCAGAAGGACCTTTGCCGATGATAATATCCAAAACTCCAGACTCCATTGCTGGGTAAAGTACTTCCTCGATTGTTTTTGAAAGTCGGTGAATCTCATCAATAAAAAGAACATCTCCAGGAGAGAGGTTGGTTAGGATAGCGGCCAAGTCACCAATCTTTTCAATTGCCGGACCTGAGGTGCTACGCATATTTGTACCCAAGGTCTTAGCTATCAGGTGAGCTAGGGTCGTTTTTCCAAGTCCTGGAGGACCATAAAGTAGCACGTGTTCAGCAGCGTGTCCGCGCTCTTTGGCAGCAGTAAGTAAAATACGTAAATTCTCCTTAATTTTTGTTTGACCAATATAATCTTCCCAAGTTTGAGGGCGTAAAGTTTGGTCTAAATTACCGCTCAAATCACGAGCGATTGGTTTTTTTGTAGCAGCATTTTCCATTTGTTCATTCTAGCAAATTTATCAATAATTTACCTATGCGAGACAATAAAATACCAAGGAAAGGCCTAGGTGTTGACAAAAAAATATATCTGTGCTAGTATAGCGAAGTAACTCGTTCTCCAGCGCCAATAAAACGGCGCGCCACTACTGATCTTAATATTCCAGAGGATAACTCTCTAAGCAACCTGAGCACGTTGCGAGGGTTTTGTGGCGTTCACCGTTGAGTGAGAGTGCGGCAAAATTCCTTAGCGCGGTGTTCACTTTCAATGCGGAAGCTTGCTTAGAGAGTTATATTCTGGAAGCGGATCTGTAAGGAACGATTTATAATTTGACTATATCATACTAAAGTTAAAAACAAGCTTGACCCAAGCTTGTTTTTATATCTCAGAACAATAGCGGCTTTAACTAGACGATGTGTGACAAAAATAAATCCGCATCATCATCTTTTTTAACTTCTGGAGTATCTTTAAAATTTGGGATCTCGATCATTCTTTCTAGTTCTGCCATGGAAGTATCTCCGTTTACTACTTTTTCAATTCCGTCTTCAAGCATGGTCGGGATACCCTGGTTTTCTGCTGCTTCCAAAATAACGTGCTCTCTTGGGTCGCTGATGACTGCTTCTTCAACTGCCTGGTCCATTAGGATCGCTTCAAAGATTGCCGCCCGTCCTTTGTATCCAGTGTCACCACACTTCGGACAACCAACAGCTTTGTATAAATTTAACGGACTGGTAACTTGGATGTTCCCCGGGTGTTTTTTTAGTACTTCAGTAATAGTATGAAATTCTTCTGCGCTAGCTTCATAAGAAACCTTACACTCCTGACAAAGTTTTCTAACTAAGCGCTGCCCCAAGACAGCATTAACAGATGTTCCTAAAACTCGAGAATCTACCCCAAGGTCAATCAAGCGAGCGAACGCCGCCGCCGCATTATTAGCGTGAAGAGTAGAGAATACTAAGTGTCCGGTTTGAGCAGCGTGAAGAGCGGTTGAAGCTACTTCACCATCACGGATTTCTCCGATGAGAATAATGTCAGGGTCTTGCCGGAGGATGGCTCTAAGTCCAGAAGAAAAAGTATAGTCCTCACTAGTTTGAGTTTGAACAATTCCTTCTATTTTATACTCAACTGGGTTTTCGATAGTGATTATCTTTACTCCTTCCTGGTGAGTGGCTCTGAGGAAAGCATAGAGCACGGTAGTCTTACCTGAACCAGTTGGACCCGTAGTAAGAATCAAGCCGTTTGGTTTCTTCAATTCCTTTTCCATTATTGAAAGCAGAGTTGCGTTCATTTGAATTTTATCCAAAGTGTAACTAGCTACTCCAGAGTCCAAAAGACGCATTACCATTGATTCACCAGCCGCCCCGGGGATAATCGAAGATCGAACATCGATCTCTTGTTCTCCGATTGTAAAAGTAAAACGACCATCCTGGGCTTCTTTTCTTTGATTCAATGTCATTCCCGAGAGTAGTTTTAAACGAGACATTAACCTTTCATAAATATAGTGATCAATATCAAAAACATCTTGAAGTACACCGTCTAAACGGTAACGAAGACGGACGACGTTTTTTTCTGGTTCGATGTGGATGTCAGAGGCTTTTAGTCTCAGAGCTCCGGCTAACATTAGTTCTAAGGTTTCGGTAATTCTCCTAGAGTTATTTAGAGTGCCAACTTTTTGCATTAGGGCACCAACGTCGTCTTTTTTACTGATGCTTTTTGAGAAATTAGTGATTTCGTCCGCACTAATATCAAAAACACCAATTTTAGAACTGGTAGATTTTTCAATATCTGCATAACGTTTCCAAGCGTGCTCTAGACTGGCAGAAGAGCACATGTAAACCTGTATTCCTTGTCGGTTATTTTGTAGTTCCTCAAGAGCTTGTTTAGTAGTTGGGCTGGTAGGGGTTTGTGCGGCTACTGAAAGGGAGTCGTGTTTAAAATCAAAAACCACTAATCTTGCTGCACGGGCTTTTTTTTCTGGATATAGTCCAATGGCTTCTGGGTTAAGAGTGTAGCCTTTGAGATCGATATATTCAAAACCATACTGCGGAGCCAGTGTCATTACCAGTTTTTCTTCTTCACCACGACGGAGTTCGTCTAAGCGAGTGTTGGCAAATTTATCATTAAAATTAAGCATGCTTAAAAAATTATACCACGATGAATTTATTTTAAATCAAGAATGGTTTAATTTTTAATTAGTAGGTACAATAAAATATATGCCTGAAACCACGATCATTAAAGATTTAGTAGAACTCGGTGCTTTTGCTAAAAATCTCCTTACTTACTTAAGTGAAAATCAAGACAAATATCATGTTATTGCCCTCTCAGGAGACCTTGGCGCTGGCAAGACAGCTTTTGTGCAGCAGCTAGCAAAAGAATTGGGTATTGATGAAGTGGTCACTAGTCCGACATTTACGATCATGAAGCAATATCAAGTGCCGCAGCCAAATCAGTTTAAACAGCTGTTTCATATGGATGCTTATAGATTGGATTCATTAGACGAAGTCCGTCCACTAGGGATTAGTGAATTAATGAAATCTAAAACAAACTTACTTTGTATTGAATGGGCAGAAAAAATAGAGGAAGTATTGCCGGAGGGTACTATTTATTTAAGTTTTAAAATAAGTAATGAAGATAATAGAGAGGTGGTTTTAAAGCTAAAAACATAGATTTTAGTCAGTTTAGAGAAAAAACAGTATACTGAATAAAGTGACTACTAAGAAAACAAAACCAAGACTTATTTTACTCGACGCTCATGCTATTTTGCATCGGGCTTATCATGCTCTCCCTGACTTTACCGCTCCTGACGGCTCTCCAACAGGTGCTCTTTATGGAGTAGTTAGTATGGTTTTAAAAATCGTTGAAGATTTTAAGCCAGATTATATTGTGGCCTGTTTTGATTTGCCGGAAGCGACTTATCGTCATGATGCTTTTGAAGGGTACAAAGCCAAACGAGTAAAAACTGATGATACTTTAGTGTCACAGATTATCCGTTCGCGAGATATTTTTGCCGCCTTCGGAATTCCAATTTACGAACAGGTGGGATTTGAGGCAGATGATCTCTTGGGAACAATCTCTCATCAAACTAAAAACAACAAAGACCTAGAAGTCATCATCGCTTCTGGAGATATGGATACGATGCAGTGTGTTGATGGTGTTAGAGTCCGTGTTTATACTCTCAAGAAGGGAATTAAGGATACGGTTATTTATGACGAAAAAGCAGTAAAGGAACGTTTTGGTTTTGGTCCAAAGTTAGTGCCTGACTACAAGGGGCTTCGTGGAGATACTTCAGATAATATTCCAGGTATTGCAGGTATTGGTGAAAAAACCGCCACTGAACTAATCACTAACTTTGGCGACCTTGATTCTATTTATAAAAAATTAAAGAAAGACGAACAGCAGTTTTTGGACGCAAAAATCAAACCACGCATCATAAACATACTGAAAGAAGGAGAGGAAGAAGCGCGGTTTTCAAAGATGCTGGCTACTATCAGAATCGACGTGCCGGTGGAGTTTTCTTTACCAAAGACTAGTTGGCGAGATGGGGCTGACCCCGAAAAGATCAGTGTACTATTTGCTGAGTTAGGTTTTAGAACTTTAGGTGCTCGGGTACGAACAGCTCTAGAACTTGATCCAGAAGTTTCTGTTGGAGTATCTAGCCAGAATGTCTCAGCAGAAGAAGTGGCGCATACTGGTATTTTACTTTGGCTCTTGGAGAGTGAGCGAACAAATCCTTCTTTGGAAGACATTGTTGACTATGGCCAAGCTTATTTGAATACCAGCGACTTCAAAGAGATCACTAAAACCTTACTTGAGAAAGTGGTTAGTGATCCGGACTTAAAAGAAGTTTACGAAAATATTGAAAAACCACTGCAGGAAGCTGTGAGTAGTATCAACTCCACTGGGATCAAACTTAATGTTGACTACCTAAAAAAGTTGGCCGTAAAAATGCATAAAGAGTTGGAGACTCTCAGACAAAATATATATCATCACGCTGGCACTGAATTTAATATTAATTCACCAAAACAACTAGGAGAAGTTTTGTTTGATGCTTTAGCCTTAAAACCTAAAAATCAAAAGAAAACAGCCGGAGGGCAGCGTTCAACCAAAGAATCAGAACTAGAAAAGCTGAAAGATTATCATCCAATTATCCCAGAAATTTTACGCTATCGAGAATTACAAAAACTGGTCTCCACTTACGCTGATACACTGCCAACTCAAGTAAGTGATGATGGTCGAATCAGAACTACTTTCTTGCAAACAGGTACCACTACTGGGCGAATGGGTTCAAAGGACCCAAACCTGCAAAACATTCCAGTCAGGACAGAAGAAAGTAGGGCTATCAGACGAGCTTTTGTGGCTGACGAAGGATACACAATGGTCGGTATCGACTACTCCCAAATTGAATTGCGAATTGCGGCTATCTTGTCCGAAGATAAAAAACTAATTGATATCTTTAGTGCCGGAGAAGATGTTCATACTGGAGTAGCTATCCGTGTCTTTGGTGTAAAAGCAGAAGAAGTAACAAGTGAAATGCGTCGCAAAGCTAAAGTGATCAACTTCGGTATTCTTTATGGAATGGGAGTAAATGCACTTAGGACAAACTTGGGGGACGATACTCCGAGAGAAGAAGCTCAAGAGTTTTTAAATGCTTATTTCAATACCTTTACTAGATTGGCAGAGTACTTGGAGGAAACAAAACAATTCGCTCGAGATCACGGTTATACCAAAACACTTTTTGGTCGGCAACGGCATTTCCCTGGAATAAAATCCAACGCTCCATTTATTAGAGCGCAGGCAGAACGAATGGCGATCAATGCACCAATTCAAGGAACAGCGGCCGACATCATGCGAGTAGCCATGAATCGAGTTTATGACTACTTGAATAAAGCCAAAAAACTAGGTGATGTGAGAATCCTGCTACAAGTACATGATGAGTTGGTCTTTGAAATAAAAAACGAAATTCTAGAAAAAGAAATTCCCAAGTTAACTGCTCTGATGGAAGGGGTTTTGGAAGGGAAGGAAACTTTCGGAGTGCCGGTTAAGGTCGATGTTGCTGTTGGAGATAACTGGGCTGATCTAGTAGATCGTAAATAAAATATGTTAGAAGTTTTTTATGGAACTGATGGCCTTAAGGCCAGACAAAAAGCACAACTATCGATCTTGGCTAAGATAGCTCCAGATCAAGAAGTTATTTCACTAGAGGCAGATAAGTACACCCCCGGAACTTTGCTTGGCGTGAGTACTACCAGCTCTTTGTTTGGCAGCAACTCCATTTATCTAGTGGATGCTACCGATAGTCCCAGTGTAATTTTTAGTGAACTGATTGAAAATGCAGAAGCGTTGGCTGGGTCACAAAATCTTTTTGTTTGTGTAGTCGGCGCGTTGCTGGCAGCTGATAAAAAGAAAGTATCTAAGCATACCTCTTTGGTTGAGGAATATAAAAAAGATCCCGAAGCTCGGTTTAACGCTTTTCAAATGGCTGATGCTTTGGCTTTAAAAGATAAGCGGTCACTCTGGCTTTTACTCCAAGAAGCAAAAAGAAACAATATGTCAGCGGAAGAAATAATCGGGACCCTGTGGTGGCAACTTAAAGCTCTAAGATTAGCGTCTGTTACTAAAACTGCCGCGGAAGCTGGGATGAAAGATTTTCCATATCAAAAAGCGAAGAAAGCTTTACGTAATTTCAAAGAAGGAGAACTAGAACTAAAATCAAGGCAGCTTTTAAAGTCATATCATGAAGGACACAGAGGGGAGACTGGCTTGGACTTAGCGTTAGAGGCGTGGGTGTTAACTATTTAGTTTTTCTACCCAAGATCCACTGATTGAACAGTTTACTTATCATTCCAACCATTAATCCAAAGAGAGCCATTCCACAAAATTTTGTAATAATGAAAATTACTTTACCAAGAGTGCCTTCTGGTATTGGGGCAGGTAAGCCACCTAGAAATACTGAGAAAGCCCAAAACATTCCAGCGGGGATACTCCAGTAGATGTCATCATTTGAAATAAAGAGGTGGAGAGCAACTCCTAGGATAAGCATTATAAAAATTAGAGTAGTGGCGTAGAGAGCAATATTAAATCCAAATACACCAAAAGATTCTTCAATGTCAGCAGTATCTGTCCGGGATATTTTTGCTAGTCTAGCTAGTCTTAGAAAACGAATGATACGAACAACTCTAGCGGACTTTAGGAAGCTTAAATTACCTAGACCAAGGAAAGTCGGCACAATAGCTGCTAGGTCAATTATCCCAAAAGGACTGAGGACGTAATCAGAACGTTTCTTTGTTGACCAAAATCGAAAAATATATTCAAGAGAAAATAAGGCAACGGCTCCCCATTCAATAATTTGAAAAATTATTCCATATTTATCAAATGAGACCACCGTCTCCATGACAATTGAAAGTATCGAAATAAGGGTCGCTAAAGATAGGGTGTCATTAACAAGCGAAAAGTATGGTGATTTTGGATCATCAAATATTTTTCTAACAGATTGCTTTGAAAATGACATTAGGTTAAGTATATCCTAAGGGGTTATTTTAAGGAGGGTGGGGTGTGGTAAAGAGGGTAAATTGTCTAAAGGTTCGTCCTGATGCATCAGTGGTCACGAGTTACTAACTATAAAATATGCACATTTCTTCAATTATTTACCCTTAGTTTTTCAATATATAAAAAGCCTCTGCAACTGCAGAGGCTTGAGGGGAAGAGAAGAAAGCATTTATTTTTTTTGAATCTCTTTTCCAGTCTCCGCAAGAATTCGTTCTAGAAATCTGACCGGATCCTCGCACTGATCCCAAACAGGTGCGTGGATTGCTTCATGTAGTGCTTCCGTGCCGCGCGAGCAGGTGCCGTCTGGTGAAAGACGAACGATGTAATCCGTGTCTTCAAGAGATTTCACGTTCATCGTGTTGAAGAGCTCATTGCTTGTTACGTGTCGAAGCTCGTCACTTAAATAAAGGTGAACTCCCTCTTTACTCGCACTCTCGTCAAGCAGGATGAGTGAGTCGTGTACTTCTTCACGACAAACGAGTTGAACGCCGTTCGAAAAATTCAGCACTGGCGCGACTACCCATTCGCTCACACCAAGTTTTCGCAAAAGTGCAGGCATCTCGACGAGATCAGTTGCGCCACCCGGAAAAAGGACGGAGGCAACTTGTAGATCTTTATTGAAATACTGTGCTGCTTCTTTTATTCCATCGGTCGTTTTCTTCCAAGCTCCTTTAACTCCACGTAGTTCGTCATGCCTTTCTGGCCTGAAGCTATCAAGCGAGACAGTTAGTACATCCACGAGACCGGAAAGCTCCTTGGACTTTGCTCTGAGCTGGATGCCGTTGGTCACCAAGGCGGTTCCAAGATCAGAATGATCGGCAAGTGTGAGAAGCCTCTTTGTAAGTGGCCAGCTCTGAGGGAGTAGTGGCTCATAGCCTTGGATTGCAAAACGACTCACGACAAACTTTGCTGACACTTCTAAAAGAAAGAGACAGTAGGACTCGTCGAGGAGTTTAATTGTCTGTGCCTCTTTACGATGTGCAATGGCACAGAAAGGACACTTAAGGTTACAGCCAAATGGTGCCGGAAGGACCATTGTGAGATACAAGCGGACCAAATCCATTGATGTCTCCTCGGGAAGGGAAGTAAAGAACTAAAGCTCTACAAACTCATAATGCATTTCTATGAGCTTGATAAAGCTCCCATCGCGTCCAAAAAAGCTTTGACCGTGATGGGAGAAAGGCTACTTCTTCGTGTTTTGGTACGCCGGACGGTCACGCCGTTTCAGAGTCGACTGGAACGTCAACCCAGAAGCTACCGCAACATAAAGAACTTTTTCTGCAAACATACATCACCTTCTTGTTGCAATGAACCAGGCGGAATGCCTAGTTTCATATTAAGAATACTTAGTATGTGAGCCTATTGATAGAAATATAGTCAAGGTAAATAAAAGCTTTATAAATAAACCTAAATTGAAGAAATTTTTGACGCAAATTGCATCAAAGAGTATAATTTTTGTATGAGAGAAATTACAAAACGGTCAAAAGTGTTGGGGTTTTCAAAGCTTGAAGACACGCTTATAAAAGTGCTTACTGAGAAACCTCAGACCATTGCTTGTCTTGCTGATAAAATAAATGCGCCGCGGACATCGTTATATCGGCCACTCAAAGCCCTCAGTATTAGAGGATTTATAGAAAAGGTGACGCTAAATAAGAGAGTAAGGTGGAGATTAGTGAGTCAGGAATCATTAGTTGCTTCGCTCAGCCCTATTCTTTTCATAGGCATTGAAGCACCACTTCATCCAGAATTTTTCCTGCATACCGGAAAAGAAACACTGATGCAATTGTATGAAAAGTTAGCAGAACGTCCGGGAGTACGAGTCTACGCGATTCAGCCAAATAGATCTGCCGAGTCGGTGTTAAATATATTTCCATTTAGCCGACTAGTTCGTTTGACTGAACGTATTAAAGAAAACAAAGTAATCGTCGAAGCCCTATTGCAGGAAGACTTCATACCATTTTATACTGATTTAATTCGTCGACGAGGGCTTTCGATCAAAAAAATACTTACAGCTTTTGGGGGTCGTTCTGCAGATACTAGTTATGTACCTAAAAATTTTTTAGATTTTGATTCTGAAATTACGATCCTTCCTAATGTCGCTTACCTTTTCCATTGGAGCAAACTGATTGCCATAGAAGTAAGAAATAAAGAAACATTAGGACTGCTTCTCGATCTCTTTGCTCTGGCAAAGTCTATAGGCCACAAAGTCGATCAAAACGAGCTAGTTCGAAAATATTTAAAAAAGGAAGAGAAATAGTTGCACTTGTGGTCACGAATCACTAAGTACCCACAAGTGTCCTCTCCTTACTTGAACAAATGAGTACCTAAACCATAGCTGGCTCGGGTTTATGTTGTGAGTGCAGTTCAAGAATGCTTTGCATACAGGAGCAGTACACCTTTTGGATTATTTCTGGTCGCACATGTGGTCACGAGTTACTAACTATAATAGTTCGCTACGCTCCAATTCTAGTAAGTACTCTCGACCCCACCTCGCGGTTTTCTTTTCTTGTGAAAAAGAAAACATCGCTGCGGTTCGCACCAACGCCGTACCTGCCGCAGGGCAGGTACTAAAACAAAGCCTCAAGTCTTTTGACTTGAGGCTTTGTTTTGCGTTGGTGCGCCCACTAGGGTTCGAACCTAGGACCTTCTCCTTAAAAGGGAGCTGCTCTACCAGCTGAGCTATGGGCACATTATCTTTAATTGTTACCTCTTCTTAATAAGGGTAGGAGAGCATGGGATGCTGTCCTACGCGTACCAAGCTGAGCTATGGGCACATTGTCTTTAATTGTTACCTCTTCTTATCTTTACTTTTACGTACCGTACTCATCAGGCCTCTGGTACGTAAGTTGCAGCAATATACCATATTACGCTAGCAAATCAAACGCTATATTTCTATTTTTACATAGAAAATACTAGTTGAAAAGACTAACGTGGCTTCAGTCGTCATTATTTGTTAGTCTAGCGGTAATGAAACAAGTAATTCTAGCTGACATCCGCAGTAACTATAATGTTGGCGCCATCTTCCGTACTTGTGATGGAGCCGGAGTGGCTAAGGTTTACTTAACAGGCTTCACTCCTTTGCCGGTCGATCGGTTTGGTCGAGTTGTCGGTGAGATCCATAAGACTGCTCTCGGGGCTGAAGAATTTATTCCTTGGGAACAAGCTTCCGATATTTTAGTTTTAATAAAGAAACTTCAG
The DNA here is from genome assembly GCA_964350985.1 of uncultured Candidatus Saccharibacteria bacterium. GTDB lineage: Bacteria > Patescibacteriota > Minisyncoccia > Phycocordibacterales > UBA918 > OLB19. The sequence continues at coordinate 294,560 of CAYGLK010000002.1, forward strand.
AGCGAAGGAGTGAAAGTGGTAGCTGTTGAGCAGTCAGCTGACTCAATTAAACTGCCTGATTTTAAAGTGCCGGCGTCAGTTGCTTATATTTTAGGTAGTGAGACAGAAGGGTTGCCCCAAGATGTTCTTGAAGCAGTAGACCAGATATTGGAATTACCAATGTTGGGACAAAAAGAATCACTCAATGTTTCGGTGACGGCCGGGATCGTGCTCTATCACGGAATTTAAAAACTATTTTCCAGGGCGATCACTTTAAGTTTTTTTAGAACCACTGCAAACGGGTACAATTCGCGGCGTCCGAGTAAAATGTTATGAGCCGTACTTAATTGTACGGTGAGAAACATTTTACGATGGACAACAAGAAGTGTGTCGTTTGCGGTGGCTCTATTGAATCTTAGCTAATTCTTCCTTCACTACTTCAGCGTCACTCCAAGGTTCTTTGGTTCCGTTGGGTCCCATGATGTATGGATCAGTTCCTTTTCCTGAGATAAGTACATGACTATTGTGTGGTGCTTTTTCTAGAGCGGTAGCGATAGCTAGTCTACGGTCCATGATGATTTCTAGTTTGTCTGGGTGAGCTATTCCTTTAGCCATTTGCTCGACGATCTGCCGCGGGTCTTCGTCATACGGATCTTCGTTAGTAAGAATTATTTGATTACAATAATTATCAGCGATAGCGCCCATCTCAGGTCGCTTCCAACTATCACGTCCGCCTCCAGTGTTACCTAAGATGCAAACCTTATAAGTATCTGGAAAAGCTTGATAAAGCTTTTCAAGTGAGTCAGTGGTATGAGCGTAATCAACTACAGCAGTTACATGTTTCGGAGCATTTTTGCTAGTGGTAAATTGTTCAACTCGTCCAGCAATGGCAGGGATATCCCGCAAGGCTTTATCAATAGTATTGAATGAAATTCCTAGAGATCGAGCTAGGGTTATTGCACCTAAGATGTTGTAGACATTGAACAGACCAATCAAAGGCACTCGGATGGTTACGTCACTAAAGACAAGACTGATGCTGTCTCGGTGCAGAGAATAGAGAGAAAGATTTTTTAATCCGAATGGAAGTTTGTTTTCTACAGCAAAATCTAAGAAGTCAGCCCCGTGCTCATCGTCAATGTTTGCCACGATGTACCTCGGTCTTTTTTTAGAAAGAAAAACTCTTTCAGCAATTGAGAGCTTAGCTTTTTTGTAATTTTCAAAAGAACCATGAGATTCAATATGCTCTGGGGTAAGGTTAGTAAAAATAAGTGCGTCTAATTCAAGAAAGCGGTGACGGAATTGCTTGGCTCCTTCTGAAGTAACTTCTACTACTGCGTGGGTACAACCGGCGGTAACAGCGTCACGGAGAAATTTTTGTACAAAGAAACGTCCAGGCATTGTCATCTTGAACATATTTCTTTTCGCTTCTCCAGCAATCTTAAATTGAATGGTAGATAGGGAAGCAACTGAATGACCTTCGGCCTCTAAGATGCGAGCCATGATTTCTGTAGTAGTCGACTTTCCTTTAGTCCCAGTAACCCCAATAACCATCAATTCTTTTGAGGGGTGACCGTAGCGTAGACTGGCAATATAAGCTAATGCGTAGTGGTAAGGGGGTCTAATAATATTGAGTACCCAACGCGGGATTAATTTTTTTAAAAGCGACAAAAAATAAGCCATATACATACAGTATACGGACAATTATTTCTTTTGCCAAAAGATAATTATTGTGTTCTTTAATGAAGCGGGATTTGTTTTAGAACACTTTGGACAATCGTTTTTGTATCTTCGCCTTTAGTTTCTTTCATCACGTAACTACGGGCTTCTGTCAGGCCATAACCAAGAGTGATTAAAGCATCAATAGCATCAATTTGTGTTTGCGAAAGCTCAAGTGCAGCGCTGTTTTGAGTAACAGAATCAGTTAATCCAATAACCTTACCTTCTAGGTGAGACACTAGGTTGCTAGCCGTCTTCTTACCAACGCCAGACATTTTATGTAAACGGTCAGCATCTTGGTGCAAGATAGTGTCGATCAACAAGCTAGCGTCAGCTTGGCAAAGAATTTGCAGTGCTGATTTTGGACCAATTTTAGGGACGCTAAGAAGAAGTTCAAAAATAACCAGCTCATTCTTTTCGGTAAAGCCATAGAGGTCAAGTGCTGTTTCCCGCACAGCTAAGTAGGTATGTAGAAAAACATCTTCCCCAAAGAGGAATTGCTGTCTGTTGGTTGGAGTACTGACTAAGTAGCCGATGTTATTTACCGAAACCACTAAGTTGTTTTCACCAACCGCTTCGATAGTACCCTGAAGTGAACGAATCATTTTTTTATTGTACTACAATTTAGTTAAGTTGGGGCTAAAGGCTATTTTCTTTTAATCTAGATAAGTAAGATGCTTTTTATACTCACTATCTTCACCTTTAAGAGCTGCTTCATGTTTGCCACGAAGCATTTTAGTCATTGGACCAATGGATTCAGTCCCTACTTTTCGTCCATCAACTTCTTTTACTGGTGCAATGAAGGCAGAGGTGCCACAGGCAAATATTTCGTCAGCTAAATATAGTTCAGTTAGATCAACACTGCGTATCTCACAGGGTATATGTGCAGCTCTAGCAAACTCAAGAATAGTTTTACGATTGATTCCTTCCAGTATGTCAGTTGAGCGATCAGGGGTAATAAGTACTCCTTCTCGTACAATAAAGATATTAGCAGCACTTAACTCGCAAACATGGCCAGTGATATCAAGAAAAATACAATCATCATAACCACTATCAAGAGCATCTTGTTTAGCTAAGACAGAATTAATATAAGCCCCGTTTACTTTAGCTCGAGACGGAATAGCGTAGTCAGGAGTACGGCGCCAAACACTAGTCTTAAGTCGCATACCGTTCTGGGGTACTATCGGCTTTGCTTCGTAGATAAAGATACTCAAGTTAGTCTTCAGTCCTCGAGACCTGGTGCCAGGCACGAGCTCATCAACATGCACTGTCGCTCTAACAAAAACAGTCTCATCAATTTTGTTGGCAGTGACTAACTCTTTAACAGCTTTCAAAAATTTATCTGCGGTCCAGTCAGTTGCAAAAGTATCGATACCAATAACCTTGGCAGAATTAAGTAAGCGCTGGAAATGATCTTCTAGTCTAAAAATAGCCAAACCATCTTTAGTTTGGGTCACAGGGAAAACAGTATAAACACTTAGACCATAGAGTACAGCTGAGCTAGCGATACTTAAACTAGCTTGTTCAATAGGGGTTATTTTTTGATTGAAATATGCTTGGGGGTATATTTTTGCCATTTAAATGAGATTAGCACCTTTAGATCAGGACGAGAAGTAAAATACCTTAAATAACAGCATTTCTTAGTATATAACGGTTGACTGCTATAAAAAGTTAAATTTAAGCAAAATGGGTTGATTTTTTAGACTTAATACCGTATAGTGCTGACACTTTAAACAAATATATATGCCAATTACCAAAGGAGCAATGAAGGCTAATCGCCAAGCAAAAAAGAAGCAAATTTTTAATATTCGTCGTAAGAACGTTATGTCTGACGTTGTTAAGGATGTTAATAAGGCTGTAACAGCTGGAGATGTCGCAAAAGCTAAGGAAATTCTTCCAAAGGCTTACCAGGCTATCGACAAGGCAGCTAAGCGTGGAGTGATCAAAGGGAACACAGCTGCTCGTAAGAAGTCTAGACTAACAGCTCGAGTTAAGCAGGCATCTACTAAATAGGGATTGAAGTGAAGAAAATAAAAAGCCCTGAGCTTCGCTCAGGGCTTTTTATTTTCTAGAATAAGTAAAACCGGTGTTGCCAAAAGTTTGGTCATAGTATATAGTTCGTATATGCGAACAGATGCTCCTGCAGTGAAGACACAGACTAAGAAAATAACCTCAACCAAAGAAGATTACGTTAGGGCAATTTATATTCTTAGTCAGTCAAATAAAAATACTGTCACTCAGGCAGCAAAAAGATTAGGATTAAGTAAATCTACTGTTTCTGAAAGAATTAAAGAGCTAGTGCGTGATGGTCTAGCTGAAGCTGATCCAGCATCTGGGGTAGAGCTGACCAAAAAGGGCTTCATTATTGGAGCAAAGCTGACCTATAAACATCGAATCATTGAAGTTTTCTTACATGAGACTCTGAAAATGAAAAAAGAGTCAGTCCACGCCGAAGCAGAAAGATTAGAACATTCAATCAGTGATGAGGTCATTAAACGTTTGGCAAAATTTTTGCATAATCCAAAGAATGATCCACATGGATCATTGATACCGCAAATTAAAAATTGGAATTTAGATAAAGATTAAAGAATTAAAGAAAGATATGAAGAAATTAATAAGTATATTAGGAGGAGTTATTGTTGGAGTGATTATTTTTAGTCAGGCCGGTATTTTTGGCGCGTCAGTTAATAACCAAGCCAATGTTATTGGAGCTGGGGAAGATAAGTTGGTTGCCTTGAGTACCTTTACCATTATTGCTGATATGGTTGGAGAGGTTGGGGGAGATCGAATTGAATCAGTTTCTCTAACAAAAGTAGGAGCTGAGATACATGGTTATCAACCGACTCCGGGAGATTTAGTAAAAGCTTCTGAAGCTGATATCATTTTTGAAAACGGAATGAATCTAGAACTTTGGACAGCTAAGCTCCGAGCTAATATTCCGGATGTTCCAGCGGTGATTGTTAGTGAAGGAGTTGAAACTATTTCTATCAATGAAGGATCTTACGAAGGTAAGCCAAATCCTCACGCTTGGATGTCTCCAAAACAAGGAATGATTTATATTGAAAATATTCGTCGAGCTTTGTCTGATATTGATCCAGAGAACGCGGAGTATTTTGATGCTAATGCGGCTGCTTATATAGAGAAGCTAAAAGTAGTTGATGAACAGCTAAGTCAGTCATTAGCTGAACTTCCAGAAAGCAATCGTTTCTTTGTTACTTGTGAGGGAGCTTTCACTTACCTAACAAATGACTACAACTTAAAGGAAGTTTATCTTTGGCCAATCAATTCTGACCAAGCTGGTTCACCGCAACAAATTGCTCGAGTGATCGATATTGTTAAAGCTGAAAATATTCCAGCTGTTTTCTGTGAAAGTACAGTTGAACCAAGGATTCAAAGAGAGGTGGTTGAAGCAACTGGCACTAGACTAGGTGGAGTACTTTATGTGGACTCACTTTCTGCTGCTGATGGTCCAGCCCCAACTTATTTAAAGTTACTTGAAAAGACGGCCGAGACAATCATCTCAGGCCTAACTGGAGAATAATAACTATGACTGATCCTACTTTTGCGATTGAAATTAAAAACGTTAGCGTTAGCTACGGTAACACTGTGGCTTTAAAAAATGCTTCAATCAGTATTCCTTATGGGACTCTTTCGGGTGTCATTGGCATGAATGGTGCCGGTAAGTCTACTTTGTTTAAGGTGGTCATGGGTTTGGTAAAACCCGATTCTGGTTCAGTAGAAGTTTGCCAAGATCCAACTTATTTGGCGCAGAAACATAGCCATGTTGCTTATGTACCTCAAGCTGAGCTGGTTGACTGGGACTTTCCAGTTTCAGTTTATGAAGTGGTCATGATGGGTCGCCTTGGTCTACAAAATATTTTTAAAACACCAAGTGTAGAAGACAGACGTTACGTCAATGACGCTTTAGATAAAGTTAACATGGCTGATTTTAAAGATCGTCAGATTGGTGAACTTTCAGGTGGTCAAAAAAAGCGCGTCTTTGTGGCCAGAGCTTTAGCTCAAGGAGCAGATATCTTACTTCTGGATGAACCTTTTGCTGGACTGGATGCTGTCAGTGAAAAGGCTTTGACTGAACTACTAGTTACGTTAAAGGAAGGAGGGAAGACTATTATTCTAGCGACTCATGAACTGACTTCACTGTCTGACACTTGTGACTATGTTGCTCTAGTAAAAAAGACAGTCATTGCTTATGGACCGACTAAAGAAGTTTTTACTAAAGAATTAGTGTCACAAACTTTTGACGGCATTGTTCATAATATTAACTTCGCTAAATAATTATGGAAATCTTAAATTTTATAGTTGACCCGCTTCAATATGCCTTTATGGTAAAGGCAATATTGGTGTCTATTACTGTCGGGGCTACCTGTGCACTTTTGTCATGCTATTTGATTCTAAAAGGCTGGTCACTCTTGGGTGACGCTATTTCTCACGCAGTTCTACCAGGAGTAGTTTTGGCATACATGATCGGGATCCCATTTAGTATTGGAGCTTTTGTCTTTGCTCTCTTAGCCGTGGTGCTGATTGGTTTTGTTAAGACTAATACCAAGATAAAAGAGGACGCTATTATGGGGATCATTTTTACTACTTTCTTCGCTCTTGGGCTGGTGTTAATTTCTGGTATCACTAGTTCTGTAGACTTAACCCACGTTCTGTTTGGTGAAGTACTAGGTATCTCTGACGCTGACGCTTGGACAACAGTTGCTATCTTGGCATTAGTCTCAGCTGTGATACTTATTTTCCGGCGCTCTTTCTTGGTATTTTGTTTTGATATTATCCACGCTCAGTCAGTTGGTATGCCGGTTAAGTTGATTCATTACGCTTTCCTAGTGTTACTAGCGATTACTATTACTGGCTCACTACAAACTGTCGGTATTATCTTGGTTATCGCCATGCTAATTACACCAGGCTCAACCGCTTTCTTGTTAACAAAGAAATTTTCAACCATGATGCAGATTGCCGTTGCCGTCAGTGTCTTTAGTTCTGTAGTCGGTGCTTATGCTAGTTACTACTATGATGTTTCTACTGGAGGAGCAATTGTAGTGATGCAAGGATTTATTTTCTTAGCAGTATTTTTCTACCAGACTTTGTTTGTCTCTGGAAAGAAGTCTTAGTTTTTAAAATGTGGAAACTCAAAACCCCGAAGTTTCACTTCGGGGTTTTGACGTTAATATCAAATTTGTCTCCCTGCGAGGTTAGGCTTGTACCAAGGAATTTGTGTACCAGCATCAAGGTCAACAGTATTGTCTGACTTTTTTAATAAATGATTTATAATAGCGATAAGTTCTTATTATTTAAATTAAAATTATGAATAAAAATATTGTTGTTTTGCTAATTATTCTCGCTCTAGCAGTTGGAGCATATTTCCTTTTTCAGACTGACGAAGAAAAAATGAATGATACCGCTGAAGAAATGGTTATTTGTGACGAGGAAGGGAACCGATACAGTTCTGCTGCAGAGGCAGAAGCTGCCGGTCTCTCGCCGGCTCAATACGGAGCAACTTACTGTCCTGAATACGTAGCTGCTCAAACTGGAGATTACACTGGCTTAACAGTGGCTCAAGCAGAAGAGATTGCAGAAGCGAGAGAGGAAATGTTTAGAGTTGTTGAAATTGATGGGGAACCACAGCCAACCACTAGAGATTTTAGAGTTGGCCGCATCAACGCCACCGTTGAAGGGGGTGTAATTACTTCATACACAATAGAATCGATGCAGGCCGAGCAAGGAGATGAATCTGACACTAACGATGAAATTATTGGGATGACTACAGCTGAAGCAGAAGCGTACGCAGCAGAAAATGAAGTTGATTTTCGAGTTGGGATGCTAGATGGTGAATCTTTACCGGTAACGCTCGATTACCGAATTGGCCGGATCACAGCAGAAGTAGAAAATGATGTGGTAGTTGGGTACACGGTTGAATAGTAAAAAATAAAAGTAAATAAAAACAAAAGGATACTCACTGAGTATCCTTTTGTTTTTAGCTGGCTCTTTTATACCTAGTTCAGACAAACCCTCTAAGTTGATTAGGCCTTTTTAAGATACGGCCGTATTGGTAGAAGCATTAATGAACCTAAGGTAGAGATGATCACTGAGACAATAATCAACGCTTGAAAACCATAAGTAGCCACAAGAAGTCCACCAATGATGGCCGCTCCACCACTAGTTAGATCAGCGCAGGTATAGTAAATACCCCACTCAGTACCTTCTTTGTTTTTGTCGACGTGACGAGTGAATATCGCCAAGAAGCTAGGGAAGGTAAAAGCTGTTGCTACCCCAAAGAAAAATTGTACTACATAGAGTTCAATTGGAGTGCTGATGAAAAGATAGCTAAGTGGGAGTAGTGCTATAAAAACATTACAAATAAACATGAGCCAAAAATCATCACGTTCACCACGAATTCTATCTATCAACTGTGCTGCCGGAATCTGTATAATACTTTTACTAAGTAGATACACTCCGGCTGCAATACCAGCAACAGCTGCCCCTCCTCCAACAATAAAATCTTCAATAAACAGAGCAAAGAGCGGACCAATTAGTCCAGCAGCGCCAAAAATTATTGTGTCAGTAATAATCAGGAAGCGAATAACTGGATTAATATCTCTCAAGAATAAGTGCTTCGGCTGAGCTGGTAGTTTCATATATTTTATTTTACTTACTCAGGATACCAGTCGAGTATAACAACTTCAATCTGAGAATTGCCCTCGTTTACTAAACTCTTAAATTTATCGACATCACTAAAGCCTTCGGGTGTTCTGAAGTGATAAGGGTAGACTTTCTTTGGTGCGAAGGCGAGGACTGCTTCGGCTGCCGCATCAACATCCATAGTGTATGGCAGGTTCATTGCAATAAAGGCAGCATCAATATTTTCTAAAGCGCGCATTTCTGGTGTGCCTTCACTGTCACCAGAGAAATAAACTCGCTTTGCAGCGTCACTAATCAAGTATCCGTTATCACGCCCTTCAGGGTGGTTTTTCAAAGCTTCTTCTCTGATGTTATAAGAGGGAATAGCTTCAAAGGTAATATCACCAAAAGAGTATGTTTCTCCATTAGCTAAAACCACTCTTGTGCCAGGTAATTCTGCTGGCAATGCTTCAGCAACTTCTGCTGTGGTTATCAAAACCGTCCCTGGCTTTGAAATAGCAGTTAGAGTATCCAAATTAAAATGGTCTCCGTGCTGGTGTGTAATAAAGATCACATCTGGTGCAGGGGAGTCAGAGTAAAGCTCACCGTCACCAACTGGGTCAGAGTAAATAATTGTGCCGTCCCAGTCCAGTACTGCTGAGGCGTGTGAAATTGGATTGATAGTAATTCCTTCAGCTATTAAAGTTTCAGACATTTCATTAATACTTATTGATTCACCTTCTAATAAAGAATCTTCAACTACTGGCTCAGTAGCTGCTTCAGGGTTATTGATAAATTGATATCCAATAATCAGTAATAAAACTAGACCTAAGATAACTAATATTTTTTGCATAATTTTAAGTATAGCAAATTTGAGATCTCGTTTTTTAACACCAAGTTCTACTAGTGTAGAGTAGTATTTTTGAGCTGATGTAAGGGCTATGCTCTTAAATTAAAATTGACCACATGCATGAAGTCTATTCCAGACTCTTTAGCCGCCACCTTATCAACATCAGAGTCTCCCACGAATAAATATTCTTTGAGAGGGACGTCTTGATCTTTGATAAATCTGAATCCTTCATTGTCAGGCTTTAGAAAATAAGTATCTTCTCGTGAAACAATATTTTTGAATCTATTTATCACCCCCACTTCCGTGAGGTATTTATTAAGAGTTTTTCTTGAATTTGAAGACCAGCAATATAATTCATTGTCTGTACTTTTTATATAGTCTAAAACTTTTTGATTAACAATAAAATCAGTTACAAGGACTTGTTCTGAGTGCTCGTTTATTTTATTTAAACCTTTACGAAATTCAGAGCCGTATTTTTTAATCAGATCGTTTTGATTTGCGTGCCTTATATCTTCTAAGTTTATGTTAGAGTCAGGTTCAAGATTGTATATCAAATCTTTAATATCTTTTCTCCATTCTGTCCAATTGACGACCAAGGTTCCAATCGTTCCATCAAAATCAAAGATAACTATTTTATTCATAACTTGATTATAGCAAAACTAGCGCTTTGCTCTTGAATCCCTCCCGCAAGTAAAGCAGTTTACTTGCTTCTCTCCGCCAATTATAGAAAAGGCACCCTCGCGGGTGCTTTCTATAATTGGCGGAGAGAGAGGGATTCGAACCCTCGAAGAGCTTTCACCCTTAACGGTTTTCAA
>CAYGLK010000003.1:0-112182 GCA_964350985.1 uncultured Candidatus Saccharibacteria bacterium
TAACTGCAGGTACCCGGCATCTTTACCGGGATTGTATTTTCACCGAGCAGGTCCTCGAGACAGTTTCCCACTCGTTACGCCATTCGTGCACGTCGGAACTTACCCGACAAGGAAATACGCTCTATATCCCCTTCTCCTACAAAATAAATTGTAGACATTTCACAATAGGACTCTATCTTAACCATCATCTCAAATAAATTTGAATGTTAAGGTCTGCAACATTTGGTCTCTTGTTGGTTGCAATTGGATAATGCGCTCATTTCTGAGTCGCAAGGTAACTATGGCTAGGCTGTTTACCCTATAATCGTTCCAATCCGTTTGGTGCACGTATTGCTACATACACCAAACCTTAGAACGATTATAGTTATCGCTGACATTTACTGGGGCTTATGTAGTCCAGCAATACAATCCGAAGATCATATCACCCCCCACATTTAACCTTCCAGCATAGGTCAGGCGTCACCCTCTATACATAGACTTACGTCTTCGCAGAGAGCTGTGTTTTTGATAAACAGTCGGCAGGAAATCTTTAGCTGCGGCCCCTATATCTCTATAGGGGCGGACCTTATCCCTAAGTTACGGTCGCTTTTTTGCCGAGTTCCTTGAGGACCTCTCACTCGTTCGCCTTAGTCTACTCGACTCTACCACCTGTGTCGGTTTGCGGTACGGGACCGTTATGTTTAACCCAAACGAAGTTTTTCTCGGAAGCGTGCTCCTTAAATCAGATCGGCCGTAGCCTCACCTCCAGACTCACCTCGGAGTATTGCCTGCCGGATTTACCTGACAGACCTCCTCGATGCTCCAGCACCAATCCAATAAGATGCTTTAAGTACAACGCTCCGTCCCTCCATAGGAACATAACAGTGTGCAGGAATATTAACCTACTATCCATCGCCTCCCCCGTTCGGGATCGGCTTAGGACCGACTAACCCTTCGCTGATCAGCATAGCGAAGGAAACCTTGGTATTTCGGCGGACGGGGGTCTCACCCGTCTTGCGGTTACTTGTGCCGGCATTCTCACTCCTCCTCGCTCCACCGCGGCTCTCGCCTTGGATTCATCGCAGAGAAGAACGCTCTCCTACCACTTGTATCTTCCGAAGAAAATACAAATCCGCAGTTTCGGTAATATGCTTGAGCCCCGATCATCTTCGGCGCAAGGACTCTCGACCAGTGAGCTGTTACGCTATCTTTAAAGGATGGCTGCTTCTAAGCCAACCTCCTGGCTGTTTGAGAATCCTCACCTCCTCACTATGCACTGAGTATATATTTAGGGACCTTAACTGGCGATCTGGGCTGTTTCCCTTTCGACCAATGGACCTTCTCGCCCATAGTCTAACTGCCGCGCTGTAACCTACTGGTATTCGGAGTTTGATAAGAATAACGAGATTTCTCCCTGTTTACTCTTTCCAGTGCTCTACCCCCAGCAGAAACATTCGACGCCAACCCTAAAGCTGTTTCGGAGAGAACCAGCTATTACGGAATTCGATAAGCTTTTCACTCCTTACCACAAGTCATCCGATGATTTTGTACAGTCAACCGGTTCGGGCCTCCACGAAATTTTACTTTCGCTTCACCCTGCTCATGGCAAGCTCATCCCGCTTCGGGTCGTACCCCTACCCTATAGTCGCACTATTCACGCTCGCTTTCACTGTGCCTCCGTGGGGTTACCACTTAGACAAAGGATAAAGGTACACTCGCCGGCTCATTCTTCAATAGGCACGCTGTCGCCCCGCAGGGCTCCGACTCCTTGTAGATGTATGGTTTCAGATCTATTTCACTCCCCTCTCCGGGGTTCTTTTCACCTTTCCCTCACGGTACTAGTTCACTATCGGTCTATAGAAATATTTAGCCTTACCAGTTAGTGCTGGCAGATTCATTCGAGCTATTCATGTCTCGAACTACTCAGGAGCAAGAACAAAAGAGATATATGCATTTCGAATACAGGACTATTACCTTCTGGGGTCGCGCTTTCCAACGCATTTTCCTATACATATTTTTTGTAACTCTTCGCAACTAAATGCTGTTCTTGTCCTACAACCCCATACATATAAATACGTATGGTTTGGGCTGTTCCCGTTTCGCTCGCCGCTACTAAGGGAATCGCAAGAACCTTCTTCCTGATCTTAATGGTTCTTGGCACCACTTTATGTTTGATCTGAGAGATTTGTGAATTAATAAGAGGGGAGATTGCTTGTTGCTATGCAATCTCCAAAGAACTGGTTGAGGGATGAATGGAGTCACCAACTGGTTGCATTATGCTTCCAGCCACCTGACGTGGCCCTACGTCGTTGCGGAGCGCTGACATGTATCGCCGTACCCTCGGCACGGTCCATTCTTATCGAATCTTTCGATTCTCGACCCTCTTATTAATTCACAAATAAACTCAAACACAAAGTGGTACCAAGATAAAGACCAGAAAGAAAGTTCCGTTATTGCTTTCTATTCCTCCAGGTACTGAGATGTTTCACTTCCCTGGGTGCGCATCTGCATACACAGATTCCTGCTGATAGCAGGAGGGTTTCCCCATTCGGAAATTTCCGGGTCAAAGGTTATTTGGCACCTCGCCGAAACTTATCGCAGCCATAACACGTCCTTCATCGCTTCTTGAAGCCTAGGCATCCACCATACACCCTTACATTCCTGTAAGGAACACTGCACACCATCTTTACAGATAGTCTGAAGGTTCACTCACTGAATGTTGTACACCGCTGTACAATTTTAAGTTGTCTGATCTTTGGAAAAATACATAATCCAAAATCAGACGTGTGTTTTGTTTGTGATTTGCTGTGGACGAAAAGACCCGCCCGAAGGCATAAATCTTTACACAGCAAATCGTTTTACCTACAGTCGAAAATTGCCTTGCAATTTTCGACTATTACCACACGTGCGTCGAACACGCGTGGATTTTTGTTTTTTACGGAATCGACCTTATCAAATCGATTCCGCGAATATGCGATTGTACGGTCTTGCGGACCGCACAATCCCCAAGGCACAAACTAACAAATAACCAACTCTAGAATGAGTCTTATATCTGAGCGCTTCAATCACTTTCGTGACAGAAACGTCTGAGCTTGAGAATTGTCAAATATCGCGTACCCCCTTGAACTCTGAATTAAAAACACCGCGTTGCCGCGGATAGAAACTCGCAATGCGAAGTCCTACGCGGTTAGCTAGTTTTTAATTGAAAATTCATAAATACGTAGGCGCCATTGTATACAATTAGAAAATAAAGTCAAGCGTTCTCTGTGGCCAAACGAGCCTTCTTATCTACAGTTCTATCCCCACTTTTATACACAGTCCAGCAAAGCCTTTCTATACTTGTTTTAATGGGTATTTTTAAAATTATCAAAGCCTCCCTTTTTAGGGGGAGGCTTGCGTCGGTAGCAGGCACTCTCTTAGAGATATTTTCCTCGAGGTATACCTGCGGCATTGCAGCGATCACGGTGATATACCGTGCGAAAGAACGAGGATGTCATTCCTGAAACCAGCCCTACGCGAATCTCGCTTCCAAAGAGATTAGCTGCTCGACAAGCAATGTTCAGACAGGTGGAGACGAAACTCCGATAAAGAGCATCGTGGTCAGTTGTACTTTCAGGAGCAAACTTCGATGAGCTGCTCGACTCTTGGTAGTGTAAAGAAAGTGCTAGCCGAACCGCCTCTTCTTACAGAGGTGGCTTTCTGGTATTGGTGTCAAGACCTCTCCTCTTGAACATGATTATTCTTCCTCACCCAATAAGTCTCAAAAGTAAGACATAAAAACAATACTTATAAAAAAATTTAAAGTCAACTAATAATTAGTACAGACAAAGCCCCACCAGAGTGGCAGGGCTTTTGTTCCTCATGATCAGATTTCTATGGGATACCAGCCGCTCCACACAAATGGTGATCAAAGCGGCTTCGAAAAAACGACCCTATGGCTGGCAGCAAAGACAAGATAACCTGGTCATCAGGATCGACCTGTAGGAACCAAGCACATATGCCTTTGGCTTGCCGGAAAAGTCTTTTCAGGAACTCCACAAAACTCTCACGGAGTCCTGGTTTTGGTTTGCAGTAACATTGGAACAATTCTTTTTCGAGTGTTACTGCTACCCACTCTGGAGACTTATTGTTTGGAACTTTTATTCTACACATGAAAGAACCCCTCCCTTTCTGCAGTCACCAAATTGAGACTACATACCCTATAAAAAGATACTCCTTGTATAAAAAAATATCAACTTAAAATTGTTGACTAACCTCTAAAAGAGCCAGGATGGATCTCATCTCGTACTCCGATTCTATCTATTAATATTTGGTGTTTGTAATCAAAAAGATCCCGAGTTAATTTGTCGTACATTCCAACTCGATATAAAAGTTCAGCTGAGGTCATAGCGGCGTAGCGAATTTCAATTCCGATTTCTGCCTCGATCGAACGAATAGCCGCTTCTATTTTAGATTGTGATAGTTTCTTAGTAGCAATTAAAACATCTAAACCTTGTTCAAAGTCACGGACAAACAGACCAGCCACTACGATAAAGTCTATCGGTCCGGCTTTTTTCAAATGAGTCTGTAGCGTCTTCCCATCGATCGGAGCTGTTTCAAACAAGAATGTTTGTAGAGCTTGAAGTTCTGGGAATTTTTTATTAAGACCATAACCAACTGCTTTAGTTTTTTTAGTCTTACCCGGAACAGTAATATAAAGTGTTCGCTTACTTATTACCCCTGCTCTCTCAAGAGCTGAGATCTCTGTCCGAGCTGTGCGTCTAACTAGTCTTGCTCGACGAGCCATCTCATCAAAAGTATATTCTCTAGATGGATTAAATAGGAAAAAACGAAGTAATTTTACTCGAGCTGTGCTACCAAATAAGATTGAAAGTGGGTCTGCCATACGGAATTAAGCTGATTATAGCACGCAGCCCGAACCTGTAGATCTGGACAAAAAAGACTGTGATGTTGTGGCTTATATAAAAAACAGGGCGGCCAAAGGCCGCCCTGTTTTTTATATCTTTCATCAAGAAGTGAGTCTCAAGTTAAAGTAAGTTTAACTTTATCTAAAATTAACTCCGTCCGAAAATGGAAGTCCGTCAAACCTCATACCACACGGCTTTGACTCATCCGTACACAAAGGCTTAGGTGTTGTAATCGTTTCCCCAGGAGTACAGACTCCATTTTGACAGGAAGCATTAACAGGAGAATGCGGCAACTTATGATTGGTGATGTTTAGATACATAGTCTTACCAGCCGGGATCTGACATCCTGCCAAACCCGAACCTTCGATCGTAGCACTGTGTGAACCACCAGGTGTCGGAGATCCTCTATAACGACAGGCTCCATTCAAATATTTATCACCAGTATTGTTACGGGGTATTGAAGGCCTAAAATCTCCCGGACAAGGACTAAGAGAAACAACTACATTTGCAGAACTAAGCATAGGATCCTGGTTTTCATACCATAGTAGATTAAATTGTTTTCCAGCTAAGAATGTTATTGGAATAGTTAGGTAACTTCCGGCATTACGGCCACGTAGGTGATATCCAGGCAAGATCACGTCGATAGGATCTCGAAAAGTTGGAACGTAACTTGGATTATCCAAAAGCTTAAAGTATGCATTGCTTCTATTAGCTTCACTCAATGGTACTTCCACCTTCCTTAGTCCATAGGCTGTAAAGGCTGGGTCAGTAGGCACCGCTCGATCAACTCCGTTGTAATACTCTCCACAGTAACCAGGTCCTGATGTTGATGTTGTTCCAGTTCCGCCTGCATCACCAGCAGAAGCAACTATTTCAAAAACGTTATCACTAGTATCTGAAGTGTTTGCCATTATTTTTGAATTTGCAGCAACACCAGTTGGCAATGTTCCAATATGTAATTTGTAGCTACCAATCGGGAATTCTTTTGTATTATTAAGCAATACCCAATAAGTGCCAGAATTTATTGTTCTAGCAAATGGCGCAGACTGAAGCTTACCACTACTGTCCATCAAATAAAGATAGACTGTATCTTTTGGACTCAGTCCAGTACTGGACCATTTAAATTGATAGACCTGTCCAATCCCTAGCTTCTCACCGCCATTTGGGTAGAGTACTTTTATGCTTGCTGGAGTATTTATATCACTACCTAAGCCAGGTTTATTTTCGGCCAAAAGCCTTGCGTTGAGTTGTTTTTGTAACACTTCTACCTGAGCAAGTAGTTGCTGTATTAGTTCTAGTTGTATCGTTCGGACCTGAGTTTCCAGAACTTGTTGTTGAGCAGCTACTGGTTGTGTCCCAGCAAAAATAGCCATGAAGGCGAATAAAGCTATAAATGTTTTCATATATTTAATTATAGCCTCCTAGGATAGCAAAAGAGAGCGCTGTGGGGACAATGAAAACAGGCGCCTAAAGGCGCCTGTTTTTTTAACCTTATTTCAGTGTAATCTTCCCACTAGTCACTAAGTATATTTGTTCGCAAACTCCAAATCTACTAAGTGCTATCGGGCCCACCTCAACGCATGAAGCCGACAGTCTCCCAGACTGTCGGCTTTTGATCATGCGTTTCCGGTTCAAAAATTACTTAAGCGTAATTTTTGCTCCTGCCTCTTCTAGCTTTGCCTTTAGGGCTTCAGCATCTTCTTTCTTCATTCCTTCCTTAACTACTGATGGAGCAGCGTCTACTAGATCCTTAGCCTCTTTTAGACCAAGACCTAATACTTCTTTCACTACCTTAATAACAGCAATCTTTTGTGCTCCTCCGTCTGTTAGTTCAACTGTGAACTCTGATTGTTCTTCACCACCTCCAGCTGCTGCTGGACCTGCTGCTGCTACTGCTGTAGCAGAAACTCCCCACTTCTCTTCGATTGTTTTTACGAGATCGTTGAGTTCAAGTACTGTCATTTTCTCAACAGCTTCGATAATTTGTTCGTGTGTCATAATACTTTAATAAATTTTAATAGTTTAAGATTTTGTTTCTGCTACTGCACCTAGTACAACTGCAAAACGCTGACGTGGTGAGTTGATAAGCTGAACAAACATTCCGCGTAGAGTCTGTAGTGGTGGGATTGATGCAATCGCAACCATTTCTGACTGACTCTTAAATACTCCTTGGAAAACTCCTCCGACAATTGAAATGTTAGTCTTGAATTTATCACTAAATTCTTGAATACCCTGAGCTGGAGCAATAGCGTCTGTACTATATGCAACAGCAATTTCACCATCGAGAGTTGGCATTTCACCAGTAAAGGTGTCACCAAACGCTTTCTTCATCAATGTCTTCTTCGCTACAAAGTATCCAACGCCCTTCTCGCGTAGATCGCGGCGCATAGCTGTAGTGTTAGAAACACTCAAGCCTTTGTAGTGTACAAAAACAATTGATTCTGAGTTGTCGCGAACTTCCTCAAGCTTTGCAAGAATGTCTTGCTTTTTTGCTTTTGTAATTGCCATGAACAACTTTTGTTTAATTTATAAGAACACAGGTCATGGATACATCTTAAACAAATGTATCTATAAGCTTCGACCCCAAATTCTTTAATAGAAGATTGGACTTCGGTAGGCTGGTGTAGGCACCAATTACTGCACTTGCGTGCGACCAACTGTCATGAGCCTGGTAAGGGAGAATATAACAGATATATAGAAAAAGGTAAAGCTTACGGCCACCAAGGTGAACTATCAAAAAAGTGCTTCCAGCCATCCTTTATTTTTACAATATAAAAAGATGTAAGAATAAATATGATAGATGAAATAACAAAGGCTAAAGCTGAGATCAGGTTAAAATCCCCCGTTAATATCGTCCAGACAGCAAGGACCATTATTAAACCGGAGATTGAAATAGTAAACGCTAAAATAGCGGTCAGAAAAATATTAAAGATGTTTTTCATATATAGATAGCGCAATATACACTAAAATTATTGAAATACAATATTAACCTTCGTTCTCTTTTTTAAGTAACTCAGCCTTATGACCAACCAAGTTTGAAACCAATTGCAAGAAAGTCGCCACCGCAGAAATAGCTAGAATAAGCACTGGATAGAAAGCGTAGGCAGACAGCAGATAGAAGAAGATTACTGAAGCCGCAGCCCAGACACTGAAACACCACGGACATGATAGGAGGTCCGCCAATGTCCTTCTAGGACCATTCTTTGGCTTAACCAACTCATACCCCTTCCCTACCTTCACTAAGTCCCAGAACTGTTCTCGGAAGAATTTAGTAATAGCATCATTGATGAAAAATCTAGTCAGACGCCATGAGGCTAGTGTGATCAAAACATAATCAACTAAAGCTAACTCCGCAAACGGTATCCGAGCTTCAGTCTCAAGAATGATTGAGCCCATTACCATTAACCCTAAAAAGAAGAGTAAAAAAACTATGTTCCAAAAATATTGATCAGTTATCTTTATCATAATTAGATTATACACCAGTCCCAATAATGAGAATAAATAAAAGTGTTGTCGCGATCACTGCCACAAAACTAAATAAGAATTTATAAAAATCTTTATTAAACATTCGTTGGTAGATTATATCACTTCTTAAAATCTAAAATTAGTTCTTTCTCCAACCCTTCCAAATTTGCCAAGTAGAACCAAGTGTAAAAACAGAATAGAGAATGATTTGTGCAGGAATATCAAAGATGTCTTGCCACGAACCAGTAGGACTGTGATGTAGTTCAAGATTTATAGCTAAACTTAGTAGAAAAATAATTGGGATCGAAAACTTGGCGAACTTCCACCAAGATTGAAAGACTTTCTCCGGAGCAAAGTATGTTATCAATGAGAAAAAGAAAACAATAACAAAAAAAAGAAAAGTCTCTCCAGTGCCTATAAAGTATCCTCTACACTCATAATCTTTTTTACAGAAATCAAGCATGCTAATTTTTTCGAGTATAAAGATTGCAATAGATAGGATGCCGCTGATTATTAAAATAAATTTTTTCATATCCTTATTTTACCCTAAACTTAATTAATAGATCTCGATACTGCGTTAAAAGTTGTATAAGCTCCAACATTAATTCATACTCAGTCTTTGTAGACTCAATAGTACTCTGTGTTAAAAGACCGGAAGGCGCAGTGCTAAATGACAGATCTCTGACCTTTGTTCCCGTACTACTACTTCCCCGACTGACCATGGGAGTAGTTGTTGAGGTATTTTCTGACTCAATTGCCACTGACTGTCCTAAACCTGGAAGTGCATAGGCATCAAACACACCATCGCCATTATAATCTATCAGCAAATCAACTCCACTGAGTAAATCCTCATCTTCAAATGATATTAACACCTTAGTTGAAATATCTGAGGGTAAAGCACTGTATGTTATACGCTCTTCTAGTTCTTCATTTTCATACTTTTCAATATCGAGAGTGAAAGAGCCGTAAGCTAATCCAATCAGTCGTATTTCATAATCTTCTTCGTCTTCAGGAATTGAAAGCTGTTGTATCTCGCCATAGTGACGATACTCTACCCCACGCACTGACAGAGTAGAACTACTTACTATCTCTCCATCACTTAAAACTACATATAAATCTAGCGGTGAGTGTAATCTTAACAAAATACGGTTTTTATTTGAAAAATCTGGTGCTGTAGTATCAAGATACGTATAGGATTCTAAAGCATTATCTGATATAAGATCAAAAATAAATTCACTAATCTCTGGAACTTCTACAATATCTCTGTGTATTCTATCCACTCTAAAAACTGACTCATATTTTAATAGATCCAACCACCAATTCTCAACATTGTCAGATTCTTCTAGCGCCAGCGCGCTTGGTACAACTACAGTAGCATCTCCATCTATAACTTCCTCAACTCGATAACCAAGCTTTGGCTCATATCTAGTACAAAGAAAAAGCAAAAACGGATTTCTTTCAGCGCATTTCTGGTCAGTAAAATATTCAATTGAAGCCGGGGTTTCTATTCCGGTACCTGCAATTTGGTAAACACTTGTATCAGTCTCTGGTTCCCAATCTTGAAGTAAGGTGTCAATTATATTTACATAACCAAATAAGTATCCCTCCACTACAGCTGGAGTAGTCAAGTCATTAGTATCTGGTACTACTCTGCCGCTATCTTTTCGTAGAAAATCTTGAAGTGTATTTTGTGAAGTGATTTGATTACCGAAAGTACTTAACCAAGCAGCAGTAGCTTCTCCATCAGCAAAAGTAATTACTGGAGTCTCAACTAAATCAAAATAGTCTTGGTTAGGTAATAAGTGATGAGCAAAAGGCATTGTTTCCATCAACTTTCTTGAGGTTGATTGAGACAAGACCAATCCCATTGGACCCAAACCAGAACCATGAAGCATTCCCACTATAGCCTCGGGTGTGCCGGATTGAGGTACGGCAATCAAAATAAGATTGTCTACTTTATCTAACAAAGGATCGTCATTTATCTTCATTGTCTTCAATAAAATTTTTGCGACCATGCCTCCGTTTGAATGTGTGACTAAAGTTACTTTTCCAGATTTAGATGTATCAGCTAACTCTTCTAGTGATTTATATAAATAACTATCTTGATAACTACTTGATCCATCATAAGCAACCTTTCCATCGACTGATCTAGTTTTCAAAATATCATCTAATCCCAAACGCCAGTCATAAGGAATGGCTTTATAATCATCTATTACATCGTCACTCTTCCATTCTCTCAGTTCACTTAAAAAGCTTTTGTATAAATTTAAGGTGAACGTCTCATCCACAATCCCTTCCTCACCTGGCAAGGTATACAGGCTATTAACGCTAGATCCAGTGAAGTCCATCTGCAGTCTTAAATGGTCGCATACATCGACTGAAAACCATCTTTCTTGCTGTCCGTTTTCTTCAGCACATTCACTACCCTCTTCATACAACCTAGACCCCATAATACCCGGCAAGAAAAGAATACTAGAAGCACCCGTTGGTTCTACAACCGGTTCAGATACATTAAAAGTAATGGTGTCAATAAATCTTGGAAAATCAAATTGAGCATGAGCAGTAGGTAGCAAGAAATTGAATATTTCTTTAATAAAAGATTCGTTTTCCATAACAACCTGTATAGGGTCTGCCGCAACTACAATCGTGTAAGTGCCCTCTTCAAGCGTAAAGTCTTGATTGTAAAAATAATTATCAAACGCATTAGTAAAATTATAGAAAATGTTGGCTATACTTTCTCCAGTATTAACATCTATAATCTCCTCAAAATCTTCATCATAAAAATATGAATCTGTTTCCCCTGTCTCTAGATTCTCAAGATATATGCTGGTATATAAATCCGCTTCCTCACTAGATGAAAAATAATCCTCTGCAAATTCAGATACATCTTCTGAATCCGCTTCTCTATATGGATTAACATGTAAATAGCCCGGACTACTGTGTTTAAATAAATAAAAACCAAATGCTGTCCTTCCAGAATCCCTTCTCACTTCTATATTGACATCTTCGTCTGGTTCCAAAAAAGCAGTCCCTGCTTCGTCTATAACTACCCCATTAATTTTTAATTGATGATTTACTCCATTTTCATCTATATTAAAAGGATTAGCGCAGTCAGTAATAGTCTCTGAAATAAAATCACTACCCCCAGAGAATGAGAAGAAATACCCCGCAGCGATTATTTTACCACAAGATGTTTGAGCAAAAGTATTGGAGGCGGAGAAAATCGCTCCTAAGGCAAGTGTTAGGATTGTAGCTCGCAACAAGACTGTTGAACGGAGCGTCATAAAGAAACTGTACCACGATTAAAATATTTTTCCACCCCTTCCAAAACCAAAGCTTGCAAAGGACCGGCCTAGGCAAGTTGCCTAGGCCGGTCCTTTGTGGACCCCTATGTGTTATAGGAATTAGAGAGGTTTGTACTCCAGCCACTCAAATAGTTCTCTCTTGTGATCCCTAGAAGTTTGGAAGTATTCTGGAAATGGGACCGAGTTAATGATGGCATTCTCTTCTCTATTTTGACCAAGGTAATCTGTCAAACTAGAGTATTGAAAAGACGCAGCAAAATCGAAAGATTTTGCTGCGTCTTTTATCCCCTCCTCTTTCCAAGTCGAATCAATCAACTTTACCGGATTCAGATGGATGTATGCATATAGATATTTCAAATACTCATCTGTGTCTGCGTGTTGTGATTTAAACCGACCCTGAAACAATGCCCCTGTACGCTTATATTTTTTATTAAAATACATTGAGTAACCAGTACCAAGCTTTCCCATAAATGTAGTCAGTCCTCCTTCAACAAGCGGCATTGCTAAAATATGAAAATGATTAGGCATTAAGCAGTATGTTCCTATAGCGACAAGAGGTTCTCCGGTTTCAAAATCAAAGGCTGAAGAATGATCTCGGTGAATATCTCTTATGTTAATTGCAGCAGATGAGTTACACAGATAAATCAACTCAACAAAGCGCCGGTAATCATACATGTCTAAATAAATAGTTCGTTTATCAACTCCACGATTATAAATATGATAAAACTCACCTACAGCAAGTGAAATAGCTCGAGTGGTCATTAGTTACACATTAACATTTAGGATGAAGGCGTAATTTAGATATAAACAAAGGGCCGCCCTAGGCGAGTTTGCCTAGGGCGGCCCTTTGCGGATGGGGTATTCCCTTTCCAGATACAACAAAAGCCCCGGTGATAAATCACGGGGCTTTTGTTTGTTTAGATTCCGTTTAAGTTACGAAACTGTCACAAAGTTTTAATCAGAGATTAAGAACCTTGGATAGCTTGTGGACCTGTTCGGAAATCTGAAACTGGTGTTGGAAGGTATGCTTCCGCATCTGTAACACCATCATCGTCTGCTGAGTACCATACTTCATCAAGAGATACACGGAATGTACCAGTTGCTGTAGGGTCTACAGTTACAGTCAAAGTAAATGTTTCAGATTCACCTTCACGTACTGTGAATACTCCAGTTGAGTCTTCATCAGCAGTTGAAGTTAGAGAAGCTGAGATAACAGCTGCTCCACCAGTAACTGAGTACTTAACACCTTCAGCTGGAGTTGTACTTGAAGTAGCTTCAGTAATGTAGAAGTCTCCTTCAACAGCTGAAACTTCGAATTCAAGTGTAAACTCACCGATAGTATCGTCTTGTCCTAGAGTATCAGTCTCTGAAGAGAAACCGTCTACTGGTACAAGGATACCTTCAGCAACTAGTGTGTGTGTATCACCCACTGCAGTTCCACTAAATTGTGTAGTGTCTAGGTCATCAGCACCTTCAGCGTCCCAAGCATCTCGTTCTACGCTAGTTACTTGAGCCTTGATAGTTGTACCGTTTCCGTAACGAGCACCGTCATCTGTGTCGTTGAAGTCAACTACAACTCGCATTGCTACTTCATCATCTGCATCGATAACAACATCGCCATCGATGTCAAAGAAGTACCATACAGCATCGTCTGAAGCATTGTTGTCAACATATTGTGACTTTCCATCTTCACCGATAACTGACTTGTCTGTTCCAATTGATTCAGCGTCAAATGATTCACCGTCGATTTCAACTCGAACTTCATCAATTACGTCAGTTGTAGAAGCACCTGTGGTGTCAATACGAACGATAATTGTATTTAGTTCAATGTCGTTATCTTCAGCTTCTAGATCAGCTACCAAGATAGTTACACCATTAGTATCTGAGTCAGTATCAACTACGATATCTGTTGAATCTGGGTTTGATGAAGATAGAGAAATATCAAGTTCTTCATCAGATCCTTCTTCTTCAATATCGAATTCAACTGTGTCGTCAGTAACTGGTGATCCGTCTTCTGTTGTAGCTACTCCGTCAGCGTCAAAGAATCGCATTGATTCTACAGAAAGATTCCAAGTTTCATCATCTCCAGATGATACACCATCCAAGTTATTTTGGAATGTAGCACCAACAGAAATAGTAAGCTCATCATCTTCCATAGCAACGATATCTAGACCACTGAAACGAAGTGTTCCATCATCTTCGTCTAGATAATCATCTTCGTCATCTGCATTCATCTCAGCAACTTTGTCGCCATCAACCCATAGTGAGATTGATTCGAATACATCCCATGGATCTTGTTCATCGTTTCCATTGTCAGCAACAAGAGCTAGGTCAAGTCGTGAGATTGAAGCGTCACCATCTGTGAATTCAACCATGATTTCACCGATAACAACATCTTCTTCACCTTCCTCAACTGTTGACTCACCGTCTTCAACTTCAAATGAATCTAGAGAAGCTTCTCCTGAAAGAGACATATCTCCGTCCATATCTCCATCCATGTCTCCGTCCATGTCTCCGTCCATATCTCCATCTCCATCAGTCATTGGAGCTGACACACATAGTGAGTTAGCCTTGTTACGAGTAGATGGTCCGAAGTAACCTGTTGGGTTTACAAGCCCGTTAGGTGTAAGGATTTCAGCTCGGTACATTACTTGCATCTTTGAAACAGCTGCAGATGTAGCTGGTCCGTAGAATTCAGTTTCTGCTCCAACTGATCCTGCGCCTGCTGCTGCTACTCGTGTATCAGCGTTAGCGTTTAGGAATTGTTGTAGCTTCATAACGTCAGCACCTGTAGCGCCAACATTTAGATCACGTGTCCATGTGAATGGGCAAACATCTGAACTAGCAGATGAACCTCCCCCAACTTGTGATTGTAGAGAAGCGATTTGTGCTAATAGGTCATTGATCATTTGTTGCAAGTCTTCAGAAGATTGCGCCTGCGCAGCAGGAGCGAACATTGAGAAGATCATTGCTACCGCAACAAAAGCAACTGCTGCTTTTGATGCAAAGTCTTTTGCAATAGTCATAATTTTTATAAGTTTGTTACTCGTTGTTAATCGAGTGTGCTCACTTGCGTGAGCTATTAATTTGATAACTGCTGATAATATGAATTAATTCATATTCATAAAATGGCTTATCAGACCATCTTACAAAATATCACTAACTCTATACCTTGCGATATAGAGGTTAGCTGTAAATAAGGACTGAGTACGGACATTAGCAACCATGGTGGGAAAAGTGAGGCGGAAATGTACTTCTACCTAATATACGTTTGTACATATAAAAGGTAACGCTGCACATTAGCGTTTACATATATATGAAGTAAGTAATGATCTCATTACTTCTTATTTATCAAAGAACATTCATACAACCGTGCTTTTGTGCTTATCTCTAAATTCTTGTGTAGCCTGTAGTCGTGGTCTTCACGATACTTGGCGACACTTTAGAAAAAAGCGCACGAGCGCATTAGGTAATATTATATCAAGTTTTTAGACTTGAAGAAGCTCTGTTATTAATTAGTGTGTGGATTAACCAGTTATAAATCACGAGGATTCATATATAGGTTTATATCTAAAGCTAATATAAACAGTAACTTCAACGCTACGATACTTTAAAGTGTCGAAAACGTCAATAAAATTACGGTATCTGTGTCTGGTTGTTATGACGCTTCTAAACGTGATTCCTTACTCCCCTAAAGTCACCAAGTAACATAAAAGCTACATTGGCAAGTATTAAAAAAGTCATCAAAATATAGATATATTTGTCTCAACTAAGTAAAAACCTAAAAGACAGATAGTATAAACCTTCTGTCTTTTTAAAGTAATTTAAGGACAATTTATATTAAAAGACAGTTTCTCAACTATTTTGAAATAGAGTACTTAGACCAACGTCTTTCTCCCTCTCGAACAACTTGTCCTTTTTCTATAAGACTATTCAGTTCTCTTTGAATTGTCTTTTCACTAACGTCAGTGATGACTTCAGCAATGTCTTTAATTGTCGCTTCTGGTTTGGCTTCAAGGACTGTCTTTATGCGTGACCCTCTATCGACAAGTTGACTATAGACCATGTGGGCGTCAGAGCTAATGTCCCCTTTTGGTATCGCACTTCTGGTTGGTCTACTACTCCTGGCAGTTGAATAATTTTTAGGTTTAGATGTTGGAGTAACCTTAGTCTCCATATCGCTAATACTCATTGGGATAGCGCCCACAAAGTGATTGCGTAAGTAACGTTGTACTAAATCTACCTCACTTAAGAGTAAGGCTAGTACTTCGTCATTTAGTACTCTGGCAGCGTTAGCAATTCTAAGGGATCCTTCTAGTGAGACAAGAGACTGCTGGAACGGGAAAATTTTGTCTTGTGCCTCATATTCATAAAAGGACAGAGTTCCTAGCGCTGACTCATGCACAGACATAGCTTTCTCACTTATTGTCTTTATGTGAAAATCTGTCTCTTGGTTTCTTTCTATATAAGACAGAATATAGAAGACAACAGAAATTGTCTTCTCTGTCTTTTTAAAAACATTATTATAGTAGTCGTTATTGGCGGCAAGTCTTTTTACTGCGAAAACATTATCTTTATCCATGATGTCTTATTGATGTCTTATAAATACTTCTCTAGGTCACTTCTTAGCTGTCCTTAATAGATAAAAGTCTCCCTCTATTATAAGGACATTTTGGTCTCTTAGCAAGCCTTCTCATTGTCTTTTAGCTTTAAGCTACCTTCTTACTTCAAAAGCTTCTAGGACTAAAAGGTGAGAATTCTATTGGGGATTTACAGGTGTCTTCATGTTATTATGTCGGTATTCTTGGTAATTTCATTTGTTTAATATCTATTTATTATGGCCCGAAAAAAACGTCCCTCACTAGCTGAAGCCAAAGAGAAAACTCCTATGTTTGACGATCTTTCACCTCAAGCAAAACAGGCCATAGCAGCCGTGGTTGTCGGTGTGCTTGGTATCTTTTTCTTGTTCTCCCTACTTGGGTTTGCTGGCAGAGTTGGCGGCTATGCAGAGATAACTCTGTCTAAACTATTTGGTGCTGGAGCATGGTTGGCACCTCTTGTATGTATCTTGTATGTCTTTACTCTCATGCGACCTAAAGAAGACGAAAGAGTTAGTACTTCAAAAGTTCTGGGTATCTTCCTTACTTTTGTTTCACTACTAGCAGCTCTGGAGTTGTATGAAGCTGACTTAGGTGGAATCGCCGGACTATCGATCAGCTACCCTCTTACATACTTAGTTGGAGAAATGGTAACTGGAATTCTTCTTTTCGGTTTTATCATGATCGGTGGTTTTCTATTTTTTAATACTGGATTAGCTTTTCCAAAGTTTAAGAAAGGTGAAGGTGAAGATGAGGAACTACTAGAAGAGATCGAAGAGCCTGAGGTTGAAGAAGTAGAAGAAGCGGAAGAGCCAGCCGAAGATGAAGAAAAAGACGAGAAAAAATCTCAAACTTTGGTAAACAAACTAGGTAGCAGCCTTGGCGTGATCAAAAATGTTGGTGACATCACTGTTAAAAGTTTTAGTGGACCGTACATCCCCCCATCACTTGGACTCCTAAATAAGGACAAAGGGAAAGCGATGGCTGGTGACGTTAAAGCCAACTCAATTACTATCAAACGAACACTTAAGGAATTTGGTATCAATGTTGAAATGGACGCAGTTGAAAGTGGTCCAGCCATCACCCGCTACTCTCTCAAGCCAGCTCAAGGAGTGCGTATCTCGAGAATTGTTGCCCTACAGCAAGAACTACAACTTGCTCTAAAAGCCAGTACTATTCGTATCGAGGCTCCGATCCCTGGTAAGTCTCTTGTCGGTATCGAGGTACCGAACGCAGTCCGTTCAACTGTCGGTCTAGCGTCTATCTTGAAGAATCCTGAGTACACCGACTCACCTCGCCCACTTTTGGTGGCGCTTGGAAAAGACGTAGCTGGTGGAGTTCACTTCGCCAACATCGCCCGAATGCCTCACGCCCTCATCGCTGGAACAACAGGTTCTGGAAAGTCAGTTACTATTCACAACATCATCGTTTCGCTACTATTTAGAAATTCACCGGAACAGTTACGTTTCATTCTAGTGGACCCTAAGCGAGTAGAACTTACTCTATACAACGGAATTCCCCATCTTCTAACTCCAGTAATTACAGAACCTAAAAAAGCACTACAATCTTTGTCGTGGGCAGTGAAAGAAATGGCCAGACGATACGACATTTTGCAGGCTGAAGGAGTACAGGGCTTAGACCTATATCACAGTAGCGTTTACCAACCTGCCAAAAAGGCTTGGGAAGACGCTGGTTCTATAGAAGAAGACAAAGACAGTCTACCTGAACCCCTTCCTTATATTGTTATTATTCTTGATGAGCTTAACGACCTAATGCAAGCCTACCCACGAGAGCTAGAAGCTTTGATCGTTAGACTAGCGCAAATGAGTCGAGCGGTTGGTATTCACCTTCTCTTAGCTACTCAACGTCCATCGGTAAACGTAATTACAGGTACGATTAAGGCTAACGTCCCAACGAGAATTGCCCTAAACGTAGCTTCACAAATTGACTCTCGTACTATCATCGACCAAATGGGTGCTGAAAAGCTACTTGGACAAGGAGACATGCTCTACCTTTCTTCAGACAGTCCGAGACTGACTCGTATTCAATCAGCTTATATATCTGGAGAAGAAATCAAGGCGGTAGTAAACTACCTCAAAGCACAAGATGCTCATATGCTGGACACGATTAACTTTGAAGAATCCAAGGATGGTAATGCCGCTTCATTCATGTCTTCTCTAGGTGGAAACGATGACGATAACGGTGACGAACTGTTTGATGATGCAAAACAAGCTGTCATCGAAGCCGGAAAAGCTTCAACTTCATACTTGCAGCGAAAACTACGTATTGGTTACTCTAGAGCGGCGCGGTTGATCGATATCCTTGAAGAACAAGGTGTGATTGGACCAGCAGACGGTTCTCGCCCGCGAGAAATATTAAATGACGGTAGTAACGACGATGAAGAGGAGGAGGAGGACAAAATATAATCATGGAAAAAAGCAGAAAATTTGAACTAAGTACTACCCTACAAATACTTGGATCATTAATACTCTTAGCCATAATAGTCTCTTATGCCGCCTTTCAAGCCAGATTTTTGATCACTGGACCACAGATTGTGCTTGAAAATGAACCTGAGACTCAACAAAACGTTAGGGTGATCAATCTAACGGGAAAAGCCTTCAACATAACTAGACTTTGGCTAAATGATCGCCAAATATACACTGATGAGGATGGTTATTTCAATGAGGCGCTAGTCTTGGAAAACAGTTATACTATATCTACCCTAAGGGCAACAGACAGATATGGCAGAGAGACGAGCGTAATAAGATCATTTGTTTACACTCCGACGTCACTTATTAAATAATATACATCTAAATATATGGTAAAGAAAAAAGTAGCAAAAGCACCAAAGACAATGGGTGAAGCACCGACTGAAAAAGGTGGCGGTATTGCTAGTATTGCTGAAACATTACGAGCTATCAAAACTAAGTTTGGTGATGAGTCTATTATGACTTTGTCAGAGAGTAAGAAGGTTGACGTTGACGCTATCCCCTCTGGATCAATTGGTTTAGATGATGCACTTGGTATTGGCGGCTTCCCTCGTGGAAGAATTATTGAAATCTTTGGACCAGAATCATCTGGTAAGACTACCCTTTCCCTACACGCTGTAGCTGAAGCACAAAAGATGGGTGGTATCTGTGCGTTTATTGATGCTGAACATGCAATGGATCCTGAATACTCAAAAAATATTGGTGTGAAGCTCGACGAACTTCTAATCTCACAACCGGACAACGGTGAGCAGGCTCTAGAAATCGTCGAATCACTAGTACGGTCAGGAAAGATCGATATTATTGTTATCGACTCTGTAGCTGCACTAACGCCTCGAGACGAAATCGAAGGAGAAATGGGTGCGCACCATGTAGGTAAACAAGCTCGTCTAATGAGTCAGGCTTTGCGAAAACTAACTGGAATTGTAGCTAAGAGTAAGACAGTGGTTATTTTCATCAACCAAATCCGAATGCAAGTTGGAGTAATGTTTGGTAACCCAGAAACTACACCTGGAGGAAAGGCTTTGAAGTTCTACACTTCTGTTCGTCTTGATATAAGGCGAATTGCTCAAATCAAGAAGGGTGAAGAAGTTGTCGGTGGTCGTCACCGAGTAAAGGTCGTAAAAAACAAGATTGCCTCTCCATTTAGAACTACTGAATTTGATCTGATCTACGGAGAAGGAATTTCCAGAGAGGGTGAGCTTCTAGCGCTAGGAGAAAAGTACGAATATGTGAAGAAGTCTGGTGCTTCATATACTTACCTCCCTCCTGGTGGAGACGAGAGTACTGAGGTGAAGCTTGGTCGTGGATACGATGCGGCTCGAACTACCCTACGTGGAGACAAAAAACTACAAAAAGAACTACTGACTCTGATAAGAAAATCTTTGAAAGAAGAAGCGGCAGCGAAGCACGCTTAGTGACTTAATAAAACAAAAGACCGCAGCCTTTGGCTGCGGTCTTTTGTTTTATTAAACTCTAGATAGATTGAACCGTACGAGTGTTAAATGAAGAGTCTTTCAGTAGAGCAAACAAATACAAAGTAGACAAAACAATCATCACTAAGACTAGAATCTTCAATAACTCTCCCCTAGCTAAAGTACTAGCAAAGACCTGCCAAACGTATTGCGGTACGGCCCCTAGTCTGACATCCATTAAATTAAGCAGGATATTTGGTAAAGAGAAAAGTTTTACAGATAAACTAACACTAGCACTCAATAAAACACCAACGAAAGTGAAGCGGTTCACTAAGAGGCTGATGCCATAGCTATACCAAACCCGCAGCATTATTTGACGCTTTAGTGTCTTTAGATTGTGACTAATGTGTTTCATGCTATATATAACTGGTGTTTATGAAATAAGGTTACAAGATAGCGTCAATCTCTTCACTTTGACTTTCACGTCTAAAAGCTTCTTTAGCCCTATGAATTCTAGCTTTAATAGTACCCACCTTCTCGTTAGTCTCGTCAGCAATATCTTGATGTGACCAATGTTCTAAGTAGTGCAGCCGGAGTACATAAGCAAAATGCCCTGGCATTCGAGCTAAAATCCGATCAATAGTATCCCTGACTTCATTAGTTTTTATTGAGGCAGTGTTATCAGCGACAAATTGTTCAAACTCTGGATCAAGGGCACTAAAGCGCTTCCCTTCTTTTACTAATTTTTGGTAGCGAGTGAAAGCAGTATTGAGCAAGATCCGGTAGGCCCAAGAGGAGAATTTGGCTCCATCTTGAGGTGAAAATGAGTCAGCGTGGAGATAGATCTTGGTAAAAGTATCTAAAACCACCTCTTCCGCATCGCAGCTATCTCGTAAGATTCCTTGAACTTTGCGCATAAACGGTGCCTCGTAGCGGTCTACCAAGGCTGAAAAAAGCCACGGTTTAGAAATAGACCTTGCCAACAGAGCTTCATCGCTCAAATGATCAAATTCTGGGTTGTTTGTTGCAAGTGACATATATGGTAGTATCTTGGTCTACTCAGTGTAGCATTTTCAAATATTTTATGGCAGTACTATCTTATAACGAAATCACCCCGAAAAAAGTCATTATTTTCAATGATGAGCCTTATCTAGTTGTTTCCTACCACGTTTTCCGCAAACAACAGCGTAAGCCGGTAAACATTACTAAACTAAAGAACCTGAAAACTGGCCGGGTAGTGGAAAACACTTTTCACGTAAATGAAAATGCTGAAGAAGCTGACCTAGAAAGTCGAAATATTACTTTCATCTACCGTAAGGGAAATGAATATTGGTTTAATAATACCGGCAAACCTAGTGAACGCTTTGCACTAACTGCTGATTTAATTGGTGATCAAGGGAAATTCATCAAAGAACGCTCTGAACTAACTGCGGTGGTTTATGATGATGAAGTTATTGGAGTCAAAATCCCTATCAAGGTAGAGCTTAAAGTAACTGAAACAATGGACGCTGTTAAAGGAAATACTTCTTCAGGAGCACAAAAGGAAGTGACTCTAGAAACTGGAGCTGTGGTCATGGCACCTATGTTTATTAACGAAGGTGATGTACTAGCGATCAATACAGAGACTGGTGACTACTCTGAACGCGTGAGCAAGAGTTAAACTACAAAAAAGACGCTGGGGCCAAAGGCCCCAGCGTCTTTTTTGTTTAGAAATTGTTTTAAAAGCTTTTCCTATGAGGCGCCTAGGAGCGAAGACCGGAGACGTACTTTTGTACGATGACGGTCTGAGCGACGCAGGCAACAAAGTAGGCAGAGTTTTTAAGCAATTTCTTCTAGTGTTGGATATACGGCATCAGTGCCATAAACCGTGCTCGCTTCACTGATCGAGCGAAGTCTCGTTGCGCTTTTGCTGAAAAACCTGACCGTTTTCGACTAAATAGTCGTGCGTGCGGATTTACAAAGTTACCCAGTTGAGTAATGTCCTTGTAATCAATGTGTTCCAATGTCGCTTTTTTGTGTAAGTTATGTTGTTCCATGTTGGTTGTTTAGCTGTTAATGTTTCAAATTATGCAGGTGCGATTTTAAAAGGCTAGATACCTAAGATACGAGGCGCAGCAAACTTTTTACGGGAGCGGTAGGTTGCTACCGTGACTGTAAAAAGTGTAGCTGCAACAAAGTAGATTGGGTATATTAGTCTTTTAAAATGGGATGTCCTCTGGGTTGATATCTTCCTCAGGATAATCAGGTAATACAGAAGCGCTTCCTCCCTTATCTGAATCTTTCGAGTCTGTATTTGCTGGTGTACTACCGCCACCACTACTCTTAGGACCAAACTGGACTCGGTCAGCAATTACTTCAGTACGGTATTGCTTCTGACCATCTTTTTCCCAGCTTCTTGTCTGCATTCTACCTTCAACATAAGCACTACTTCCCTTATTGAGCCATTTAGCGCAGTTTTCAGCCTGCTTACCAAAAACTACAATATTGTGATAATCAGCTATTTCTTGTCGCTTGCCATCTCGATCATTGTAGACACGATTTGTAGCTAGCGAGAAAGAACACACTTGAATTCCACTTGGGAGAGCTTTCATTTCTGGTTCTCTTGTTAGATTACCGAAGACCATTGCTTTGTTGAGGTACATAATTTTTGCGATTAGTGATTAGTATCTTTTATTATACTGTCTCCTCTTCATCAGCGCCAACTTCTTCTTTTGCATCATCTTCTGAAGCTACTTCAGTCTCTTCTTCTACCTTTTCATCCTCTACCTCTTCTGTTTCCTCTTCAACATTTCGCACTTTACGATCTGCGATTGATTCGTGGAATTTGAAAGGATTTTGTTCTTCTACCTTTGTTAGACGTACCAATAGGTAACGTAACAAGTCTTTGTTTGAATCAAGTGATTCAGTAACCTTCTCGATACTGAGTGAATCCAAACGGAAACGAACCCAACCGAAGTAAGCACTACTAAATTTTCGATTTTTTCCTTCTAGATACTTGATAATATCGTAAGCAAGATCAAAACGTTGTGGAGCTTCTTCATCGAAGATTTCACCACCAACTTTTGTAATAATTGCCTTGATTTTTTCAACTACTTTTTGTACTTCCCCTTCAGCAACCGTTGGAAGAACGTGGTAAGCAAATTCGTAACTAATGAATTCTTTTTCACTAGCTGAACCTACTTCGGTCGCTGGCATATTTGTTTCTGACATTTTGTCTCAGAACTTAATTAATAACGCAGTAACCCTAACACGAAATAAGGCCTTATTCAAGGGCACTGGCCGTGCTAGAATAAGTGCATGAATAGTGAAAAATCAAACTTAAAAGTCATCTACGGAGCTATATTCTTCGTCATTCTAGCTCTGGCTGGGTACCTACTTTATAGCAATATAATGCAGGACCGAAAAATAGATATGCTGATGGAAGAGAGAAATTACTTCTTGCTTGAAAACGCCTCCACAACTAAGTTTTTCTTAAACGAGCAAGCAAAAGCTAGTTCTACTATCAACGAGCTCTCAGAAAGACTAGCTCTAACTACTGAAGAACTAGAAGATATTGAAAGAGATTATGAACGAGAAAAGGACAAAAATGAAGAATTTGAAGACCAGATTAAAGCAATTTCAGGAACCGTCGGGGTATTAGATAAACTGTCAAAAACTGACAAAGAGTTGCTGCAAAAATACTCACGTACTTACTTCTTGAATGAAAACTTTATTCCGATGAAGTTACGACAAATTTCCAGTAAATACGTTCTGCCTGGTAAAAAGGATCAGTATTTCCACGGTGGTGCCCTAGAGTTTTTGACTGACATGATTGATGAAGCAGAAGACGATGGTTTGGAGCTAATGATTGTCTCAGCCTATCGTTCATTTGACGAACAGTCTGCGGTGAAGGGTCAACACACTCAAGTCTATGGTACTGGAGCCAACACTTTCTCAGCTGACCAAGGATACTCTGAACACCAGCTAGGTACTACAGCAGACTTAACCAACCCTACAGTAGCTGGAGCTTTTGATAGTTTTGCCACTACCGAAGAATATGAATGGTTAAAAGATAACGCTTATAAATTTGGGTTTGTTCTCTCCTATCCTGAAGGTAATAACTTTTACATCTTTGAGCCATGGCACTGGCGCTTCGTTGGCACCGACCTAGCTCGAGACTTAAGACGTGATGGAGTAGAATTCTACGAATGGGATCAACGAAAGATCGATGAATACTTAGTTAAAATATTTGATTAATGTAACCAAAAAAGAAAAGGCCAAGCTTCGCTTGGCCTTTTCTTTTTAACATCTTCTAGTGCAACTCAATCCCGTACAACTTCTCAGCATTCAAAAGCAATTGTTCCCCTACTTTATAAACTGGCATCTCTTTTAGATCAGCGATTTTTTCTACCACTTTACTCACATACCTTGGTTCACAGCGCTGACCACGAAAAGGAATTGGCGAAACAAACGGCGAATCAGTCTCGGCATGCATCAGATCTAACGGGACTGCCTTAACTATTTCCTCATAGTCTTTAGCAAAAGTAATAACGCCAGTAAAAGAAACGGTAAATCCCAGATCAAAAAACTTCTTAGCTTGTTCGTAGTTGCCGGCATAGAAGTGGATATTTCCAGGTACTTTGGCATATTGTTTTAAGATAGAGTGAACGTCAGCGTAAGCACTGTTTCCTGTAGGGCTTTTCTGTCCTGGCTTTGGATCACGGGTATGAATCATGAGCGGCAAAGAAAGTTCGTTGGCCAGCTCAACCTGAGCGATAAAAGCAGCTTCCTGCGCGGCATAAGTCTCTTTTCCATTGTGATAATAGTCAAAACCACACTCACCTATTCCTACTACTTTCTTACTTGAGGCTGCTAGGGTGCGATAAAAATCTTTATCAAAAACTTCACCTTTAGAGCTGAAGACCTGTCCCCCAGGACCGATCTCCTTCTCGTCATGTGCCCCTGGAACAGTCTGGATTGGATGCAGGCCAATAATAGCGAAGAGGTTACGGTGCAGGGCCGCTAATCTCACTGCTTTAGCACTGGTAGACTCTTTAGTTCCTACGTTAATAACTGCCACCCCCTCTTCAATGCATTTAGCATTTACCTCATTGTAGTCATCATTAAAAGCCGAAAGATTTAAATGAGCATGAGTATCAATGTATTGAAATTTATTTTCCATATTTTAAAAGCCTTATTTAGACAGATTAAGAAAGTTTTTAATAATTGGTCTGTATGTATTGTATTCATTATAACTATGGTCATTTCCTGCTAATTCAATAAAAGTGATGGTGTTTTGCGCGTATTGATTAATAGACTTCTTCGCAAAATCATAATTAGCAGTTGGATCATTGTTGTTATGAAGAGCAATGGCTGGACCAGGAAAATTTGATAAAGATGACCAATCCTCTTTAAAAATACCCTTATCCGCCAAATCTAAAGGAAGTCCGAAGAAGACGCACTTCGCAGGATTAATAATGTGTTGATGTACTGCTAAAAAAGACAAAAGAGATCCTACTGATTTAGCAAAGATAAAGAATGAAGTGTCTGGAGAGGACAATTTAATTTCCTGATTTAGTTTATTAATCTCTGTTTCAAAATTAATAGACTCATTTCCAGACTCCCAATGATCGTAGTGCTGCATGTAAACAGCATCGAATAAATCACCAAATTCAGCTGCTACTTCCTCTCCCCAACTTTTGTTGCGTGGGCTATTTCCTGGAAAAATAATCAGTTTATTCATAGTTTATTTATATATAATTAAACTAAACGATTAAATAAATTTTCTGGCTTTTTATTTTCCTTGATAGCTTCTAGAATAATGTTTGAGGTTTCTGGCATGAATGGTTCAAGTCTCTTGGTGATCAAGAATAGTGATTCTCTAAGAGACTTTATAATTACGCGACCTGCCTCTATATCAGTCTTAACAAGTTTGAACGGCTCAGTTTCAGTAATACACTCATCAGCTAACTGAATATTGTGCCAAATATTATTAACTGTAGTTTGGATATCAAATTTATCTAACGGATCTTTATAGTGTTCTGAATAAATTGACTCCCAATCTTTTTGCGCTAGACTAGCTTCATCAAATTTCTCTTCCAAGTGAGTCTCAGCCATCTTCATGACCCGCGCAGTTAGGTTTCCTAGTCCATTAACAAGTCCTGCTGTATACCATTCATCTAACTTATCCCAGGTAATATCAGAGTCATCAAAAGGATGGACATGTCTGAGTAACAGATAACGAGTAGCTTCTGTACCATATTTTTCAATTAGCTCATACGGAGAAATAACATTACCCAGACTCTTACTCATTTTTTGTCCGCCGCTGTTTATAAAGCCGTGGTAGACCACTTTGTCAGTAGCTTTAACGTTGGCGCTCTTGAGCATCGCCTGCCACATCACTGATTGGAATCGAACTTGATCTTTTCCTCCAAGTTGTACCACTTCCCCCTCAGTCCAAAACTTTTTAAAATCTCCTTCTTCCTCAGGCCAACCCAGAGTAGAGATATAGTTTGTTAGAGCATCAAACCAAACATACATCACTTGATTATCATCATCAGGAACAGATACACCCCAGTTTAGTCGTTCTCGCTCTCGTGAAATACTAAAGTCCTCTAAACCACCTTTTACAAAAGTAATTGCCTCTTGGCGGCGCCACTCAGGCAAGATCACTCCCGGTTCAGACAGATAGTCTTCCAAATATTTTTGATAATTTGAAAGTTTGAAGAAATAATTTTCCTCAGCAATCTCTTCGGTTGGCTTACCGTGAATCAGACAACATTTGTTTGCATCTAGTTCACTTTCTTTGTAGAAAAGCTCACAACCAACACAATACAGACCGGTATACTGTTTTTTATAAATATCTCCAGCAGCTAAACATCGGCGCCAAATCTCTGATGCCGCCTTCTTGTGTCCTTCGCTACTTGTCCTAATGAAGTTATCAAAAGAGAGATTCAAGCCAGTTTTAGAGTCGCTCAACTTTTTAAACTCATCGGCAAAGTGATCCACGTATTCCTGTCTACTCTTTCCTTCAGCATCAGCCTTATGAGCAATTTTTTGACCATGCTCATCCGTTCCAGTATTAAAAAAGACTTCATGTCCTTGCAGTCTCCAATATCGTGCTAAAACATCCGCCTGAAGCAATTCATAAGCAAAACCGATATGTGGATTGGCATTCACATAAGGTAATGTAGTAGTAATATAGCGGTCTTTTTTATCACTCATAGTAAAAATACTTTACCATAAGGGTGGAATAAAAGAAGGCCAGGAAGAGCGTAGCTCTTCCTGGCCTTCTTTTAAGTCATGTAATGAAGCCTACTTAAGATATTCCACCAAGTCAGCTATAGCTACTCTAGTCTGTTCTCCTGTATCTCGATCACGTACAGTTACACTGTCTTTCAAAGCTGGATTCTCCTCCCCTAAAGTTTCGAAGTCAACCACAATACAAGCTGGTGTACCGATCTCATCTTGGCGACGGTATCGCTTACCGATATTTCCATTATCATCAAACTCAGCTCTCATCTCCGCTGACACTAAGGCGAACACTTCTTCGGCTTTAGCTACAAGTTCTGGACGATTTTTTAATAGTGGAAATACAGCCACTTTGATCGGTGCTAATTTTTTTGGTAAACGTAACACTACCCGAGTCTCACCTCCCAATTCATCCTCATCATAAAATTCGCTCAAAACTGCCAAGAAAGTACGGTCAAGTCCCACCGAAGTTTCAACAACATGAGGAATGTATTTTTCATTTGTATAAGGATCAAGATATTCTAGACTAACACCTGAAAAAGTTTGATGCTGGGTTAAATCATAATTTCCTCTAGCATGTACTCCTTCAAGTTCTTTAAACCCAAATGGGAAATTGTATTCAATATCGAATGCAGCTTTAGCATAAAACACTAAGTTTTCATGCTCATGCCATCGTAAATTTTCCGCCTTAAATCCAAGGTCTAAGTAATACTGCCAACGCTTCTCTTTCCAAATATTATAGAGTTCCATCTCCTGGTCTGGAGCTGTGAACATTTGCATTTCCATTTGTTCAAATTCTCGCTTACGGAAAATATACTGTCGTGGGGCAATTTCATTACGAAAAGCTTTTCCGATTTGAGCGATACCAAATGGAACCTTAACTCGAGTACTATCGACTACATTTTTAAAATTTAAATAAATGCCTTGGCAAGTCTCTCCACGCAGATAAGTGGGTTCTTTTGACCAGTCAGAAGAAAAGTTCCCTAAATTAGTCTGTGCCAGCAGATTAAAATTAACTACTTTACCAAATTCTTTTTGCCCACACTTTGGGCAAACTAAAGACTCACGATTTTGATCAAAAATATTATTGATTTCTTCAATAGACATTTTTTCGTCAGCAAAAACATCTACTTCTTCAAGTAAATGGTCTGCTCTAGAACGAGTGTGGCACTTCTGACATTCAACTAAGGGATCAGAAAAACCACCGACATGGCCAGAGGCTTCCCATACTTTTGGATGAGTAACTATCGCAGAATCTAAACCGACCACATTTCTTTCCGTCTGAACCATCGCCTTCCACCAAGCAGCTTTAATGTTGTTAGCTAACTCAACACCATAAGGACCGTAATCAAAAGATCCTACAAATCCCCCGTAAATATCACTACCTGGAAACACAAAACCACGCCGCTTACAAAGTGAAACAATTTTTTCCATGCTGTCTTTTATCATAATTCAGTATAATTTATATTATTCCTCTACTACCCCATTACCTTTAGAAAAGCCAAACTCAGTCGATAGCTCACTAGTAATTTGAAACGCTTCGGCAGTGATTGTCGTACCAGTAAATCGATCTGTAGCCCGAACCTGCTGATTATTAATCACTACTGGAGTTCTATCAACTTGAGTCACACTTGGCAAGAGTCCGACTTGAAACTGTAGTTTTTTACTACTTTTTGTATCCATAGTCCCAATATTCCATCTGATCTGCTTTGAGCTTGGATTATACTCCACAGTACCTGGTCCATCATAATTATCAAGCCAGGTAACGTATTGAGGTAATGTAGTAGTCAAAACAGTCTCAGTCGCATCATTTGCCCCTGCCACCACCTCCAAGGTAGCTGTATAAGTAGTTGTCTTATTAGCTTGTGGTGGAATCGGCCCGGCATCTTCAAACAGACCGTCTCCATGACCTAGCTGAGATCTAGTGATTATCCTAGACTCAAATTTTGCCTCAGCTACAATCGTACCGACAATCTCCTCAGTAGCTCCTGGCTCGTTTAATCTTCGAGCAAAGATTTTAGTTGAGACATCAAAGGAAGCCGTCTGTTGATTTGGGTCTGGTTTAACTTTAAAAGTAAATTCACGACTATCTCCTGGCTTAACTTCTGAAAGATTTGGTTCACCTGAAACTTCCCAAGTGATTTTTTGAGCATTTGAATCATAGAAGCCAGTTGGCACACTCACTAAATTGTCTCTGATGACATTCCCTTTTGGAGATACCTCTACCCGCATATCATAAATAGATTCGTTTAAAGTATTCTTGACCAAGATCGATACCTCAGCATCCTCATCAAAATCTACTACTGTTGCCCCGTCTTTGTCTCCGTTAATATCTACAGAGACATCAATAAAAGGTCTCTCGATTGTATAGTCAAGTGTCGATTTAGTGAGAACAGATCCCATAATAAACTGATTATCTGACCTAGGTGTACCCGCAGTTAGCTGAACCTCTCCTCTTTCGTCAGCTTCTCCGTTCACTAGACCTCTGACAGTAATTGTTTCTGAAGAGTCAGGAGCGATCTCTTTTATCAGCCATTCGTTTTGGCCGTAAGCTGGCTCTGGATCAGAACTGATAAAAGAAAAACTATTAGGATAATCAGCACTGACAAGAATGTTTCTTTGCACTGCAGAAGCGTTTGATTGTAAGGTAATTTTTAATTCCAACTCTTGTCCGGAGGAGACCTTACTTAATGAAGTTGCCCTAACAACCAGCGGTGAAGAATTTATGGTAATTTTTATCGGTTCTGCATCTTTGAAGAAAGTTCCGTTTGAACCAACCACTCGATACTCTATAGAAGCTTTAATTTCCTTTTCTTCGTTTTCTTCACCAAATAAAATAATATCCACTGGTATATTTACGGCTTCTCCGGGACCAATGTCGGATACTGGAATTCTTTCTTCAAATAAGTCTCGCGCTTGTTCGTCACTTGTCTTGGTTCCGCTTGGGTAATTTAAGATTAAGTTTGCTGACTCGATTTTAACTGTGTTCTGGTTTGAGACACTGATTTGCAAAGTTACTCCCTCTCCAGCTGCCACAGCCGTCGGCGCATTCAGGTCAATACTTATATTTCGAGTAGATATTTGGTTGGTACCAAAAAATAAATATATGCTGGAAATAATTGCCACCACAATAAAAACCGCTAAGCTTGCAAGCAAAATAATCAGACGATATGGGCGTTTCTTTTTTACCTCAGGTCGCTCTACCGAATAATCAACAGCACCTGGATTTGTTTCTTCGGTAGAAGCCGGATTATCAGAAGGTACTGGTTCAGGTTGAGGTGTCAGGACCGGCCTAGGAGCGACATCGCTCCAGCCGCGAGAAACATCTACATCAGAAGCAGATAACTCATGGCGATCTTCTTCTTTATCAAGAAAATCTCGCTCATAAAGCCTTTTTCTTAAGTCATCTATATTTTTCTGATCTCTAATACCTGACATGTTTTTTCTAGTATATCATCAAAAATAACTACAAATGACTACTTTCTTGGGCTTTTGTGACTATACTTTCTATTTTTTTGACTAAAGTAGGGTCATTAATTACATCCAGGTCAGCTAGATCATTCAGAAGAACTTCCTTGGGTAGGGATTTTTGGTCA
This sequence comes from uncultured Candidatus Saccharibacteria bacterium, assembly GCA_964350985.1. Classification (GTDB taxonomy): domain Bacteria; phylum Patescibacteriota; class Minisyncoccia; order Phycocordibacterales; family UBA918; genus OLB19. The sequence continues at coordinate 30,982 of CAYGLK010000003.1, forward strand.
ACATAGCCCAACATCGACAAAAAACGCAGTTGGATAAAGGCGTCCAGAAACTTGCGATCATTATTTTTAAGCGCTATTTGATCTAAAGCACTGATCATAAAATCATATAATTCAGCCGAAGCTTCTTCTCCACGAATAAACCGCCTGAGTAACTTATAGATAGCCACTACACTTCCCCTTGTCTCTCTATCTGTTGCTAAAGAAAAGTCATTCTTCTCAGATTCAACACTACCAATACGCCAACCTGATTTTCCTTTGATCAAGGAAACTCGGATACGCGAAAAATCTTGGAGCGCATAACGCTGTTTAGACACCTCTTCTCTAACACTTTTTGCATTAGCAAAAAGCATTCCCGCTTCTCTGGTAAATAAGAGAAAAGATCTATCTGAAGTATTTTGATCGAAACTACCACAGACAACCGCTTCAGTTGTATAGGTAACGTAAGACATCTAAAGCTTCTTTATTGAGACAACAAAAATTGTCTCTCCAGCAGTCACCTTCTCGCCTTCAGTTGTGCCGTACGTAATTTTTTCGGCCCCAACATTTTTCATGATCATCTCCTTAAAGTTTTCTAGATTTTGCTGTCCTGCTTCAGTTGTATCAACGGTCATTTCAATTCGATCTTGAGGTTCAAGTCCAGCTTTCTTTCGACTCTCTTGGACTGCTCGCATAAATTCACGAACTTCACCTTCAGCTTTCAGCTCTGGTGTGATTTCTAGATCTAGCACGACTCTTTCTTTCTGCTCCGACTTAAAGACAACTGCTTTAACATTAATTTCATCAGCAACAATAGTGGCGTAATCCGGAGCCAGTTCTATATTAAGACTAAGTTCTGACAAAGGTTGTCTAACTTTTACATTAGCTTTAGTTCTCGCTTCAAGCGCTACAGTAACAAACTCTCGCACTAGACTCATTTCACCTAGAACGACAGAGTCCGCTTCAGTTTGTGCTGGCCAAGCCATCAAGTGAACGCTTTCAGGTGCCCCCTCTGCTTTTACCGCTTGGTAGAGATACTCAGCATAGAAAGGCATAGATGGAGCCATAACAACTGCTAGCTGCTCAAGTAGGTAGCGTAAGGTTCCAAGAGCCAGTGCTTTGTCTTCAGTGTCATCCCCCTTAAGTCTTTCTCTTGAACGACGTAAGTACCAGACTGATACATCTTCAATAAAATCAGCGACTGGTCTAGTGGCTTTATCAAGTTCGTATTTTTTATATCCTTTAGTTGAATCTAGAATTAGTTGATTTAGACGCGCTAAAATCCATCGATCAAGTACGTTCGGCGAATCATTTTTAGCCTCAGTACCATCAGCGAACAACTCATACATGGCTAAAACATTATGTAGTCGTCCGATATTTTTCCGTTGTACATCAAGAGCCTCTTTTTCAGAGAAGTTAATGTCTTCTGCTCGAACAATCGGTGAAGTAAGTAAGTAATAACGCATCGAATCAACACCAACTCTATCCGCTAACTCCATTGGGTCAGGATAATTGCGTAGAGACTTACTCATCTTTTTACCATCTTCGGCCAAGACCAAACCATTTACGATCACATTTTCAAATGGAGATTTTCCAAATAATGCAGTTCCTAAAACTAACATTGAGTAAAACCAACCGCGGGTTTGATCTAAACCTTCAGCAATAAACTGCGCTGGGAAATATTCTTCCAAGAATTTATCTGCATTTTCAAACGGATAGTGTAGCTGACCATATGGCATTGAACCACTTTCAAACCAACAGTCGAAAACATCTGGGACACGCTCTAGTTTAATTCCGTCAGTATCTACCAAAAGTAACTCATCAATATATGGACGATGGAAATCTAACTCATAGTTATCATTGTGTGGTAGTGGACTAAAGTTAATTTGCTTTGTTTCAGCATTTTTTAGATAGCCCAACTTCTTTAACTCAATCATTTTGTCGTAATCTGCTCCACTAGCTACTGTCTCAACAGCAAATAGTGAGCTACCGTGACCAACGATTAAAGTGTTTTCGTTTTTATTGTTGGTCTCATAGTCATAGAGAAATTCTCCAACTCGTCTAATCAAATCATAACGACTTTCGCCTCCGGAAAACTGCTTAGTGAATTTTTCTTCTTCTGAAGCAAATTGTGAGTTAAAGTCATTCCAAGTTCTTCCTTCAAATTCAGTCCCGACTTTAAATTCCTGCATTCTTGGCTCAGCTACTACAGCCTCTTTAGGCAAGCCCAGATTTAGAGCGATAATTTCAGCTGTCTGTCTGGCTCGCTGCATTCCAGAATGAACGATCTTGGTAATATTTTTTGAAGTTAATTCATTTGCGGTTGCCTCTGCTTGCTTAACACCACTTTCAGTTAGCGGATTATTCTCGTCAGGAATAGAGTCGATCAAACCGGTTATATTACTTTCTGCCTCAGCGTGACGCATAATGGTATAAGTGTTTCCACTCTTCGGTATATATTCTTGGATCTCTGAGAGTGAGCCAAAAACCTTGTAGTCACCAGTCTTTGGGTTTTTCCAGATCGGTAATGGTGCTCCCCAATAACGCTGACGAGACACCGCCCAATCACGTGCTCCTTCAAGCCATTTTCCAAAACGGTTCTTTCCAACATTCTCTGGAGTCCAATTAACTTTAGTGTTTGCTTCAACTAACCCATCTTTTATTTTAGGTACGTTAACAAACCACGATGTAGTCGCGTAGTTTAAAAGTGGAGTCTCACAACGCCAACAGTGCGGATAGCTGTGTGTGATATTTTCTTTCTTGAGTATTTTTCCAGTAGTTTGAAGTGCTTTTAATATTTCAATATCAGCATCTTTATGGTCCACACCAGAAGTATCATCATCTTTTGGCTTTACTAACTGCCCGGCAAAATCAGTCACAAAATCTAGGAAGTGCCCGGCAGTATTTACGTGGTGCACAATCGGCACATTGTTGGCTTGAGCCAGCTTCATGTCATCGTCACCATATGCTGGAGCAATATGCACCGCCCCAGTTCCGTCCTCACCTACTTCGACATAATCAGCATGCCAAATTTTCCAACCATTTTCTTTTCCTTCAATATCTTGTTTAGCTAAGTAATCAAATGGCGGCAAGTATGACTGCCCAACTAGAGATGACCCTTTCATTTCTTCCACCACCTCGTAAGCCAGGTCGCCTAACTGACTCAATCTCCCTTTAGCTAGGATGTAGTTCTCTGTTTGAGTGTCAGTTTCGACCTTCACTTTTACATAATCAATCTCGTTATGAACTGCCGCGGCGATATTTCCCGGCAAAGTCCAAGGTGTAGTAGTCCAGACAAGTAGACTTGTATCAGTCACTTTCCCCTGATCATCAAGTAGTGGAAGCTTTACTGTGACAGCAATATCTTTAATATCTTTATAACCTTGATTTACTTCAAAGTTACTCAAAGTTGTCTCACAGCGCGGACACAAGTGCATCGTCTTAAAACCTTCAAAGACCAAACCTTTTTTATGTAGTTCGGCAAAAACCCACCAAACACTTTCGGTATAGGTGCTATCCATAGTCTTGTAGTCATCCTCCATATCAACCCAACGACCCATTCTCGGTACTACCTTTTTCCAGTAGTCTGCGTACTCCATCACCATTCCCCGGGCAGCTTCGTTAAAATTCTTAACACCGTAAGTTTCAATATCTCGCTTTGTAGCTAAGCCTAGCTTTTTCTCAATCAAATTCTCCAGTGGCAAGCCATGACAGTCCCAGCCCCACTTTCGTTTTACTCGGTAACCATTCATCGTCCAAAAACGAGAAACAGTATCTTTCATTGTTCCAGCGAGGATATGTCCATAGTGAGGCGTCCCCGTTGCAAACGGTGGACCATCATAAAAAACATAATCACCTTTTGACTCAGCTCCCGCTGGTGTAGCTACGGTTTTATTAAAAATATCTTTCTCCTCCCAAAATTTTTGTATTTCTTCTTCACGAAGAGCCACTTCTGATTTTGAAACCTCTGGTACTACTTCGACAGAGTCGTTTTCACGACCGGTTTGTTTAGACATAAAAATTTATTTTATTTCCAAAATAATTCACATTGAATGAATTTTGCGACGCCAAGTAAAATTGTACGAGCCGTACTATCTGTACGGTGAGTATAAATTTTATGCTAAGCAACAAAAAACTACGTCAATTTTAGTTATTTTGGTATGTATATCAGACATATAATAAGGACGTATGTATCAGACACGCTTAAACAGCATACCATGAAATACAGTTGGCGGTAGAGGCTTCTAAAATCTTAGTGTATCCAAAATTTCTCTAGCTTCTTCGGTAATAAAAAGTGGAGTAGCACTATGATCCAAGAAAGAGTTATAAAAAATTATACTTAAAGTGCCTCCTTTATAGTCATATTTTATAGTTAGAGCACATCCAGTTGCTGCACACAAAGTAACTGACCAGGCCAATCTACCATTTATTGTTACTTTTTCAGCAGACACAACCTCACCTCCCCAACTATCTATAAGCTCCTGCGTCATCACATTGTCCGATAGGTGAATTCCAAAAGAATAAAACGGACCATCACAAACGAGGTGTCCTTCTGTTAATCTCAGACCATCGCAGAAAGAAAAGTATTCAGCATCTGGAGTCACTCTATTTTCATTAGGAACTGTGTGAATAAAATCTTCAGTACCATCTGAGACCTCAAAAGTACTTGGAAAACTTATGGAAATTCCATGTTCTTCGCTCGTGAATGTTCTATATTCTTCTGGAATGGGTTTATCTACAATAACTTCCTTTATCACTTCTTTAACAACTACATTGTCAACTGTAACAATTTTTTCTGGCGCATAAGTATAACCAATCCAACCCCCAATAAAAGGTAGTGTGACTAAAAGAACCATTGCTAGATATTTTGATAAAGGAGTAACTTTTAAAAGAGGGTTCTTTGAAGCTTCCGTTATATTATTTTCTGGTTCCATAATATTAATATTTTTTTCTATTTTATTTACAATATACACCCAACCCCTACATCTTCTCTGGAGCTTTGATCGCCAAGACCCAAAGACCATTTTTTAGCGTCTGTTTAACTGCTTCTGCCAAAGCTATCTTATATGGTGCGTAAGTGTCAGTCGGGTCAGCAATTTTTTCCCTAGCGTAAAAAGAGTTAAAGGCAGAAGCCAGCTCTGTTAGATAGACCGTTACTTTATGTGGTGCCCTTTCAGCCAAAGCCTCCTCAACTACTTCCGGAAATTGATAAACTAATTTTTCTACTTCATAAGTAGCTTCTGGAGCTAGCTCAATACTACTTTTAAGTCCAACATCAGCTGCTTTATCTAACACGCTACAAATACGAGCGTGGGTATACTGCAGATAAGGACCTGAATCCCCTTCAAAAGATAGAGCTTTCTCACGATCGAACACAGTGTCCTGTAAAATACTGCCGCGCAAAGTAGTGTATTTAATTGCTGCCAATGCAACAGCGCGGGCCAGTTCTTGATCTGGTGCCGCCTCTCCCCCTTCTGCCATTTTGGCCAAAGCAGCCTCAGCTACTTCATCAATAAAATCAATGGCTGAAATAACATTACCAGTCCTTGATGACATTTTGCCAGTTGTGAGTCGGACCATTCCATGACCGATATGCTCAGTTTTTTCAGATAGTTCCGGGTAAATAAAACTTGAGACTTTTTTAAGAACTTTAAAATACTCTCCGACTTCATTACCAGTACAGATAACCGACCGATCATAGTGTCCAAGTCTTTCCTCTTTTAACTTAAACAAAGCCAACTCTTTTGCTTCATATGTTGGTAGTCCTTCTTTATTTAAAAATACTCGCGTATGTAGACCGTACTCCTCTCCAGCAAAAATATACGCCCCGTCACTTTGCTTGAAAACATCAGTGTGTTCTAAAACCAAGTTCTTGCCCGATTCACTAACTTCACTTTCAAAGAAATAGCTATCAAATTTAGTATCAGTAATTTGATATATGGTTTCAAAATATTCCAAGGAAACCTTTTTTCCAGCATCATAAAGTTCGTTTATCTCACTATCAGTACGATCGTAAGTTTTTTTGTTTATCACTCTTATTTCTGCTTGGGCCGTTTCATTCTCTTTATAAGCTGTAGCTCCTAGAGCGTAAGCTTTGCCAAGTTCACGAGCAGAAAAATCACTGGTTGGTTCAATTCCTAATTGTTTCATTCCCCACAACGAACTAGCTACATGAAGGCCGACGTCACCTTGATAGCTTATTCTTTTTGTATCAGCTCCATTCATCATGAAGAGTCTAGCGATACTCTCACCAACAGCATTGGTAAATAAGTGTCCAATATGAAATTCTTTAAATGGATTGGGGTCTGTGTATTCCACCAAGACCGTCTTATTTTGCCACGAAATATTTTTACCCCAATCCTCTCCCTGCTTTAGACTTCGGAAAATCTCAGTGGTAAAAAAGTCACGAGTTAAATAAAAATTAATGAATCCCGGGCCAGCGATCTCAGTCTTGTCGACATATTCAATTTGTTCAAAAAGAGCAGCCACCAAATCTTCAGCCACAGTTCTCGGTGCCTTACCTAACTTACTCGCCAAAACCATCGCTACATTACAAGCGTAATCACCATTGGTGTTATCGGCTGGATGATCAATAGTAAATTCCACCTCAGGCCAACCAAGTTGGACCAGGGCTTCCTTAACAGCTTCATAGATAACTTTTTTCATATAATCCTTACAATACCCAATTATTCAACAACTGTCACTAAATCCTTAGGTTGCGATTTTGAGTCAATAAAAAATGTCTGTCTACCTAAAACTTGCCCCCGTTCAGTCTCAACTCCACAACGCCACTTACCATCGCGAATATTATTACTCTTAGTGAAGCCTCGATAACCTGTCTTGTTTTCACCAGATATACGGTAAGGGACAGTGAACTGTGTTGTCCAACCATTTACTTCATTGTAGTACTCCCAACGATGAACAATAGTAGTACTAAGCGAAGTCGGCGCATAAACCCGTGCAAAACAGTATGCTCCTTCGCCTGCGATCGGGCGAAACGTTTCAGAAAATAAAGAAGTTAAAGCAAACCAAGGACGATCCTCTTTAACAATCCGATAACCGCCTGTACTAGTTCGCTCCACTTGTTGGTAGATACTTAGTTCAGTTAGAGACAGCGGAATCGGTGGAATGACGTTCAGAAAGTAGAAAGTATTAAAAAGAACATACAAACTAGCAATTGAAAAGACAATCAACTTCTTTTCTAGAAAAATATAATTTGGAATTATGTAAGACAATGTTTTGACAAACAAAAACATAATCAATAGTGCCAACAAACCACTACCAATAAAAATGATGTCGCCCATTTCTCCAATCAACACTGGTACTACCAAAACTGAATAAGAAAAGACAGCTGTAAAATACACAACTAGGTTATATAAAAGTCGGTCTGAACGTTTTTTAACTAACTCATTGGCGATGATAATAACTAAGATCAAAATCAAAAAAGGAGCACTGACAAACAAGTCTCCACTGCGTCCATAAAAAATCAGCATTCCTGACAGCAAACCTCCGAAAGAATACTGCATCGCTATCGGCATATAGTTTCTCAAAAAGGCACTAATTTTTACTGATGACTTTTCGGCTACACCAGCATAAAAAAGACACATTGAAGCTGAAGCTAAAGTGAAGTAGAAAAACAAAATGGCGTTATCAAGCGCATCATCTACTCGGTTGAGTAAAATAAAATCAGTAGCAAATCCAAGCAAAAAAGCCACCGTCAACCAGTGACGTTGAACAAAATGAAAAGCTTTATGGTTGGTAATTTTCTTGATTAACATGTCATGTGTAAAGTCTACTTTACATTTTATCTCTAATGCCTTACACTAAATATAAGATCCTTATTAGCATCATAACAAGAATTACTCTCATTTACTTACAAAAATATGAATAAATACTTACTCTCACTTATTGGAATATCTCTTTTGGTTTTAGCTGTTATCTTAATCAGCAGACAAAGTCCTGATACTGGAGCTAATTTGCTAGAGTCAGAAAGTACTTCAAACGCTGCCATGATTGATAATAATGAAGTTGAAGTGACAGCTGCCGAGGAACAAGAACTGGACTCTATATCAGAACCAAGTGCTGCAGTTGAAGAAGTCGAGGTTGAGGCAACAACCCAAGTTACAAAAGAAAAGGCGCCGGTAGTGGCTGCAGAAGAGCCCGAACCGGCAAACCTACCTGTCTCTATAAAAACAATGTTGATTGCTGGTGGTTGCTTCTGGTGCGTTGAAGCAGACGCCGAAAAACTCCCTGGAGTAATTGAGGCAGTGTCTGGATACGCCGAAGGTTCTGTAGATAACCCAACTTATAAGAACTACTCTAAGACTGGTCATCGAGAAGTGGTCGAAGTAACTTATGATGAAAACCGCGTCTCCTTTGGGGAAGTGATTATCAACGCTATCAAGCACATGGACCCCACCGATGATGACGGCTCGTTCAATGACAGAGGAGACTACTACTCCCCCGCTCTCTACTACGACAACGCTGAACAAAAACAAATCATAGAAGCGACAATCAAACGGATGGATGAATTTGGTCCATATGACAAACCTTTAGCTATTGAAGTTATCGCTCGGCCAAAATTCTGGCCGGCAGAAGACTACCACCAAGACTATTACAAAGGCACACTCAGTGCACTGAAGTATAAGTACTATCGCAGCGGATCAGGTCGTGATGCATTTATCAAAAAATATTGGGGCAGCAATACTGGACCTACCCTACCTTAATTAAAATACATTATGATTAAATTTCTAATTGGAGCTTTTGTCTTAATCTTATTAGTGACAATATTTTTAGCTCAAAGAAAACCAATGGAAGAGACCAATTTACCAGTAACTTCAGAAACAGAATCAATGTTGGAAGAAAATGAAACAACCTCGACTGAGGTTGAAATGATGAGTGACTCTACAGAAATGGATACAGCTGGTGAAGCTGACCTGAAAGAAGCTGAAGGTGAAACTATGTCAGACAAATCAGAAGTAAAAGCGGAGCCTGCTCCTAAAGAAACTACCCTGGCTACTGGCTTTACTTGGAAAACTTACGTTAAGCCTGACGTTAGTGTTCTTAAAGCCACCATGGATCCTTTAGCTTTTAAAGTAACGCAAGAAGAAGGTACTGAAAGAGCTGGTACACATCCATACGACAAGCTGTATGACCGTGGTATCTACGTTGATATTCTTTCTGGAGAACCACTTTTTTCTTCTCGAGACAAATACGACTCAAGAACTGGTTGGCCTTCATGGACCGCTCCTATTTCTAATTCAGCAGTGACAGAACACGAAGATCGCAAATTATTTAGTGTCCGAACTGAAATACGTTCTGCTATTGCTGACAACCACATCGGACACGTCTTTGATGACGGACCAAAAGATAAGGGTGGCCTCCGCTACTGTATGAACGGTGTAGCTTTACGCTTTGTTCCAGAAGCAGAGATGGAAGCAGAAGGATACGGAGAATGGCTCACCAGTCTTTAATCCAGACATCAAACAAAACCCCGACGCCTACGGCGTCGGGGTTTTGTTATTCTATCTATCATGCATGATAGATAGAAATTTAGATCGTATCATACATAATACGATCTAAATTTTTCGTATCATACATGATATGTTTTCCCCTACCTCCTAAACAAATTTCTCTGGTACTGGGAAGGCTTCACAAATTTCCTGCACCTCCTTTTGCAAAGTCTCAATTTTATTATTATCAGTCCGCTGACGCATTGTCTCGATCATAATCTCCGCCAACTTAGTTGCTTCTTTTTCTTTCATCCCTCTAGTGGTCATCGCTGGTGTACCAAAACGAATCCCTGATGGATCCATCGCTGAGCGTGGCTCGTCAGCAATCATGTTCTTGTTTAGGGTAATACCAACAGCGTCCAAAACCGTCTCTGCTTCCTGTCCAGTCACTCCGAGTGAACCGTAAACATCAGCTAAAAGAAGATGATTGTCTGTACCGCCACACAGCAGTCTGATTCCTTCTTGTTTAAAAACAGCTTCCATTGCTTTCGCATTTTTAAGAATCTGTGCAGTATAGAGTTTAAACGCTGGAGTCAAAGCTTCACCAAAGGCGACTCCCTTAGCGGCGATGATATGCATATGTGGTCCTCCCTGCATTCCTGGAAAAACGGCCTTATTTATCTTCTTAGCGATATCCGCATCCTCACGAACTAAGATCATTCCCCCTCTTGGACCTCGCAGGGTTTTGTGAGTTGTAGTAGTCATCACATCAAAACCAAAATCAAACGGATTTTTAACTGACCCCCCAGCAATCAAGCCGGCAATATGGGCGACGTCAGCTACAGTGTAAGCTCCAACTTCTTTAGCAATCTCCACGAACTTAGCATAATCAAGTTCACGACTATAAGCTGAGAAGCCCGCCAAGATAATTTTTGGTTTTTCACGCAACGCCACTTCGCGCAACTCATCATAATCAATCTCCCCTGTTTCGACATCCTTCATCTTGTAGCGGACAAAGTTAAATACTTTGTTGATCGCTGTAGTTGGGTGACCATGAGTTAAGTGTCCTCCATGAGACAAGTCCATACCAAGGACAGTGTCACCTGGTTCCATCAAAGCAAAGTACATCGCTACGTTAGCAGCGGCTCCCCCGAGTGGTTGGACATTAGCAAAGCCAGCTTTAAATAATTTCTTCGCTCGTTCAATAGTGATCGTCTCCATGATGTCAGTATATTTCTGACCACCGTAGTAACGCTTTCCTGGGTAACCTTCAGAGTACTTGTTGGTAAACACAGAACCATTAGCTTCACGAACCGCCCTGGACACATAGTTCTCACTTGGAATTAGTTCGACTCCTTTACGTTCCCGCTCTTCTTCTCCAACAAAAGTATCGTACAGCTCTGGATCTTGGTCTTTGATGAATTGATATTCGTTCATAATTGATATAAGAAAATAGCTTATTAAAATTTAACAACTTGCTGAACGAATAGGTTAGATCATGGTGGTAAAGGGTTATTTGCTCCATTATATCATAAACAAAAACAGCCGGGTTCTTGCGAACCCGGCTGTTTTTGGCCTTTTGTACTCTTACAAACAGCTACTTCTTCTTAGTAAATCCTCCAATATTAGCAATCTCAGCTTTAATAGAAGCATGTGATTCGTAATTTTCCAACTTAATATCTTCTAGCTTAAAGTCGTCAATATTTTTAATTTCTGGATTAAGTGAAACTTCTGGAAAAGCGTAAGGTTCTCGAGACAGCTGTTCTTTCACTTGATCAAAGTGATTAGAGTATAGATGAACATCACCAAATGAATGAACAAACTCCCCAGCGGGAATATCCACCGCTTGAGCTACCATCTTAAGCAACAAAGCGTAACTAGCGATATTAAATGGCACTCCTAAGAATAGATCTGCCGACCGCTGATACAAACCTAAATTTAATTTACCGTTAGAAACCTGGAACTGAAACATTGTATGACAGAAAGGTGGCACTTGTGACTGCTGTCCTTCTGAAGCCATTTCATAAATAAAATCAGGATTCCAAGCATTGATAACGTAAGACTTTCGATCTGGTTTTTTCTTTAATCCTTCAATTACCCATGCCAACTGATCAATTTCACGACCATCCTTTGCTGGCCAACGTCGCCACATTCTTCCATAGATAGTGATTAGATCACCCCACTTAAGTACAAACGGATGATCAGCAGGTAGCTCTGTTAATTTAGCTATGAAGTCTTCCTGATTCATATCTTCCTCTGGCGCACTCTCAATAGCCCACATATGATACATCTTCCAGGCCCACTCATCCCAAATATGATTGTTGGCGTCTAGAAGCGGTTTGATATTTGAACTACCTGAAAGAAACCAAAGTAATTCGGTTGTAATACCACGCCAGAAAGTTTTTTTAGTTGTCAGCAGAGGAAAACCTTCGTCTAAATTAAACCTGATTTGTCGTCCAAAGACAGATCTAATAAAAGGCGGCTTCTCCCCTTTTGCAGCATACTGCTCAAGGATTACTTCATTAAAAAACAACTCTTTGTCTGATCCATTATTTAATACGTCTTCCATCAAATCTAAATACTGATACTCTGGGTGTTTTTTTGACATAAGTATATTAATTAATTTAATAAATCCCTACCCTTAAAATTACTGTTCCAGTTATCTTTTCCACGCTCAGAATTTTGATACGTCCCTCTAGTTGGACTAGAGATTTTTGAAAAAGTAAGTTGCGCAATTTCCATACCGGGACGGAGTATAATTGGGACATTGTTTAAATTACAAAGTTCAAAAGTAATATGAAGAAAGTGGCCAGGATTGATCAAGCCAGCAGTGTTATGGATCATTAAGCCCACACGTGCCAAAGAGGATTTGCCTCCGACTTGTACTAAATAATGATTTGAACCAAAAAAATCTTTAGAAATACTTAACACCGATACTCCTGGATGCAAGACAAACTCTTCCCCATCTGCAACTTCAATCTCGCGGGTTTTGGCATAAACCTTTTTTGCAGGATCGACAAAGTGAGTTGAATGCTCATCGTTTACCACAAACTTATTACCAAGCAAAATATCATAACTAACTGGCTGTAGTCTTTTTTCATCAAAAGGTTCTAGAGTAATCTCCCCTTTATTGACCGCCGCTAAAATATCAGTGTCAGATAGAAACATAAATTATTCGATGTTAAAAGTTTTTTCAGTTCCGTAATAATCTGCCCAGAATTCATTATAGTGAGCGAACATTCGAGCTAGTCGATCTTGACCAAGTTCTTCAACTCCCAACTCTTTCATACATTCCTCAAGCCGCGCCCGAACAGCAGGCAATTCTGACTGATCAGTAGTCACGGTTTCAAACTCAGCCAAGTATCCATAACCAGCGTTTCTATCTAAGCAGACGGTGATGCCTTTGTATGCGTACTCTATTCGATCACGAGACCACTTCGCTTGGAAAGTAAAACCAGCTTTTACCAAGAAGGCATCAAGTTCATCTAGAGTTATTGGTAAGCTTTCTTCAAACTCTAGTCTGGAGACAGTGTTAGCGCTTGTTCCTCCGTCCAGTGAAGCTTTCATGACTAAAAGCACCTCCCCGTCTTTGTCTCTGGTGCGAACTGAAAAGTCTTTACCATTAGCAAAAAAGTCTGCAAACTTATCTCTTTGTTCTGCACTAAAAATCTCTTCGATATTTGAATACAAGACATTTAGATCACCATTAACAAAATAATGATTTAGCTGCGAGTTTCGACTGGTAATTTTCATTTCAGGATCAAGCTCTTCCATTTTTTTAATCAATCCATCAGCCGCCTCCTTATCTCCTAGTAAAGTTTTAATTTCAATTTCGTAGTTTGCCATATGTTTAAATTATACCCGTCTCCACGAAACACACCAAATAAGAAGGCCGGGATTTGTGTCGTAATCGTTATTTAGAGTATTTACGAGTAATTTAGCCTGTTGTATAATGTACGTATGATGCATTTTCCTTCAGTTCCAGTGGTGATTGTGGCTGCTATCAGTAAACATGATCGAGCTATTGGATATCAAAACAAATTACTCTGGCATATTCCTGAAGACTTAAAACGTTTTAAAGAATTAACTTTAGGACATCCGATTATTATGGGTCGTAAGACTTTTGAATCTATCGTAGCCATGCTCGGTAAACCACTACCCGGCCGGAAAAATATTATTCTCACTCGTAATCCTGAACTAACCTACGAAGGAGCAGAAACAGCCGGTTCTCTTGAAGCCGCTTTCACTGTAGCTAGCAGAGAAAATCCACTAGAGATCCACATTGGCGGCGGGGCTGAACTGTATACTGCAGCCCTACCTTTTGTCAGTCGCCTACACCTAACTCTAGTAGATAGTAAAGACAAAGCTGATACTTTTTTCCCAAAATATGAAAGTGGATTTCAAATTACTAAAGAACATCCGCCAGAAATAAGTAATGGCATTATATATCAGTGGGTGGATTATCACAGAAAAATTGAATACTAGCGATACAACTATTTAAAAACAGGCAGATTCAGAATGAATCTGCCTGTTTTTAAAATCTAAATCCTTACTACTTTTTCTTAGGTAAAAAATTTTCGTACAACACTCTAAACGTATCATCTTCAAATGGGACTAAGAGCTGATCGCGGGTATCAGCATCACTAAAGATAATTCTTGGGATGTTGCGCGCAATTACCACAGGAGTAGCTTCATCTACTTCTCCCATAACTACATTGGCTCCTGCAGCCAACCCGTCGACTATGTTTGAGCGTTCATAACGAATCTCACGACCAAACAAATCAGCCCTGCCGCGACAATCTTCAATTGGTTCAATTCCCCACCAACTCAAAGAGATTCCTGTAGCGCCGAAACGAAACGGTGCCGAACAGCTATCGACGATTATCACTCCAACTTCTTTAAGCTGATATTTTTCTTTCAACCATTTTCTAATATTTTTAGCCGACAAAAATAAATCTTCTGGTAAAAGTATGTAGTGACCATTGCCATTACTTTCATCAATTCCCGCAGCACCCAGAAAGGTGTGGTGCGCTACTGTCAGAGGAGAATTCCAATATGGACGCGGAATAACCATCTGTGATGCTTCTTGAATTAGTTTTGTTTTGTCAGCTCCAGATATAGGTAATGTCTTGCCTTCATGGATAGCGACTACTTTAGAGCTAATCAAAACAACGTCTTTTTCTTTCAGTGCTGGTAAAGATTCTTCAAGTACAGAAAACAGATCGTCCTGAGGAGGTTGCAGTACTCTAGTTTTAACGGGTATTAGTTGCATGCGGCTATCTTAGCAAGCTAAGCTAAATAAAACAAAGACCGCAGCCTATGGCTGCGGTCTTTGTTTTTGCGTGTGCTTATTATTCTACTTCAACTTCTTAACAGAAGCTGTATACCTTTTGGCTTTTTTACTTAGCTATCGCTAGTAAAAAACCTCAAAAGCTTCGTAGAAGTAGATTATTCTACTTCTACGCCCATGCTTCGAGCTGTACCAGCTACAATCTTCATTGCTGCTTCGATACTTGCTGCGTTAAGGTCAGGCATTTTTACTTCAGCGATTTCTTTAAGTTGCGCTTGAGTTAGCTTACCAACTTTACTAGATGTGTTTTTACTTGAACCCTTGTCTTTACCAATCTTTTTCAAGATAAGTCGTGACATTGGTGAAACCTTAGTGATGAAAGTAAAAGTACGGTCATCGTAAACTGAAAGTTCAACCGGTACAATTTCACCCATCTTGTCTCGAGTCTGTTCGTTAAATTGATTAACGAATTCACCGATATTGATTCCCGCTTGTCCAAGTACTGGACCTAAAGGTGGAGCTGGTGTTGCCTTACCTCCAATAGCGTGAACTTTGATCTTTTTTACTAATTTTTTAGCCATGTTTTTGAATATGGATTAATTTGATAGGTGGGCTTGTTCCATACCAAGCCAACCCTTGAAGCCTGCGTATCGTACAAGAGAAACCGTGTTTTTGCAAGAGAAATCCTGAATCTAAATTAAGAAAAGGCCTTATCGTAAGACAAGACCTTTTCTTAAAGTTTTCAAAATAAGATGAAGTCCGCGGAGGGTAGGAATTTTTTAGAAGGTCTTATTTTGGTGGTTTGGCGAGGCGGACAAAGAAAATTTTATGAGGTGTACGTTTGTACATTGAATAAAATTTTCTGTAGTCCAACAAAGCCAAAACCCAAAATTAGACCTTCTTTACTTGGAGGAAGTCCAGTTCTACTGGTGTTTCTCTACCAAACATCGATACCAATACCTTAACTTTACCGTTCTTCTCATCAACTTCACTAACTCGTCCTTCTAGTTCCTTAAATGGACCATCAACAATACTGATGATATCGCCTGGAGTTAAATCAAGCTGATGCTTTACAGTATTAGTAGACATTTGCTTCATTAGAGCAGTATATTCAGCTTCAGTTAGTGGTACTGGCTGAGTTCCACTACCGACGAAACCAGTCACACGTGGAGTGTTACGTACTACATACCAAGATTCGTCATCTACAATCATTTCTACCAAAACGTAACCTGGGTAAATTCGCTCTTCTTCAGTTACTCGCTTCCCTCCCTTAACCCGGATCTTTTTTTCAGTTGGGACTACCACGTCAAAAATCTTATCGTTCATTCCTAGTGAATCAATACGTTGTTTGAGGTTTCGAGTTACAGCATTTTCATAACCTGAGTAGGTGTGAATAGCGTACCAATGTCTTTCACCTGTACTATGTTGTTTAGCCATATATGATTTATTACAGGTTAGCGATAATTCCCTTAATTGCTTCTCCAAAAATATAATCAAATGCTCCCAAGAATAGTGAAACAATAACAGAAATCAGGATCACCAAAATCGTATACAAGAAAGCTTGCTTTTGCGTTGGCCAAGTCACTTGCTTCATTTCTGCGATAGTGGCCTTGAAATAATTAGTTAAGTTACTCATAAGATATAGTTTATCAAAATAAAAACGCCTCTAAGGCGGATTAAGCACAATTATACCCGAACTTGCTTTAAAGTCAAAGGGGCGAAGGCTTTGCCTTCGCCCCTTTGACTTTCTACCCCAAACAACCAAAAGAAAAGCCCCTTATCTGGGGCGTTTTCTTTATCTTTTTGCTTTACTACCTACTTAACTTGGTAAGTCAGATTTACTCGACTGGTAGTAGTATTTTCACCAGTTGGTAGTTCAGGTGCGTAAAATGACGACTCCGCAGCATCTGACATCATTGATTCTCGAGCCATCATTGGAGATGGAGCTCTGTAGCCATCTTCTTCGTAGTAAGAAACCATGTCTCCAAGAGTTACACCGAGATCCTTAGCCAACTCTTTTGCCTTTTCTTTTGCATCAGTGATCGCTAGTGCTCGAGCATCTGCCTTAAGAACTTCATCGTCATCAATAGTGAAAGCAAGATTACTAATATTTGTAACTTCTTTCTCACCAACAAGTGAGATTAAAGATCCAGCATTTTCTAGATCTCGCACCTTAACTTCTATTGTTTGACTGACTTCAAATCCATCTTCAACTTGTTCTTGAGGACAGTATGAACCGATAGCACAAGGACGAGCTTCATATCGGTACTTTGGGTAAAGATTGTAGTTTTGTGTCTTGATATCTTTTTCTTCAACTCCCGCGTCTTTCAAAGCCGCAATCACATCGTTGATCTTAGTACCTGAAGCTTCTAGTGCTTCGCTTGCATTATCTCCACTTTCATTGACGGTGAAGCTAAATCGTCCGATATCTGGCACTGCTACCACTTCCCCTTCTCCAACAACCGAGATAGTAGTTGGACCAGTGTAGAAATAATCAGCCTGCTTAACTGTAAAGTAGGTATAAGCTGCTAGAGAAGTCAAAATCCCAAGTAACACCAAACTTCCTAATAATTGGTTGTATCCTTTTGTGAAAAAATTGTTCATATATTGATTGATAATTTTTGTAATAAGTTTCGGATGATTTGGCGCACTTTTGAAGAAAACTCTGTGCCGTTACCACAAGTCGTGAAGAAAGCTTCCATATCTTCCTCAGACAAAAGTAAAGTGTCTGGTTGTTCCGCCATTAAATAATACATGATGGATTCACTACCTTCAACGTGCCCAATACCTAGAGCATGACCAAATTCATGTGCTATTACTTTAGTTAATTCCGTGGTGTCACTAAATTTATAGACATTTATCCGGTCTTTTTTGAAGTCGCCCTGAGTATAGATCTCCCGGTTTCCATAGATTTCATTATATTGAACTACTTCCTGATTATAGAGTTCAATCAAACGATTTCCCTCAGCCCCCACTTCATTAATATTATCAATTTGTCTGTTTAGATTTTTCTCTAAAGCCAAAAGGTCGTCCAAGTCGTCAGCTAGATTTTCTTTTTCTCTTTGTAGTTGTCTAAATTCTTCTTCAGGAGCTCCGCCTTGTTGGTTGTATCTAGCTACTTTTTGATTGTAGTCTTCTAGGTTTTCCTCATAAGAAGTTCTTTTGGACTGGTACACTGCCTGGTCTGCTTCATAAGCTTCAGACAAAGATTTTACTGACTCGATTTTATCAAGGCCCCTTTTTTCCTTTACGTCTAAAGAGACCCGCCACTCTTCTTCGGTACTAGCCAATTGCTGTCTTTCATCATAAATCAGATTTAGTGCAAAAGCAGTACTTTCGTCATAGGTAAACAGGTCACGGTTAAAGGATTCCTCCCAAAGTACTTCAGCTTTTAAAAGGGCTTCTTTAGCTTCTTCGTCACTGACTGAAAAACGAGGATCTATCTCTCCGAGTTTATAGGAAATCGGCACTGGACAGATACCAGCTGTATTTACATACCATTGGCTGACACCGAAAATGAGTGTGGTGCTTAGAATTAAAATTAAAATAAAAGGCATGTTTTAAAATCATACCAGATTTTTCTCTTAAAAAAGAAAAACAGAGAGCGGGGACTGCGTTGTCGCGAAACGTAGTCCCTGCTCTCTGCTCTTAGATGTCTCCTCTATAACTACATGATACACCGTTTGCTAGAGAAAAAAGCTCACTTTCAACAGGCCTGTGGAAACCTCCAAAAACATTAAAGGCGACCCAGATTGGCCGCCCTTTTCCCTTCCCTTTGATGCTAGAGTTCTCTAGCAAAGAACTGAAGATCGTTTTTTCTCTCTTTCTTCTTCTCGCCTCAATTCTTGGAACTTTTTTTTAAGCATCCCTGGAACGAGGTTTTCGATCTCACTGTAACAAAAAGACCGAACAGCAGGGCCGGCGCGGCGAAACTGGTGTTGAGCCAGCAGTCTAACCGAGTCAATTAGGACTTGTTCATCAAGCGGCCCTCTCTTTATTTCCTCGACAATTATGGTCCTGAGATCATTCCTGACCTCAATTTCCTGCCCCCGCGAAAGCATTGGAACCGATTCTTTCTGCCCCTCTCTCCTCACGCGAGAATTATGCCGACGGTACAGACAGACACGTACATTCTGAGCTTGAGACATGTACTTTACTCCCATCCTGGCCTTATTGCCATCTACGATACTTACATTACATAAGTTGAATGTCAAATAAAACGAACCCCGCCTATGTATCAGGCGGGGTTACGGCGTTACCGGCGTCGGATGCGAAGACGAGGATCGTCCGCTGGTTGATCAAAGTCAGTTGCGTAGTTGTTCGGCTTGATCTGAGACTTAGAAGCCCCGACATGAGCTTCCGACTGTTTTTGAGAAACCAAACTGCACTCAGCAGAATTGAGTCCTCCTTGCCAGTCACTTGCTCCAACCCGATCATTTTTGTTCTTACTCTTACTCATAGTCACCCTCCGAAGATCTACCCTCCCCAAGAAATTTTGGGGTAATATTCATCGTACTATTTGAGAATAGACTTGGCAACCTTAAGTGTGTAGAGCTAAAACAAAACAAATGGCGCCTTCGGCGCCATTTGTTTTGTTTTTATTTATTTTCTTTATTATTCTCTGCAATCTTCTTTCGTACCATTTGTTGTGCAGCATTCATACTATGCTGGTAGTAAAGTGCTTTTACTCCTCCTTTCCAAGCCCGCATGTACAGAGCATTAATTTCTTTTGGAGAAACTCCAGGAGAAACCATCACATTAAGTGACTGTCCTTGATCAATAAATACTTGTCTGGCAGCTGCCTGATCAATCACAGCATTTTGATCAATTTCAGCAAAAGTTCTAAAAACTGCTTTTTCGTTATCAGTTAAGAAATCAAGATGTTGCACTGACCCATCAGCGTCTCTGATACTATCCCAAACTTCTTTAGTGTCCTTTCCTTTTTCTGCCAGCAACTTAAGAACGTTTGGATTTTTAATAGTCACTTTTAGTTTTGCAATATCCTTTACATAACAGTTACTCCAAACTGGTTCGATACCCTGAGAAACTTGTCCCAGAATAAAGGCGGAGGAGGTATTTGGAGCAATTGCCATAGTAGTAGTATTACGCCGACCGTAACCCTTTAGTACTTCTGGTTCACCATATTCTTTAGCCATTTCAGCACTCGCAGCTTTTGCTCGTTCTCCAATAAGTTTAAAAACTTCAACATTTAGTTTATTTGCTTCATCACTTTCAAACGGCAACATCTTTGATTGCAAAAGCGAATGCCACCCAAGCACACCAAGTCCAAGAGCTCGATTTTCTTTAGCAAAATTATAAGCCCGCTCCATAAAGTAGAAAGCTTGTTTTTTCTGCTCATCTTCAGAATCTCGCAAAAGTTCTAGCTTAGTACAAAACTCACTCATTACCGCGTCCAGGAAATAAGTCATCGTCTCTACCAGGTCTGTATCTTTCCAGTCGTCGTAGAAGAGGACATTGATAGAAGACAAACAACAAACAAAAGACCAATCTTCTTTACTCGGGAGCATAATCTCACTGCAGAGATTACTAGCAACGATCTTGTGTCCCTTGTCTTTATATACATCAACAGTGTTATCGTTGGCGTTATCAGTAAACAGAATGTACGGGAAGCCCATTTCACCACGCCGCTGGATCACTCGAGCCCAAATTGCTCGTTTTTCATCGTCACCCTCCACCATTGACTCCAACCATTTATTAGTAACAGTGACAGCATGAGTCAAACCTTGGATTGGGTTTCCTTCTGTAGCAATATCCAAAAATTCCAATATGTCCATATGTTCAATTGGCATATAGGCAGCTAAATTTCCCCGGCGCACCGAACCTTGACTGACCACATTCACCATCGTATTGAAAAGCTGCATGAAAGTTACCGGACCATTTGAAGAACCTGTATCACTGATGAGAGCTCCTCTAGGACGTAATTCTCCAAAATAAGCTGAAGTTCCTCCACCGTATTTACTCATCATCCCCACCTCACCAGCCGTATACATAATACTGGCCATATCATCGGCAATATAAGATCCAAAACAGCTGATTGGTAGTCCTCGACCAGCACCAAAGTTACTCCAAACTGGTGAGGAAAAAGAAATCCACCCACGGCTTGTATACTCGACAATTTTGTCAGCAAAACCTGGTTTTTTAAGAATTTTTTCTGCAGCTTCAGCAATAACTCGAACCCGTTCCTCAGCTGTCTGTCCTTCAGCTAAATAGCCCCGCGCAAGGAAAGCTCTACTATTTTCATTCAGCCAGTACCATGGTTGCATATCTTTTACGTAGTTACAAAATTAAATAATCTGCCTAGAATAAATCCTCACTTGTGACACTCGCGCTTCTCTTATTGTAATTGATTGATCTCTTTTGGAAGAAATCGACGTGCTTAGTCGCGATTACTTCAGCATCAAACCAATCAGTTTCCTCTAGTAATGCTTCACTTACTTCAAAGATACGAGGTAGACCAATAGCTACCAAAGAATCGTTGAATCGCTTCTTGATAAATTCTTTAACATTCGCTGCTGGCATGAATTCTAACTCACCTGCTTCATAGATCCAATCAACTACCTGACTCTCAGCCTCGTAAGCATCTTTACAAGCATTGATAATCATCTCCTTACAATCGTCATCAAACCATTCTGGATGTTCTTTTTTAATGATATTAATAATATCAATTCCAAACATACCATGAATCTGCTCTTCCTTTGAAGTTGCCTCCACCGCGTTACTAATACCCTTAAACAAGTTTCGATGCTTGTTGAAAGACATAATAATCAAAAATTGTGAGAACAATGAAACGTGTTCAATAAACAGTGAAAATAGTAGCACTGAGTGCATGTACTGACGATTTTCATCAGTACGAGCTAAAGTAATAGTCTTCTCTAGATACTTAATTCTTTTTTGAATGATTGGTACTTCAGTAATTTTTTCAAATTCAGAGTTTAGTCCTAAGATCTCTAGTAAGTGAGAGTAGGCGTCAGCGTGACGTACTTCACTTTCAGCAAAAGTAAATCCGACCGCTCCAATCTCTGGCTTTGGCATCTTCTTATAGATATCTCCCCAGAAAGTTTTTACCGCTACTTCAATCTGAGCAATAGCTAACATTGCGTTCTTGAGAGCACTGCGCTCTATTGGAGAAACGTTAACGTGGAAGTCGTTGATGTCACTAGTGTAGTTAAACTCTGTATGAATCCAGTATGAGTGACGAATTGAGTCAGCATAGTCATGCAACTCTGGATATTCGTACGGTTTTAGGTTGGTTCTTTTTTGAAAAATATCACGTTCACGTAATTTCTTTCGAGCGTTACGGTAGATGATGTATGCTTTCGCGGTCTCAAAATAATCCAACTCCATCAGAGCTTGTTCAGCCAAGTCTTGGATTTCTTCTACAGCCGGATACCCGTCGACGCACTTTTTAGACTTAGGATCAGTATCAGTAGCAGTCGCTGCCTGGACACACATTGAAACTGTTTTTTTATGCACTAGAGCTGCAACTTTTTCTGCATCTTCTGCACCGCCTTCTTTTGTCTCTTGTAATGCTTTTAGAATCGCATTTTGAATTTTGTCTAAGTTAAAAGACTGAACTGATCCGTCTCGCTTGCGAATGTTAGTGATTTCCATACCTCATTGTATTGCTTAGAAATTAATAAAACTCGGTCACTGCTGATTTCGTCTTTAGGCTAATCTCTCACAAACTTAATTGTCAGTGCTGCAATTTAAATATTGCTCAATTAAGTTTAAGAAAGATGTGTTAGCTACAGACAACCCCATGCCACGACATGGACAACATAAGTTGTGTCATACTCACCTCCGACACACGGTGGAGAGACTCGTGCGTACTTAAGATAATAACATTTTTTTCAAAAGACGTAATTTATTAATAGGCTCCAAAATAAGACTTTTTACGAATTCCCTGTTTATACCATTGTGGATAACTATGCCTGCGCTCTAGTTAGAACTTTCTTTTTGAAAGTTGGGTACTATGCAGAGATCAAATCTGTTTTAGAATACAAAAAGGCGGGCCGTACGGCCCGCCTTTTTGTATTCTGTGTCACTTTCTACTGTCGCTTAAGACTATCGCGAATTTCTCGAAGTAATTGGATGTCTTCTGGTGTTTCTTTTGGTTTTTCTTCCTCCTTCTTCTCTTCTTTTTTTTGTAAACGAGACAAGAACTTAATTGCTACAAACAAAGCCAAAGCAACTACGATAAAATCAAAGATACTTTGGATAAAAACACCATAAGTTATCTCCGCTTCGCCAATCGTAAATGCCAAAGTAGTAAAATCAACTCCACCTGCTAACACTCCGATCAAAGGAGTTACGATATTAGCTACCAATGACGAAACAATCTTTCCAAAAGCAGCACCGATAACAACCGCCACAGCCAAATCAACCACATTCCCTCTCATAGCAAACGCTTTGAACTCTTCGACAAAATTTTTCATATGTACAAACTTAATTATCTGTTTAATTAACCTCTAGCAAATCTGAATTTAATTATAAACTAAAAATAAACCTAATCTAGTGTTTATGTTCGTGACTATGTCCACACAAGTCATCATCTGTGGCCACTTTATCTTTGAAGTACCACGCAGCCAAGGCAGTGGTTAGCGGTACCGCTAAGATAAGTCCAATACTCCCGACCACAATACGTAGTACTTCGGCCGCGATTACTTCTTGATTTAATAAAATGATCCAGGGGGATTCCGAATAAGAAAATAATAAAATCATTGGCAGCGACGCCCCTACATAAGCCAAGGCCAAAGTATTCACTAAAGAACCAACGTGATCCTTCCCTACTTTGATCGCTCTTGAATACAGTTCTTTAAAATTAAAATTTGGATTGGCCGCTTTTAACTCCTGGACCACTGAGGCTTGGGTAATAGAAACATCATCAAGTACACCTAAGAGACCGATAATGATTCCTCCAAGCAAAAGGCCAGTGAGATCAAGCGTGCCACCGGTAGCAAAGTTTAGATAAACCGAAGCATCGTCCCCAAAGCCTGAAAATCGCATCCACTCCACCCAAATCCAAGCAATAAGACACGTAGCAAACACTGCACCAAAAGTACCCAAGAAAGTTATAAATACTCTAGGCTTGAATCCATGAGTCAAAAATAAAGTGACACTCAAGATCAATCCTGAAATCACCAAACTAGACAATGCTGGAGAATACCCAGCCAGCAAAGCTGGTATTAGCAAGAAAATAATTGAAGCTATACTTAAAGCCAAGCTCAAGACGGCCCGCACACCCTGCATTCCAGAAAGCCAAACAACCAAGACAACAAAAATACCGACTAAAAGAAATAGTGGAAATCTTCTTTCAACATCCTTAAATAAGAAATACTCTGTTCCATCAATCGCCACTAAGCGATTCACGAAAATCTGGTCCCCTACCCTCAGGACCGTCAGATCATTATCAAGTCGTACCACCTCACCAGCCTTTTCTCCCTCTAGCAGCTGGATACGTAGTTCTTGAATAGTTGTCTGTGCTCCAGTTCCCAAGATATCGCGCTGCTCTTCTTTAAGCACCTCGATCACCTTAGCTTTAACGGTCTCCTGAAATTCTTGATGAACTTCTTGAGCTAAAACAGCCGTTGGCAAAAAAACTACGGCGTATAAAAAGATTGTACTGAGAAATAAGCGCTTAAACATAGTCATACATAATATATGTCGCCAAAAAGGCGATGTCTAGAGACCAGGTCTCTTAGAAGAAAAAACGGACTAAGTAAAAACCAATCCCAGCACCTAACATAAAGGTAAAAAATAACGATGCCATCAAAGGTTCTGTATCCATATAATACAAAAAGTGTAGCACTATTGTTTTGTATTCTCAAACTAAAACTCGACTTTTTGATCAAAAATAGGTATAACTATCGTCATTGTGTTAGACGTCTAATACAACATATGGCGGCTATGGTATAAAGGTTATTACTGGAGTTTGTGGAACTCTCAATTCGGGTTCAATTCCCGGTAGCCGCCCCAAGATAGAATCAGCTCAGCATATTGAGCATTACGCGTTGCAGTATCAAGGTTTTTGTCCAGTTCGAGCCGGTCATATTCGGCCTTTAGTGCTGGGTAGGCTTTTTCGATAGGTACGAACCAATCATTGGCTTCAATACTCACTTTTTTATCTTTTAAAATGTAGTTCTGACCAAGTGATGCAAATATCTCCCTCTTCTCTTGTGTTCCTCCTTTTTCAAAGGCGTGCCGAGCGTAACATGCGAAATTAAAAGTCTTCTCAGAAAGATCGAGCCAGACCTTTGCTCTATTTTCTGTAGAGTTAAGTTGTAATTTAAGTTTAGCTAACTTGAGTTTAAGAATATCTCTATCTTTAATAAACTGACCATCGTCAATTAAATCTCGATAGCGCATTTGTGTCAGTGTATCAAGCTGTTTTTGGACATCAGCATATGCTCTGTGTTGTTGTTCGTATATTTTTGTCCGCTCTTGTATCTCTTTGTCGTTTCGCTTATTCAAAATATCTATTGCCCATTCCTGAAACTTAGGCAAAATCGTGTATCGTTCAAGTTCTATATCGACCTGTTCTTCAAACTTATCTAGAGTGACTGGTTTTTGTTTACAAATACGTTTATTCGTTTGTTTATCCTTCTTTTTGTGAGTGCAGTGATAATAAGAGTATGTCTTAAGTTCGCCTGTTTTCTTTACTATTTTTTGCTTTACAGACGCCGTACACATAGCACTACACTCTCCGCAAGTCACTAACCCAGTAAAAGAAGACTCGTGAATCTGATTACGAGGCTTACCCTCTCTTCCTAAGATGATTTGAGCCTTATCAAACTCATCAACTGAAATCATAGCTTTGTGATTCCCAGCATATACATTACCTGACCAAGTAAAGACCCCTGTATAAAATTGATTTGTAAAAATACGATACAGAGAACTCAAACCTATCGGCGTACCTCCTGATCGTTTTGTCTTTGGTGTTCTGAAGCCCCATTCTTCATTAGCAATCTTATGGATTTGTGTAACTGTATAATTACCAGTAAGCAACATACTCCACATTTTTCTTACCATGTCCCAACGTTCTTCATCAGCATAGATTTCATGAATCAGTAAATCATTGTAGTAGCCCATTGGCGCCCTAGAAGGAAGCCAACCTTTATCAGCTTTACTCTGCATACCCCGACGACTTACAATCGCCAAATCACGAATGTATTGATTGGCCATAGCTCCTTCGACGCTAAATAAAAGTACATTATCTTCTGGAAGATACTCACGATCCATTGTTTGTATTACTTTGATAATACCCTTCTGTAACATCCAACCGAGTTTTCCAGAGTCTATTGGATTACGAGACAATCGATTGATATGCCAGCATAAAATACCATCAGCTTCTCCTTCCTCAATACGATCAAGCATTGCTTCAAACTTTGGTCGAATATATGGCATCTTTGAAGATTTTGATTCTTCTATAACTTCAACAATCTTGATCCCCAGACGCTCAGCTAAAGGCTTAAGCGCATTTACTTGATCGTCGATTGACTGCAATTGACGGTCAGAACTTTCATCTGAAGATCTTCTTGCATAAAGAAATAGCTTAGTTTTCTTTTCATTCATAGTTATTATATTTTACACCACTTTTTTTATCTTCAGCGAGCCTAGTAACAAGATCGTTTTTTGTATCACTTCTTTTTTGTTCTATATTTTTATACTCTTCTAATGTCATAGGCTTATAAACATGGGACATTAGAGTCACCAGCTTGAGTCCCTGCTCAGCAGCTGCTTCCTTTGATATTTCAGTTCCAAACTCTACTTTGTAGATTTGTTGAAACTTCTCAATGTCTTTGTTTGTAAGCATTTTTATAATTTGGTACAGCCCCACTTTTACCTTTTGAGTGATGGCTCTAGTAGGGATATGGGTGAGGATTTATGAGAGTAAACAAATAGTGTATTTATGAAAGAAATTACCTAAGAGATCTTTCACATACCTTGACCTATCTCCGACCCTCTTCAGACGACAGGGACAGAGTGGGCAACTGTTTTTCCCTGTGTTCGCAAGAAGACCTGAAATAGGGCTCAATTTTATTTAATGTAAGTGGATTGTTTTTACTCCAGTGCTCCCCTTAAAAACTGGCTCTTGTTTACTCGTTAATCACAAAAAGCAGTAAATCGATCTAGAGCAATCGACGTACTGCTTTTTATGCTCTAGATAAAACACTTGATGTGCCCAAAGAGAATACGAAAAATCCCACTCCTTCTGAATGGGATAAATCTGGGATGAGTCTGTGATTAGTCTAGAATTAAAGTAAGCTGCCAATAACTTCTATTAAATGCGAATCCTGAACCTCCTAAAATAAGTGGCTCTTCATTCAAAGACTTATTGGTAAAGGATTCATTAATATCTCTTATTGCAGTCGAGATGGCGTCTGCAGTCATAACAGGTACTTTTGTACCTTCTGTATCATGCCGCAATTTAGATTTAGTTATGATCTCTTTAGCGGAAAGCCTTGATTTACCAAAATTATCAATCAAAACTTTCATAACCTCTAATGGCACTCCTCTGCTGGGAACGTAGAATGGATCATCCTTAAAACCGACTGGAGCAACTGTCCCATCTTTCCAAAGACCTAGTTTATATTTATCTGATTGTTTATCATCAATAAGCTGAACCAGCTCTTTACAAGGCAGTGAGTAAACATTCCTGAAGACGCCACCAATTATCTGCGGCTCTCCTTCAAGATAAAAAGGAGTTTGTGACTCTATCTTGGTATAGTCGGGCATGTCTGGCTCGTCAAAAATATCTCTATACAACTTTCGACTTAAATCGTACGCCTCGTGCACTCGATCTAAACTGAAATTAATGTCATAAAGTCTCTCTGCAGGTATAGCGTTTGCAATATGACCAAAATCATCACTCCAAGCCCTGTAATCAAGTATCCTCTGTAAATATTCTCTGAGGTTTACTATTTGGTTCTCAGACAAAGCTAATAGCCACTTTTTAACATCATGCTCTAGCGCCTGATTCATAATCCATATTCTAGCAAAATCTAGACCTCTATGCCCAAGCAAATCCTAGTATTTTCCTTGCAGCATCATATTTCAGCTTTATCACCCTAACATCAGGCTCAAAAATCCACTCCCTCTCCTGCGTAAATGAAGATGCTGTTATCTTGGAACTTATAGTGGTTGAGTTACTCATTCTAAATACCTGTTGTATTACTTTTTGATTACCAAGTACGATTTCATCTTTCAAATAGCGCAAATCTGCACGCTGCTGAGCCTTTGCAACTACTTCGTCTAAAGACTGTGCAGAAGGGGCATCTGTCGGCACATAACCCCTTCTCTTCCAACTGGAATAGGTGTGTCTGGAAATCTTATACCCATCAAGTAAAAGATACTTTGAGTGCCGTGACATCAAGGGCTTACCTGATAAAATGCGCTCCCTAATCGCACATTGAATATCCCGCGTTAGTGCACGAGGTTTAGGATTAAAGATTGATTTTAATGGCTTTTTCACTAAAACATTCTAGCATTTTTACATAAAACACTCATCTCGCGCGCATATTATCTTGATTTTGGAAGCGGCAAACACAACATCCCGTAAATGAACTTATACCTCTTATCATCTCTCACTCTACATGTCTCATGTATAGCCTTCATCATTCCTATTTCATTCTCCTGAGGGTGGTAGCCGAACTTATCTGTAAGATCTAAAAGCATCATCCATACAACCACGTCATGCCACGTTAATCGCTCCCAGAGTGTGTTTTGCCAGTCATCTACATATTTATACTTTAATCTGTCTCTTGACTCATTCTGGAGCGTTTCAAGCGAATGTAGATGTACTGTGGCGTTTTTCAACACAACGCTGGCAATGTAAGCATCCACCACGCTTCTATTCTCTGGCTTCTGCTCAAGTAGCACGGCACGGGCATCTACATAGTTTAATGCTATTTTTTGCTGTTTATTAAATACTTTACAAGAAAGTGGGGTGTCTTTAAGTTTCATATTATTCCTTTCCTCTTTTATAGGCAGTCTCGAATAGCTCCCTCCTACTTGAAGCAGCCTTACTCTCTTCGCTCCATGAACTTGAAGGCGATTCTTTTGATTTACGTACTAGATCGAACAGTTCCTTATCCTCTAAGGTAAGAATGGTATCCAACACCTGACTGACCCGCTTACGATATGAATAATCTCTAAGCCAAAGTATTAAAACTCCCCACCAAAGAAAAACTACTGTTGGCAGACCGACAAAAGACCAATCTCCAGTTTGGTATAAATAACCGTTATATTCCTGAGCAAGAATATTTAGTAAACTTGGTATAACGAAAATAAGAACGACCATGCCTACATACTTCACCCAGTCTGGCAGGTTTTCTATTTTCATATACTTAAGAAAACTCCCCAAATCACTAGAGAGCCCAGAAATACAAAAAACTTTTGGGCTACAGGCTTTACATTTCGATTTTTAAATACTTGCTTTAGTAGATAGTAGCTAATTAAAAGTGACAGCAAGTATGACGGAAGGTTTTGCAAAAAAGTAGCGTAGGCTGTGTGTATTAGGAAGTCATTCATGTGTTAAAGATTATTTAATAATCCCAGCGTAGACTTCAGGTACACAAAGCCCGCTACCAGGAGGGACGAGTCCCCTACACAAGTTTCCCTGTGCAACGAAAGCAACGCCCTGATAACGGGTTCTCTGTTGCTTTCGATTTGCGACCATACCGCTTGCTTAGCCAGCGGGTTAGGTCATTTATATTCAGTTGTACACTCTATGCTAGCATATAAAACAAATATAACTACCATGATTAAACAGCTTCTAAATAATTTTAAGGGTGAGATATATAGGTTTTTTAAATACAAAAGCTGTTATTTTTTTGATACAAATATGGTCGTATCAAACTCAAAGTCTGATAAACGACTGACTAGACTTTTCACTATAAATAAAAAATACTTCCTGGCAGAAAACATAGAAAAAGAAGTTACGACTTTACTCAAAAAAACCAATTACAGAAAGATATTGAGAACACATACGAATAGTATTAGTTTTGAGGATTTGAGGGACGTGACCCCTGAAATGTGTCCCTTGTACTACAACTTCATTTCTTACATGAATAGTCCTGCTTCAGTTCTTGATCCACATTTTTTTATTTCTCAAATAAGTGACGCCCTCTTAAAGAAAAAACCTCTAACTCCTGAGGAGGTTCGCATGAAAAACGTCGTAATTGATGACTTAATACGATTTGAAAAAGAAAAAGCAGAGGAACTTAAGAGAGAAGGACTATCTGATATTACAGCTTTGAACGACGCTAAGTACTATAAAAAGAAAAGAAAGAACCTAAAGAATGGTGATCAAAATTACATGAACGACATGAAAAATGTAGCTCTTGCATTGCTTTACTGTTTAATTTACAGACAAAATGTGACCATTGTCACAGCAGATGCCGATTACGCCCATCACTTCTTTGAACTTACAGGTGCAGTTGCTGACCATTGGGCATTAAAAACAACAGTGCTTTCTATACTCAGTGAAAAGAAGAAAATAAATATACTATCAAAGAAACCCTATACATTTTTTATCAAACCACAAGAGCACGCAAGGAAAAGAATGGAAATATTGAGTGACTTCTACTCTAACCATTGGAAAAGAGGGTTTGCGTTTAAAATCAAAATCTGGGATCAAAAGAATAAAAAATACGAGGAACTTAATATTATATTCAATGAAGAGATAAGGAACTTATTTTTAAACGCTACTGGAAACTTTAAATGCCCCTATGCACAAAACAATACTATGGGTAGTTGGCTGAATGTAAGATACTTTTGGCCACCAAAAAACGGTAATTTTAAAAAGATGAGGGTCTCTGTATCAAAAGAAAATATGGTTGTGTACAAAAACAAGTACGTCCCAAGAGAAATACACGAAACATCATGTTTATATTCACAAAAAGATCAAGAAAGAGATTATACTTTTTTTAGTAGCTTCGTTGAAATTGAATGATTTACTTTTCTTTAAGAGTTTTAGTCATCTCGCCTCTCCCCCTCAATAGCTATCCACTCCTCACCCTTGAGTATCAACATAACTTCTTTTAAATCACGCTCCTCATATTCTTTGATGTGCCTCTCTGCAAACTCCATGGCTTCAGGCAGCTTTTCACAGTCTTCCTCATTTGCTAAGTAGATGTAGATGCGTACATTCTTGGTGTTTGTTCGTTCTTTAGTTTTAACAAACAACTCAACGAAACACCCCTCCATTTCTGCAGTTTTCTTCTTAAAGAACTTTTCTTTAAGAGTTTTGTACAAATCTTTACCAGCTTCTGTAAAAACGCCTTTAATAACGCCATGAAATGCAAGCGAGATCAGAATACTTGCTGATAAACCAACAGTCCCAACCTGAATGCTGATACTGAGATCCATGTCGTTCTCGCTATCATCTTCAGAAAAAGCATCGTCAACTGCAATATCGTTTTCGTTTAGTTGAGTGTTATAGCCTAATGACTGTAGTTCAGTCGCCAAGTCTCTAACAACAGTACGATCATTTACTTCAAAGGCGGCATCAATCTTTACATTTGGTTTAGATTTCAATACACCTGTTTCTGAATTAGGGAATATTATAGATTTACCAATATGGTCATACTGCGGTGCGTTGACCATATCTCCTTCCATTCGATTAACAACACTTCGCAGTTTATTGATTTGTTCTTCAAGTTCTTTAGGACTCAATGTTTTTATTTCATCAGAAGATAAAGATAGTATTTCGGGCATATCGTCACCTATGTCTCCCAGCTGCTCTGTGAGAACATTGATCTGACCCAAAATCTCATCTGTACTAAAATCTTCAATATTATATTGATCCTTGCTGACGTGTTTACTTAAATCACAAGGACTGTCGTACTGACCTTCTTCCAACTTAACCGAAGCCTGCGCTACCCGATAATAGATATTCCGAACTTCCTCTCGATAATAAGCGTCTGGATTGTAGCCTACCAGTATTGAACCAACCAGTGCGTGTTCAGACTCTTTTTCATGTTTCCTGTACAGACATAAAATGATGTCTTGAGCAGCGATTACACTCTCAAAATCATCAAGTGCTTTCTTACTAGAAACTTGCATAATGCCCGTAGTTTTAACAAGACCTAAACCAAATAACATTCGCTCAACAATCCTAAACGGCTTTGGTCGATTAAAGTCCTCGAAAATCATGATGGCAAACAAAAGATCGTTTAGTTGTTTGTTAATCCTGAAGTCAGTTTTAAGGATGGGTGCGTATTTGTCTTTCAGTGATAGATATTTATCTTCGTAGCGCCTATTTTCATCATCGTACGACATTGAGACATCTCTGTTTTTTAACAAGTCGTAAAAGAAAATGATAATGATGATCCACAGTTCAGTTGTTAATTCACCTGATTGTGGCAATAGAGCGGTAATACCCTGCTCTATACCATGTACATAAAATAGGTAGGACAAGCTAATCGAACCAACTGCACTCCCTAAAAACCAACTTAGATTTGTATAACGTAGTTTGGTGTATGAAAGTAAGACCTGGATTAAAAAATACCAAATCGCCACCATCCATATTTCTTGTGTAAGGTAATCCTTATCAAAATAAAACAAAGCAATAGACACCAAACTGATAGCTATTGGCATGTACAGCACCCTAAAAAATAGATTGAACGAGAGATTGCCAGATGAATATGCAGTCAGCATGCTGGCGTATCCATTATGAATACTTAAACGCCCAATTTCACCCGACAGCTTTAGCAACACCAATGCGAGAATGACCTGAAAAATGATTTGTTGTAGCCCTAGTTCCATAGTGCTAATATACACTTTTTTCAGCTTGACACTACATTATTTAAGTTCTGTATTCTAAACTAGAAACGCCATTTAAGACCATTGATTTCATCAACTGCCTCTTGAGCACTATCAGCTGCTTCTGATGCATAATCAGCAGCATCCTCTGCGTAACGCATTGAACGAGCAGCATAACTAGAGGCACTGTAGGAGTTTTCCATGGCTGTGTATGCAAAATACGCTACCAGCAAAAGGAGCCAGTTCCTAAGCACCCACTTAAATCCAGATTTTGTGTACTTTTTAAAGAAAGCCATATTAAAGTTTATTTAATGAGAATATACACTAAGTTTTGTATCTATATAAACCACATGAAAAACTGTATCTTCCCCTCTGTAACCAATCAGTCGTCCCTTATCGCCTGAAAAGTAAAAGGAAAGAAAATCTCTAACGTCTGGACTGATAGTAGCTGGCACCCCGACACCAATAGAGTCACGAGTAATCTTTTCTGTACCAGAACCTTTTCTGTGTGCTAACTGTATTTGTTCCCAAGTATTTTGAGATATAACTTCCAACTTTTTCAATAAACCTTTTACATAACGCGGGTTTGACTCATCGCAACATTTACCAAGATTGTAGTTTCTATGAACATGTTTAAAACAAAATATAGGAGTCCCTGTATCACCTGAGTTAGCATACTGAAAATTGGATAGTCCTACCCTTCCTGCATGCATATTAACTTCAGGACTTTTAATACGCTTTTTACCCTTACCCATACCCTATTCAGTTACAAGTGTCTTGAAGTAAGACTTCATCACAGAATGATTTATTACATTGTTCCTACCAGTATTCTGCCAAGGAGTCTCGTTATGTGTCATGTCTCGCAATTTCCAAGCTGAAAACTGACCATAAACATTCCATATATTTTCAATCAACTCCCTCTCTTGTTTCGTAAGTGTAGACGGACAAGTCATTACTTTAATTGGAGTAGAAGCATTGTCTCTATATTCATTATAAACCTCGCGAACCACAGGACCGTGTTCCCAAGCTAAAACCTCCTCTTTGAACAAAGGTTTTCCATAGATTGCCAAGTTAAAACCTTGAGCGTAGTAGAGTAATTTCTGTAGCTTTAAGTTAGTCACAACATCACCTACATCAGGGTTAGAAAGACACAAAAATGCCTTAGCGATTGTTTTTGCTGACTTCATATAACTTTATTGTAGCACCACAGTACATCAAAAATAGGCTTATATGCAAGTTAACATCCTTACTCGAATAATACTTTGTTATGATTCAAAATCATTGAGTATTTTGAGGAAGGAATCCTGTGTTGCTTTTGGTATTTGTGGGTGATTAAGTTGATCAATCTTGCCTTTACGTTTAATTATTTCTCTTACTTCACCGAAGTAAAAACCGTCCACAGTTGCAACAAACAAATATGACGGATCCAGCTATCACTCATTCTTTTAGCGATACTCAGCACCGCACTATTTGAAAAATTGTGTCGATATTTAACCTCTATCAAATGAACCTCTTTTGTCTTGTTGTTTATTACAGCAAAATCTGGAGCTGTCCGTAAGGCTTCTACCATATCGTCATTTTCTCCTTTCCCTCTACCTACCAGTTCAGGGATTATTTTTTCATAACCAAACTCTAGAACTGTAAATTGCCCTGTTGAACGAAGCATCTGAGCAAATACTGTCTCCGCAATTTTACCTTTCACTAAGTTTCGGGCAAAAGTTATTTCATTTGTTTTCATGATATATATTGTAGCAACCACATTAGTATAGAAGGTCGGGATATACAACGTCACATCATTCCTCTCCTAAAACTAAAAAACACCCATTAGGGTGTTTTTTAGTTTTAGGATATTGTTTCTATAATCCAGTGAGTAAATCTTGCATAAGTTCTATCTCTGCTGTCTGCGTTTCCATGATAGCGTCCGCCATATCTGAGACTTCTTGATGTTCAATATGTGGCCTTACACTTTGAGCCATCATAATTGCTCCCATATGGTGAGGAATCATGTCTTCTAGGAATCGTCTATCTAAGTCCGCTCCAGAGAGTTGTGACAAATCACTCATCATTGGCATGTACAAGCCATCTTCAGCATACGCTTCCCCGTACCAGGCTAGATGCCATTCTTTAAGCATCGCAATCTCTGTTTCTTGAGCTGCGATAATGTTTGATGCCAAGGTACGGATTTCTTCGGTTGAGCCACCACGGGCTAGTACTTCATTGGCAGTGTCGACAGCTTCTTGATGATGCGGAATCATACCTGCCACAAACTCTCGTTCGCTTGAGACCATCATTGCTGAGTGATCCATACCTCCCATATTCCCCATTGGCATGCGTTCGTAATCATTATCATCAGATTGCATCATAGAGTGATCCATTCCTCTCATGCCGTAATCATATTTGTCTGCAATTAGATAACCGCCAATTCCTCCAATAAGCAATACTATGACTGCAATTAAAATTGTATTTTGTTTCATGTTTGTTTAGTTATAAGTAATAAAGCATCATTGCTTTTTAGTGCACTTTGGGATGAAGAATGCCGTTTGAGAACAGTTCTTGTAGCGGCCGATATGAAAAAGTATAGGTTCTCACTTCTAGCCATCTTTGCAAGGGCGGTGAAGCATATTCTATTTTACGTAGCAGGTTTGGAGCAACTGAAGTAACAAATACAGCTATACCCGCAAAAGCTAGAAGTGGAATCAATGTTGGTAGGGTCGATAAAAATACTGATTTCCACGCTTCCAGGTGATCGGTGAGGTTCATTGGACAGATGACCTCCTCGTGTGACATGAATGGACAGTCTGTCGTGCCCCCAGACATATCCATTCCCATTGACATATGAAACAAACTCAAAAACATTGAGCTGGTGACAATTATTAAAAGTGCTACTGAGCTGATTTTCATACTAAACAACTAGTGTCACAGACATCCATACAGCCATGGCAATCATCATAAGATTCTCGGTTAATGATACAAACCCTAGTGGCACGTTGGTATCTCCACCCACACACGCACACTTGAGTTCTCGTTTTTCAATATAAACCGCTTTGAACACTGACCATGCTCCAATACAACCGATGAACAGTGCAAGTGGGACTGAAACGACAGGCAGTACACCAGCAAACATCAACAGCCCTGCTGTAAGTTCAGCGTATGGATAGATATATCCGTACGGCACCCATCGCTTAGCTAGTACGTCGTAGTTCAAAAACATGGTTGAAAATCCTTCCACGTCACGTAGTTTCATTAGTGCTAGAAGCACCATCGTGATAGAGATAAAGTGCGGCAGAACCATAACGTATCCCATTGACCAGTTAGTGAGCACTCCAACTGCTATCGCCAATAAAAATCCAACCGCAAAAATAGCTACTACTGGCTTGTATGTTGTATCTCCTGATTCCAAAACCTTTTGCCCAAAGTGCTTACGCAGTTCTGTATGCCCACCAATCCTCTCATCTCCAATGAACGCTTGCGGGGTTGTCTCTACGTTGTATTCAGCCTTAAACGCATCGGTCTCTTCTCTCGTGGTCAGGTGATTATCTTGAACAGAATACCCATGCTTTTTTAAGAGATGTAGTGACTTTAAGCCATACGGACACGTATGACCTGGCATCACCATCCGATATAAGGTTGCTTGTTTTTGCATACTATTTTCGTTTAGCCAACTTATAAACCGACAACACTTCAGCAATAGCCTTGTTTTTGTTCTTCCCTTGCATCTGAGTCACCACACAAGTACCGAGGTGGTTTTCTAGCATTTTTTCTTCAACCGAACTAAGTGAGTTTCTAATGGCTGATGTTTGGGTAATGACATCAATGCAGTATTTGTCTTCTGCGACCATTTTTTGTAGGCCTCGTACCTGCCCCTCAATTACTTTTAGTTGCCGTTCAATTTTTGATTTTAGTTCTGTTTTCACAATCTTAGTATACCCCCATGGGGTCTTAGGTGCAATCTGTAGTATACTCAATTTATATCAACTTAAATATTTTCTATGAAACAATCCTATAAAACTTTTTTCATAATGATAGCTACTTCATCTGTTCTTATGTACGCCGCTATGTATCTCAATACCTATACTTGGGACCACATTTTCTTTAGTGAGATGCGTTTGTATATGAACCTACTGATGACCGCTATCATGGCTGTGGTCATGCTCTGGTTTATGCGCCATATGTATAGCGACAGGAAAATAAATACCTATATCGTTAGTGGGAGCATCACTCTCTTTGCCTTATCTCTCTTTCTCGTTCGCACCCAAGTGTTAGTGGATGATGTCGCTTGGATGAAAGCAATGATTCCACACCACTCCATCGCTATCCTCACTAGTGAGCGAGCGCAGCTCAATGACCCACGGGTGCAGGAGCTAGCAGAAGAGATTATAGCCGCACAAGAACGTGAAATCGCTGAAATGAAAGAATTGATTGAAAAACTAGACTAAACAATCTTCGGAAAGGAAGTTAGGAATAAAAATGGTTGTATCGTTTATTTGCTCAAACACAGTTCGAACATCCTCTACGACGTCGCCCACGAGTAAAGATCCCCTTCTGGGGATTTTTGCGTAGTGGGCGGCTAAGGAAGCAAACTGTTTTGCTTCCGTCCGGGAATTGAAAAGCGCAGCGATGCCGTAGGCGAGCGAGCTGGGGTCGAAGGTACTTAGATTTTTATGAGCGCAGCGAAATAAAAAGCTTAGTAACCTGTGACCAATCCCGGTAGCCGCCCAAAAAACAACAAACTCCCCTGCTGGGGAGTTTGTTGTTTTTTGGTGTGTGGTTAATCTTTTATCTCTAAATCCAACGCTGAAGATATAGTTGATTCAGACAGTTTCGATCGACTTGCGAGCAAAACAACCAGGGCTGACTTGTTCGTATAAGCCGTCTCAAACTCTTCACGCTTTCCTGCATATTCCATTCTGACTTCAGCGATACCATCCTCTACTCGCACTTCAATCTTCACTCGACCGTCAGAATCATCAGGAGAATCTCCGCTATCGTCACTACTAGAATCCGAGTCGTCGTCAGAACCATTATTAGAATTAGAAGATAAATTATCACTATCGTCATCAGAATCTTTGGTTCGACTCGCTCGATCTTCAATCTCAAAATCAAGGACTCGGTCGACAGTTGCGCGATCAACACTGAAGCGAGCAACGATTTCAGCTATTACCTCCTCTCGAGTGTCAGCGGTGGTTTCAAAGGTGGTCTTTCGGTCGTTGATTTCTACCTTTATAATCGTGGTGTCAGAAAAGACGTCTGCTTCGGCTTCAAGGAAACTGCCGCTTGAAGAACGACTGTCATCGCTTGAATCATCGTCTTCACTACTTCTTGAGTCATCGTCTTCGCGTACTCGCACCTCTACTTCACCGTCCTTCTCTTCAATGCGAATTCGAGTTTCGCCATCTCTAATTTCAATCCGGGAATCGCCATCATTGTCGTGCTGTACCTCTACTCGTGCCGAGCTACTATTAAACGAGCGCAGTAATTCTTCCACAAATCTAGATTGATCATCATCGCTCAGTGAGCCAGTCAATTCTTCAAACAATGTGACAGATGTACGCACGCGGTCGTCATCACTAGACACGCTAGTAGACAAATCCTTTACCCGGCTCGCTCGATCTTCAATCTCAAAATCAAGGACTCGGTCGACAGTTGCGCGATCAACACTGAAGCGAGCAACGATTTCAGCTATTACCTCCTCTCGAGTGTCAGCGGTGGTTTCAAAGGTGGTCTTTCGGTCGTTGATTTCTACCTTTATAATCGTGGTGTCAGAAAAGACGTCTGCTTCGGCTTCAAATTGGGTAATAATTACTTCATTTGCATTGTAGTCGTCACTTGAATTACTAGAATTGTCTTCCTCAAGTAGCGAACGGAGTTCTGCTAATCGTTCTTCTGCAAAAGTAATTTTTAAGCGTGCTTCCGCTTCGTCGCTTGTCGCGAGTGCAAGACGAACGTCTTCAATCGCTTGGTCAATTGGAAAAAGTAAGTCTCCTGGGCGAGCTGACTCTGACGCGACAGCGGTTCCGCCAACTCCCAGCATAAGTACGATAGCCGCAATGATTGGTGCCATAGGTTTTTTAAAATTAAAGTTTAATTGATATGGTGACGGAATCGGACTTGCTGTCACAGTTTCAGTTTTAATTCGCTCCCATAACTCGTTTTTTTGTGCCGTAGTGAGTGAAGCGGCTTTTTGGTCGAGGTGAGTCTCTAAGTTATTTTTTTTCATAGACATATTACTACTTATGAAGGAAGTTCAATTAAAGCTGATAATGTTTTGAGCGCACGATGGTGTCGCACACGGACAGCTGATTCGGTCATTTGAATAAGTGAAGCAATTTCTTTGAAGGAGTACCGTGACCAGTGATGTAAGATAACAATTTCGCGAGTCTCGGATTCCAATTGTGCCAGAGCTCGCCTAATCTCATCCTGCGTCTCACTATTTTCAGAGACAGCGGAAATGGTGTTTTCATCGAGCAACACTGTTTGCTCATCAAGACTTGTTTCCAAACGAGCGTACCACTTAGCTAATTTTCGTTTGGTGATCACAAAAACAAACGAATAAAACTGTGGGGCCGACTCATAGGTGAAACTTGGTAGCGCTTTGTACAAATCGACAAACACCTCTTGAGTGAGGTCAAGAGCGTCATCTTCTCGTGAAGTTCTGTACTTTACATAGTTGTACACCTTATCAACTAAGTGTTCATACAAAGCACGAAAAGCATCTGCCTCATTGGCGACGGCCCGTAGTACAAGGTCTTTTATTTCCTGTTCTTGCTCCATATTTACTTCACTCAATCATACTATGGATAGATTTGCCCGAAACGTTACATTTTTCAATTCTTTATAAAAGTTGGAATGTAGACAATTTCATCCTGTAATTGCTCAAACACAGTTCGAACATCCTCTACGACGTCGCCCTAATGAGAATTGAACGTATTGTACGTTGCTATTCCTAATGATTTCATTTCGAGCTGATGTGACCCCTAATGGGAATTCCGAACTCACCTAGCACAACATAGTGTTTTCAGGGGTGGGGTACTTTGCTATACTTTTCTAATATGCAAAAACATTACAAATTACTCACTCTCTTTTTAGTATTAAATATCACTTTTCAACTAATTTCTGATGCTACTGCAGGAAAGATTATAGATGTGATGGGTTATGCGGTTTCGGTTACCATACTTTACTTCCCTCTTGTATATGTAATCTCTGACGTAATTACAGAAGTTTATGGATATGCTCAAGCACGTCGAGTCTTGTGGCTAACCTTAATGAGTTCAGTTATTGCTGGGATTGTATATCAAATAGCAGTTGCAATTCCAGCAGCTTCATTCTTTGAAGCTCAATCAGCTTACGAAACGGTGTTCGGTATAGTCCCTCGCATTCTAGTTGGTGGGTGGCTTGCAGTCTTTGTTGGTGACATCATCAATAACTACGTGCTGGCGAAAATGAAAATCAAGACGAACGGGAAACACCTCTGGCTTCGGACTATTACATCAACTGTGTTTGGCCAGTTTGGAAACACTGCAGTCTTCTACGTTGTTGCACTTGGAGGAATCCTCCCTACAAACGTACTGGTAATGTCAATTCTTGCAGGATGGATATTGAAAGTTTTGGTAGAAATAGTTCTTACTCCAGTTACGTACGCAGTGATTAAATACGTCAAGCGTGTTGAAGGTGAAGATTATTACGATAGGGACACCGACTTCAACCCTTTAAAGTTGCGAAATTAGAGCTGGAATATACAACGTCACATCATCCATTTCCTCAAACACAATTCGAACATTTCCTACTGAAACTGTTCAGGTTGTCGCTATTTCTAGCAAAATAGCTGGCAACCTCTTGCAGAATGGGTCCCAGCCCATTCCTCACTCTACGACGTAGCCCCAATAAGATTAATACGACTACAAAACATCCCAATTGCTTGTTGGCTTAATTACTGTGCCCGACAACTTAAAAGCATGGCGCGACCGGCGATGCGTTTTTTGTTTTAACAGCCTTCTCGCCCTGGCTGCTCTGCGAGTAGCGCACCGATATTGCCAAGCTCGCGAAAAAGCTTTAGTGATTTGATAACTTCTCATTACATGAGTAGACGTTTACCAAACTCAAATATTACATCAAGCATGCCTCTACTAGACTCCTATCTTCCAAACCCCTTTTTCGCGAAATGCTGGGATGCTTTGTCGAATAGCTTTATTGAGTGCATTTTGTGAAGTTTCATCTACATTCTTTGCATACTCAGTAACTCGTATAATTTCTAGCCCTTTTAGATACGCGAGTCGTTTATGCATGGATTCATACAAAGCCAAGAGCACGACCCTCTCCATATCATTTGGTTTTTCTGAAGCTCTATACGTTTTAAATGAATTATAATAAGTAGACTTCTCTTTGTCTCTAATTATTACCGGAGGGAAACCACTCTGCATAAGTTGAAGATTTATCAAGACACGTCCAATTCTTCCGTTACCATCACAGAATGGGTGTAACGTTTCAAAATCAAGATGAAATTTAGCAATCTTATCGACAAGAAAAGTATTTAGTGCTCCAGAATACTCAAGCAAAGTTTGTTCAATCATCTGTTCAACCTGTTCTGGAGCAGGGGCTACGTGTGTACCAACCCGTACATATTCCCCATTTTTTCTAAAACGCCCCGCAATTTCATCATCAATTGCTCCAAGAAGCATCTCGTGCAAAAATAAAATGAGATCTCGATCAACTTCAAGTGACTTAATTTTTTTAGTGATGTATTCAGTTACCCTAGCAAGGTTTTTTGCTTCGAACACTTCACGGACAGAGACATCTCTAGAAACCTCCATTTCCATAAGAATTTGTTCTGTCTCAGAAATAGTTAGCGTAGAATTCTCAATCGCGTTTGAATTATAGACAGATTCAGGAAGTTCAGCCTCAGACAAAAGGGCCAAAAGTGATTCTTTACCTTTTTTAAAAACATCAAACTCCTGTTTAAGTTTAATTAATTTATCCTTATTTTCATTGCTTGTCATAGTTAGATTATAGCATAATTCATGCATTAAAGCAATTTAAGCGTGAATATTAGTCTAAAATCGTATGAATTCACGTTTAAATAGAGTTTTACCAGTCCAGCGGAACCACTTTCTCCCCTATCACCCGAAACAAACCCTTGCGTCGCTTAACCAAGCGAGACACAGCTCTTCCAATTGGTTCCACCCCATGGACAGACAGTACGTGCCCAAATGAGAATGGGACGTATTATACGTTTCAATTCAACGCCTTTTGAGTTCGAGCCAAATTGACCCCTAACCGGAATTTCGAACTCATGCCTACACTAAAATAGTGTATTCAGAGGTGGGTAGTTTTGCTATACTTAATTTTCATGAAAAAACTGCTTCTTATCGGACCTTGGCTTGCTGACTTTGGACACGGAATACTATTAACCATTCTGCTCCTTATACTTTTCGATGTTGAACCGAGCATCTTGTATTTTCTTCTAGGTATTATTTTTTCTATTCTCCCTGATCTGGATGGAATTACAGAATTTTTGCGTTACAAAAAAATAGACGCCGGTGAGCACGGTGACCATCGGGACGGACTACATTACCCGCTCGCATGGATTGCTGTTGGCATTGTGTTTATACTCATCAAACCCTTTATAGGGACACTGTTCACACTTTGTGTTGTGGTGCATTTCATAAATGACAGCTGGGGTACTGGGTGGGGCATTGAATGGCTCTGGCCATTCAATCATCGTAGCTACAAGTTGTTCTCTCGCAACAATGTTGATGCTGATGTGACACTTTCTCAACTTGTTACATTATGGGACCCGCAAAGCAAGAACGACACAGCAAAGCGTCTAGGTAATAGAAACTGGGTTGACGATATATATGGACATGTAACCAAAATATCTGTAGTGGAGTACGGCACATTTATACTCGCATTGTTTGCCTTAGCTATTTATCTTTCTCTATGATGTGGGCACTTCTTGCAGTTATTGCTGCGTTCTTCAACTCATCCAAGAATGTACTGATGAAAAAGGTCAGCGGTCCTCTCGACCCGTATTCAGTAGGACTTGGCAGCCTCATTGTCACACTGCCTGTGCTGTGGGCGGCGGTTGCACTGTCTGGGGATTTCACAATTGAACCAGGATTTTGGCTACAGATGGTACTGATGCTGCCATTTGAGCTTGCAGTTACCATACTTTGGTTTAAGGCCGTGAAAGACAGTGAACTATCGTCGGCCTTTCCTTTTATCTCCTTCATGCCGTTTTTTGTAGCAATAGGGTCGTTCTTTTTGCTTGATGAGAGTTTTGGGAACCTTCTCTTTGCTGGTCTAGCTCTGCTTTCTGTTGGCGGTTACATATTGAATAAGGTCAACATGAAGTTAGATAGTTTTGTTTTTCGTGGTGCCTTATATATGTTTGCAGCATCTGCACTTTGGGGATATATCATACCGATGGGAAAAATAGCCGTGGAATACTCTACTGCACAATTATTTCCTGCAATTTATTTTACACTCGCGACTATCCTATTCACACCCGTTTATTTCTATAAGCGTGAGTACAAATTCACTACCTTGTTTAATCATTGGCATATTTTTTTAGGCATTGGTCTACTTAACGGCTTGTACTTCATCTTCAATTGGGCAGCGTACGGGGCAGGTAACGTAAGTGGCGTTGCAGCGTTGTCACAACTGGCTGTTCTGTTTACCGTTCTAATTGGGGGGGCCTATTTCAAAGAGAGGAAACTTCTCATAAAAATAGTTGCCTCACTGCTGATGCTCATTGGTGCTGTACTGATTATCTACACTGCTGGGTAACAGGTTGATACTTTGGGAAAGTAGGAATAAAAACGGTTTCGTCCCCAAGTTTTTCAAACACAGTTCGAACTTCTCTTAACAGAGACTGTACACCTTGTCACCATTTTCTGCGGAAAATGCTAGGCAAGGTCTTGCGACAGTTTCCCAAACTATCTCACTCTACGACGTCGCCCAGCAGAAAATATCTTCATTTTACGAAGATATACAACAACATTTCAGTTCTGATATTTTGTACCCCTAATGGAAATGAGGAACTTTGTAGTAACTACTTAGGAACTACTATGGTTATACCTAATAGACACGATCATTCAACAAGGACCAGAAGATGCACATTAACATAAACTTCAACTCACTTCCCCAAAGCATCGTCTTTTGTCGTCATGCGGAATCAGTCGGTAACGCAAGAGGATTGGATGATAATTCCACTAGAGACATTGCCAATCACGAATTCGGGCTATCTCCAGTGGGCTTTAACCAAGTGCCTCAAACTAGGGAGTTCCTTCGGTCTAGTTTTCCAGGTGGTTTTGCGGAATACTATGTCTCCTCATTTCTTCGTACCCAAATCACACTTAAGGGTCTGTTTGGAGAAACTAAAATCCCCTTCGAGGATCCGAGACTAGATGAGTGGTGGAAAGGTATATTTCATAGTCTTTCAAAGGCGGAGATTGCTGAACACTACCCTGCTGAACATGCAGTCCTGGAAAGAGAAGGTTGGTATCACTACAGACCTCCTCAAGG
This sequence comes from uncultured Candidatus Saccharibacteria bacterium, assembly GCA_964350985.1. Taxonomy (GTDB): domain Bacteria; phylum Patescibacteriota; class Minisyncoccia; order Phycocordibacterales; family UBA918; genus OLB19. The sequence goes on from CAYGLK010000003.1 coordinate 75,004, forward strand.
GGAGGCTGGTAAGGATGTTGAAGTGAGGATACTTTCCTTTCTAAACTCACTGACTCCTGTAGAAAGCATATTTATCTGTGGTCACGGACGGTGGTTTAGTTATTTTGAGAGATTGTTGCTCCAACGTTCTCGTGAAGAAACCAGCCAAAAAGCACCCGACAACTGTGCCATAATCCAACTAACGAAAGGGGTAGGTGAATACAAGTCTGAAGTTTTGTTTACCCCGAAGTAACAGAGACCGACACAATGACCTCCTGCGCTACTGGGAGGTCATTTTAAATTATAATAAGGCTGGAATATATACCGTTTCATCACCCAACCTCTCAAACACAGTTCGAATATCCTCTACGACCTCGCCCAATTTTTAGAGGTAGATTTTGTAAGGGTCTTCTGAGTACCCTACTGAGACGTTCGAACTTGTTGCTCTGATATACTATATATATGGAGCAAATAATGAAAGTAATCTACAACCGTCCAAAATTAAAGAGCGCTATAATTATATCTGTTTACGTACTGCTGATGGTAATAGCTGCTGTCTTTTTTAATAAATTCGTTGACCAAGAGACACTACAGGAGTTCATTAATCAAAGTGGAGTTTGGGGTGTATTTATATTTTTCCTAGTTGAGGTATTTTATGTAACTTTCACTCCCCTATTAAATACTTTTGTTCTAATTGCAGCTGGATATCTATTTGGTGGCTTTACTGGATTTATTATAAATTTTTTGGCGACATCAACAGGATTGTTACTAATTGTTTTATTGGTAAAGAAATACGGTCGGCCCCTACTCCAAAAAGTCGTCCCTCCGAGATACTACGAACGCTTTGATGAAATTATACAAAAAATCGGACCGATGACGTTGTTGATAGTGTATGTATTACCACTTACTCCAGATGATGAACTAACTTACATATTGGCCGCTGGACCAATTGGACTTAAAAGGTTTATCCTTCCCATAATACTGGGGACAATAGCCAAGTCCGCTTATAGCTACATTGGAGATCTGGGGGCTGAGGGTCTAACTATAGCTGTTTACTTCAGAATCGTACTTCTTATTTTAGGAATCTTGCTCGTTGGGTTGCAAGAATACTATATAAAAAGAAAGGGTCAGAACACTATTTTTGGTGCATGAAACACTGGAATAAATATAGTTTCATCCCCCAACTCGTCAAACACAGTTCGAACGTCCTCTACGACGGCGCCCACGGAAAGAAGTCCCTTCGGGGACTTTTTTCGTGGGCGGCTAAGGAAGTGCTATTGAAGCACTTCCGTCCGGGAATTGAAAAGCGCAGCGATGCCGTAGGCGAGCGAGCTGGGGTCGAAGGTACTTAGATTTTTATGAGCGCAGCGAAATAAAAAGCTTAGTAACCTGTGACCAATCCCGGTAGCCGCCCTCGTAGTAAGAATCTCCTTCTGGGGATTTTTGCGTTTTGGGCGACTACAGCAAGTGTCATTTGCGTTGGGAATTGAACGCCGGCGAAACGATAAAGTATCGTATGGACACGAAGCATTTTTTATTGTATTGTTCTGTCAGTTTCTGAGCCATTCTGGCTCTTCGTTCCCAACCGATCATTGTCATAAAGGAATAACCATGCCCTACGTCACTGTTGTATTTAACCCGGAGCAGATTTCCCAGGATGTTGTAGACAAGCTCAAGCCCATTCTTCAACATGAAGTGGCTCGAATCCTCAGCTCTGATGCTGTGAGTCTACATCCCGATGACATTAGCATCAGTCCTGAAGAGATTATGGTCACTCAGCACAACGCACATCCAACCGATGTGAACGTGCCCCCACTTGAGATCTACATCCAAGCTGGTCGTCCGAAAGGGCGTTCTGAGTCCAGAATCGTTGAACTGCTTGGTGAAACGATTGCAGAAACTGGACTGATCCCTGACGAACATCTCGGCGAAGGCAAGTCAGGTATCTTCATCGTCTTTCACGAACACAACGGTTTTGGATTCATTCCAAAACGTCCCTAACAAGGAGGCGAAATGCCAAACTTCATCGAGCTACAAGGATTCGGATGGAATTGGCTCACTGCCAGCTCTGTTGTCATCATCACTCTCAACCTCTGGCAGTTTGCGGCATACACCAAGCAAGGTACTGCCATCTGGAGAGAGCAGAGCACAGAAGCAATGTCTATTACCTTTACCATAATGGTTGCCAGCATTCTTGCTGGTACTCTGTGGTACGGCATACTGATTAACAGCCTGTCGCTAATACTTGCAGGCTGCAGCTTTGTGCCAGGAATTGTGCTTGTCGCTGGTGCCTTTCGCTATGGACAGCCTGCGTCGAAAGATAAGGTCTTACTGGCGATTGGGATAATAGCTCCATTCAGCTTTTCATTACCGATAAACCCCGCCTACGTATTTGCCATGTTTGCTGCCGCTACCATAGTCCCTTTGGTCTCGCAGTTGCTGGCTTTTTACCGGGCAAACAATCGAGGAGTTGCCCGAGGAGAACTTCTCTTCACGTACGTGATAAAAAACACCGCATTCTTGGTGTTTGGTTTAGCAATACAAGACTGGGTACTAATTATTGGTGGAGCCATTTGGTTTTTTCTGGCAATATGGCTCTTCGCGAAATGGTACTCACTTCCAATCTCAAGGCAAAGACCAGCGCCAACGTAACCCCACGCCGTCAGGCGGAGAATCTCTCCGCTTCCATGACGGTGGCGGGGTTTTTCTTTTGCCTAAACAAACCCTCGCCTCATCCAGCCAACCCAAACACAATTCCTCAAACTGGTTCCACCCTAGGGACAGTACGTGCACGTGTATATAGAGATAATCACTTTTTATAATATTTTTTTGTAAGATGTTTAAGTATGATCTATAGACTACCTCATTAACCATATAGCAATAATAGACACGACTATTGCTACCAACTTCTTTTCGTTCCAGTGCTCTTTAAAAAAGATTATTGATAATACGATTGGGATAATTATGTATAGAGAATGAATTGTATAAACAATTGCAAGTGGGCCCCATATTTAAAAGCCAAAACTAACGAACTAAAACTTACTACCTGAATAAGGCTAGTAATTATAGATAGAATAACCAAACCTTTGTCAAAGTGATGTCTTTCTTCTTTTGTCTCAGTATTCTTTTTTCTAAAACGATATAAAAAGACGCCTATCATTGCCCCAAATGAGGTGTTTATTGCCGCAAACAAAAGCACAGAGGAAAATAAATTTGTTGCCTCTTTTACGATTGCAGAAGCAACAGCAACAAAAATAGCACTTAAAATAAGGAGAGTTAATCCTTTTGCCATGTCCTTTTGTCTATGACTTTCTACACGACTAATCAGAAGTATAGGGACAGTCATACCTAAAATTATCCCTCCCCATTCATATGCTGTCATTGTTTCTTTAAAGAAAATAATGCCTAGAAACAACACAAACAATGGACTAAAGAACTTGTGTAGTGGTAAAAAAACAGTAGCATCAATGTGTCTCAAACCATCCATTCTATAATTTGAACCCAATATATATACAACTCCACCTAATAATGCCCAAGCAATCATATACAAAGAAAGTTCACCAAAACCTTCAAATAAGCCAGCTATTACAAAGACAATCATTGAAGAAAGTCCTGCGGAATAACTATTAACCAGGCTAGAGTTATATCCTCGCATGGCTCCAACTTTTTGAGCAAAGACATGCAGCCCTCCAAACACCGCCGCCAAAAGTGTGAGGATAAACCATAGTTCCATATTCATTTTACTTTAACACAGAAAAACCCTTGTCTCCTATAGCTGATTCTCAAACACAGTTCGAACGTCCTCTGCAAGGTTACTCTCCAGAAATTGAAAACCGCTCTGACTAGCAGAACGGTTCCTATCACACCAAGTGATAAAAGTGATTCAAAGGCTCTCCAGATAACTGATCAACTCGTCAGCAGACTCTCTGTCTGACTGAAAAAGTCTCAGCACCTGAATAGCCGCCTCCTTGGGCAATCCCAGATCGACTAAATCGTCGATGTTCCAGACAGTGCAGCTTTTTTCGTTCAGCTCCCGAAACATTTCCTCGGCGTCAGCTGCAAAGCCTTTGTTGAAAGCAATTCGAACCGCCACCGCTGACCAGCCTTCCGTTTCGTACAAAAGACCGATTTCGGCACGAGATATAGGAAGGTTATTCTTAGAGCTGATTGCGATGTGTAGCAATGGCGTTGTGTGTGGCCGTGGACTTTCGAGCCAGAGTCGTTCGTAGTACTGTCTCAGATTCTCGTGAAGAATCCAATCCTTACTGAAAGACATATGAGCGACCATGTTGATCGGGCACATTTCGTAGGCTTCCCGTTTGACCGCAGACCAAACGGACCATTTATTCAATGTGGCCTGGACCATGGCTGGATACACCAACAGCCTTTGCTCAGGTGAAAAACACTGGTTCCAGATTCCTTCCTTAAAATAACTCGATATCGCCCCTCCAAGACGCGGTATTTCTTTGGTATTGTAACGATCAGAAAACCATCTCTCCCAATCGCCAACACTCATTTCTAAAATACTTTCGGGATACATCACCTGTCTCCTCAATCGAATGTGAAATGATGATTTGCATACCACTAAATGAACATGTGGCTACAGTCATATAACTACCATACAGTAACGTTGTCAAATATACCCCTTCTATATAATTTCAGATACAGTTATAGGAATTATTAACATCTTCCTCAGGCTGATACATGAATAGGTATAGATAAATATAAAACTAAAATTAGTATTGAAAAAATGCTCAATTTGTGGCACTATTCGACTTGAGTAGTACCTCTGCTACGTGAGCAGCGTAGCTTTCGTTTGAAGGAGAAGACCATGATCCAGTTGATTGAAGACGTCCCGTGCTCTGACAAAGTACACCACACGGCCTTTGGCTTTTTTGTCGATGAACAGCAGCCTGGAGAACTGCTTGTGGGTTTCGTGCCGCTCTCAAACTTCCGCCTGGTAGATCCTGCCCGGGGAACCAAATTCACCGATGCGGTGATGGAAAAGCTCAATCAAATTTATCCCAGACATCGGGTCATCTTCGGAATCGACTGAAGATCTGGTTGTCAGAATCCGCGCATCACCGTCGCCCAACCCTGCAGGGAAGGGCGACTTTGCTATTTTAGTTCACCTTTATATTACTTTTTAAAGCAACTCTTTACCTGCCGGTTCATAAATCATAATTTTTTGTTCTTCATTCTCTTCGATTATCCTGAATCCAACTCTTTGATATAAATCAAATGCTTTTTGATTACTGTTAATACTTCCAAATTCCTAACTAAAACAAAAAGGCCTTTCGGCCTTTTTGTTTTATCTACTTCCCTCAATTAAAAATTATTCTGTTGGTGGGATAAGTACTGAGTCGATCACAAATGTAACTCCATTGCTTGAGATCACATCTGCTGTCTCAACCATTGCTGTTCCATTAATAGAAATTTGACCGTTCTTGTTCCCAATAACAATTTCTTGACCCTGTACTGTTTCTAACTTCATGCCATCTTTAAGATCAGCAGAGGTAAAGCTTCCAGCTACCACGTGGTAAGTTAAAATATTAACTAAATCATCTTTGTTCTCAGGCATAAGTAATGTCTCAACAGTTCCTGCAGGCAAAGCATCGAAAGCAGCGTTTGTGGGTGCAAATACTGTAAATGGACCTTCACTTTTTAAAGTATCTACCAAACCAGCAGCAGCAACAGCTGCCACAACAGTAGTTACATTGCTTGCGTTCTTAGCATTTTCTACAATGTCTAAATTCTGCACCATAAGTGCACCTCCCACCATGACTCCTTCAACCTCTTCTTCTTCCATACTATCAGCCTTATCATCAGTCATTGTCATCTCCTTTTCCATTGCAGCCATACCTGTATCCTCTGGCGAAGATTGAAAAGCGTAAACCCCAGCAAATATAATTAACGCAGCAATGGCTGCTAATGCTATTTTGTTCATATTTATATGTTTATTAATTTAATAACTCAAAAAACTAAATTTCTATTTTGTTTTTCCAAGTACTTCTATTACTCTGGTAACTTTTCTTAGTTTTCTAAGGTAGTTAACTTTGTTAACAATATCAAAGCATGCTTTAATATGCAAATATGAAGACTTACTCATTTGGATTAACTCAAGCAACGGCTTACCGTGCCTTAAAGGGACACACCAATAAGCTACTTCTCCCCTATGGAATAACTGCTTTTGACTGGGCACTTTTGGGGCTGTTATATGAAGAGAAAAATGGAATCAGAACCACTGCTTTGGCTGACAACCTTTGTGTAAGTAAGGCAATGATTTCAAAAACAACTAAGAAATTGGGTGCTTCCGGCTGGATTGAGTTGTCTGAGCAAGAAAATAAAGATAAGCGAGCAGTACTGTTTGTTCTCACAAACAAATCTAGAGAGTCCATGCCAAAGATAGAACAAGAGCTCCGTAATGACTTCAGAGCCATTCTAGGTAAAGTAGGTAAACTTGACCTCTTAATGTACTACCGTTCTTCTTTGGTAATTGCTAAACATCTAAAACAAGATATCGATAAATCAAATCTGGTATAAGGGTTCTTTTGATGAGAGAGGAAGAATTGCTATTGGTTAAATCAGGGTTATTATCGTATGCTTAGAAGATATGCAATCATTCTTTAATTTTTTCAGTATCTCGCCCGCTGATATAAAAACCTGGTTCTTAGGGGTTTTGCCAAACCTGTTTACCGCCATCATTACAATTTTTCTTTTTATTGTTACCTATATGGTTCTAAGTAGAATCATTGACCGGGCACTTAAACAGACAAATCTAACTACATCATTACGGGAGATTATAGTTGGTTCATTTTTAAAATGGATAATTGGAATCTTTGCCCTCATCATGGCCCTCAGTCAACTAGGTTTTGATGTTACTGCTGCTCTAACAGGTGTCGGTATTGCTGGTATTGCTCTCGGACTTGCTGCCAAAGAAACTCTTTCAAATATTTTTGCTGGTGTCAGTATTTTTATTGATAAACTTTATGTTATCGGCGACTGGGTTGAGATTACTGGTAAGTATGGACAGGTAAAGAAAATTACTCTCCGGACAACGAAAATTCGCACCCTTGATAATATTTTTATTATTATCCCTAACAATCAAGTGACCACTGCCCCAATTACAAATTTCTCTGAAGAAGGTGCAGTCAGAATCACTGCAAAAATTTCTATATCATATGGTTCTTCGATTGAAGAAGCTCGCACGGTTATTTTAGATACAATAAAAACTATAGAGGGTGTTAAGACTGAGCCGGCCCCAGCTGTTGTGGTTGAAGAGCTTGGTGATTCAAGTATAAATCTATTAGTGCGGATGTGGGTTGATGACCCAGGTACAGACCCTTCTTTCCGTTACCTTCTAACAGAAAAATGTAAATTGGCTCTAGATAAGGTTGGTATTGAAATTCCCTTCCCGCAAAGAGTAATTCATTCTGTCCAAAGTAAAAACTAACTATCAAGTTGATATACTATTTATATGAGTACCATTCATGAACAAAGACTGAAAGTAGAAGCAGAGATGAAGAAGTTAGAAAAAATGGGAGGTTCATTAACTAGCCAGGTAAAGAACTTAAGAGATAATGCCTTTTCAAGATTTCCGATAGTTTTTGTTTTTCTCTCAACTTTTGGTATCGTCGCGACTTTTTATGGATTTGAAAAGATCATAGATCAAATTCAATACTTTGAAGAAAACCCCTCAATGGTTTTGGTAGTTGGGATCTTCACCTTAGCTGTAACAGGTGCTTTGTATAAAAAACTGAATTAGTATTGAAAAGACAAGTATACCAAAAGCATTCAAGGATTTTAATAAGCACTTGAATCTTTTTGATTAAACGTATAAAGTGCATCTAACGCAACGATAAAGGAGAGCGGTCATGACAGACCGATGTAATCTCCCGAATCGGGAGCGAGTGTTCATACAGTCACTGATGTATCACGGGTTCCGAAAAACCAACAAACGCTACGACCTCAAGTTTAGAACAGGATTTATAATTCCTGCCACTAGACGTGAAGATTCAAGCGGAATTGATTTCTGGATCAAGATGCCAAGAGACGAACGTCTATTTCCAGTTCAGGTTACCCAACGTGGTGTCCAGATGTTTAGGAAGTACCACATTCAATCAGGAGGTATTCTGGACGAGTTTATAATTCGATCACAGGTTAGGGTCGAGATAAAAAGAAAGCGCTGCAAAAAGCATGGAATTGCTTTTGTACTAGTGCGCGACTTCGAAGGATTCTTCTCTAATCCAAGATTAGCCTGGGGCGACATCAAAGCTCTACGCTACGCAATTGCCCACCTGAAGCGCTGGCTCTGAGCCAGCGTTTTTTCTTTTACGAAATAATACTTCAAATAAAAACTAAACGTCCTCTCCTACGAACCCCCCAGCTTGATGTTCCCAAAGACGCTGATAGGTGCCTCCAGCTTTTGCTAAGACTTCATGTTTCCCATCTTCTTCAATTTTTCCAGATTCCAACACTAAGATTCTATCCATTTCTCGCAAAGTAGATAGGCGGTGAGCAATGGCAATAACTGTCTTTCCTCGCATAAGTTCATGTAAAGCTTTCTGTATCGCCACCTCACTTTCACTATCCAGAGCTGAGGTTGCTTCGTCTAGTACTAAGATCGGAGAATTCTTTAACATTGCTCTAGCTATAGCCACTCTTTGTTTTTGTCCACCGGAAAGTTTAATGCCTCTCTCTCCAACCATAGTGTCGTAACCTTCAGATAGAGTGGCAATAAAATCATGAGCCTGAGCTTTCTTAGCTACCTCAATGATTTCTTCGTCAGTTGCGCCAGTGTTACCGTAGGCGATATTTTCTTTTATAGAGCGGTGAAACAAAAGAGGCTCTTGCGGAACAACGGAGATCATCTTTCGTAACGAATCTTGAGTAACCTCAGTAATGTTCTGATCGTCAATCATTATTTTTCCAGAACCAATTTCATGTTGACGTAAAAGCAGAGATACAAAAGTTGTCTTCCCTGCTCCAGAGGGACCAACTAAACCGACTCGTTGACCGGGTTCAATTTTTAGATCAAAGTTATCAAATACAATATTTTCACCGTACTCAAATGTTACTTTATCCCAAACAATTGCTCCTTCTTCTGTTTTTAAGATAGAAGCGTTTGGTATATCAACAATCTCACGATCAACTAAAATCTCTTTTAGCCCTTCTTCAATATTTCCATATTCTCGAATAAACCGATTTAGAGCTTGTCCTGTAGTAATAAACATATACCCTACTCTCCCAAGTAGTCCAAGCACCAATACCAAAACGCCGGCTGATAATCCTTTTTCTCCTAACAAAAAGTACATCAACGCTAAAACAATTGCTGTCATTGTAATAGCCGCTATTGTATTTGCCACCATTATTCTTTCACCAAAAAATGCTTGTCTTGTATCTTTCTTGGCTCTGTCATTAAATACATCTCCCAACCGAGCAAGTTCATGACTTCTTTGTACATACTGCCGAACAGCAGTGATATTAGTGATAGTGTCTACCCCTTCACCACGAGCCTTAGAAGATGCTGCTGAGTAAGAGACAACCAGAGGTCGACGTTTTTTAGCTGCATAAATATTAAACAAAAGCACTAAAGAGAAAGCTGCCAGTAGAACAAAACCGATACGAACATCTATTGCAAAAAACAGACCTAGGGTAACTATCAAACCAATTAATTCTGAAAAGAAAGTCCAAAGAATCTGAAGCATGAGTCCAGCACTGCTATCGACTGCGTTTGATATTTTATTGGATAGCGCACCGGCAAAACGATTACTAAAATAAGTATGGCTATGTTGAGTTAAATAATCGTATAGTTCTTTATATCCATCTTTGTGAAATTTTATGACCCAGCTAAGGGCTGTAAATCCACTTATTCTATAAAAAATCGAATTCCCTGCTGAGACCAACAGAAAAATACCGCCCCAAAATATAAGTACTTCTTTTTGCTCAATGATTGTCTCAGCCAAAGTAAAACTATCTACTAGTCTTGACGATACATAAAATATTAATACATTTAAGGTTTCAGCGACGATAACCAGCGAGAATGACACAACAGCTAAAAATTTATACTTGGTTCCCAGATACCACAAAAACTTAAGTGGGGTGTTAGGTATACGACCACTATAACTAGCTATATCAGCTTTTTTTGAATTTATTTTTTTCATTATTAAATTGAGAATAAACTAAAGCTTGAAACAGAGTATTTATCTACAGGTGTCAAAATAGCCTTTTACTAACTAGGAGCTAAGTATTATTTGGTTCAACAATAACATTTTGTACATCGATAAACAAAGTTAGATAGTTTTTCTTTATTTATTACAATACTGTTATATACAGCCACTGCTATTAGATAATGGATTGAAACTAACTATGTAGAAACAAAAGACAGTGACTCTTTTATTTATTAAGGTCTGATAAATAAATCTTAAAAGTATTGACAACATGTGTTATAGATGTTATTAAGGACCGAGCATTTCCCGGGCAAAAGCCCCTATAAAAGATTCTTTAAACCATGACCAAGATCACCCTCACCGACTCTGAGACCCTCAAGTCTGCGATTCGAGCAGTACCCGGGCACTTCTACTTAGGAAATTCAATCGACCCCTTCCTAGAAGAAAGCGCAGGAAAATCCCTCAGTCTTGCTGAGATTGTGCATGGTCTTCAAGTCGCGATTGACGCGTTCCCTGCCAAAAAGGATTCTTTGTTCTCCAAGACGTTGGAGGCAAACGTACCTGAATACCTCAACAAGATCATCCCCGACAAAGCGGCTGCGGCAGAAGCTAAAGTTCTGTGGGAAGACGTCAAGACAGCGTGATCTTCACGCTGCGGGACGAACGAGGCCGTCTTCCTGGACGGCCTTTTCATTTGCCTAAACTTTAAACTGCAACTATTTTCTGTACAATACTGTTATGCAAACACCTAGATATGAATACAGTCGGTCAAAATTAATCGCTCGTATAAAAGAGCTATCACAACTTCAGTCTCCTTTTGGCCTGACTGTGCGCTACGCAGTCAAAGCCAATCCGCATCCAGAAATTATTAAGCTGATGAATGAGGGTGGTATTTATTTTGATGCTAGTTCAAGCTATGAAGTTGTTGAGCTTTTGAAGCTGGGAGTGGCGGGAGAAAAGATCTCCCTCTCTTCTCAACAGTCTCCTCACGATCTTGAAACGACTCTAAAAAATAAAGTTAGGTTCGTAGCTACGTCACTTCACCAACTACAAATATTTTCAGAAACTCACGACCGTCCTAATACAGTTGGAGTACGGATAAATCCAGACATGGGTCACGGACACAATAAACGGACTAGCACCGGAGGCGCTGCGGCCAGTTTCGGTATTTGGCACGAATACATTCCACAAATAAATGAGCTAGCTAATAAAAATAAAATTGTAATTGACAGACTTCACCTTCATGTTGGCTCAGGAGCTGACCCAAAGGTTTGGGGTGAAGTCATGGATCGTGCTTTGGAAATAGTTTTGCGGTTTCCAGCTGTCACAGCTCTAGATATTGGAGGAGGCTTTAAGATTCATCGCTACGGGGACGAGAAAGAAACTGATATTGCTGCTGTAATTAATATATTTAATACAAAACTAAACGAATTTTATAAAAAGACAGGAAGAAAGCTGGGGCTTGAGATTGAACCTGGTACTTTCTTCGTAGCTCACATTGGAACTCTAGTGGCGTCAGTTGATGACATTGTAGATACTGGTAAAAATGGTTTCACTTTCATAAGAATCAACACCGGAATGAATGATTTTCTTCGTACCACTATGTACGGAGCGCAGCATAACATTGAAATAATCAATGGCAGTGACTTTAAAAAAGAATACGTCGTAGTAGGCCATAACTGTGAATCAGGAGATATTCTAAGTACTGAAGTTGGTAATCCCGAAGAAATAAAGCCTCGGCTCCTAAATGAGGCGCGCATAGGTGACGAGGTTCGTATTTATGATGCCGGAGCATATTGCGCCAGCATGAGAGCAAAAGGATATAACTCATTTCCCGACGCACAAGAAATTTTTATTGATTAATATTAAATTATTACTAAACAGAAAAAACTTCATTTTGTTATACTTTAAGTATATTTATGGACAAGCAAAATATTGGCTCAGGAGTAGTTCACCGAGTCCCCAAGGACTTACGTGAGTTATTGTTGAAGAGTAAAAAGACTCTCGAACTTTGGAATGGACTGACGCCACTAGCACGTAATGAGTGGATCTGTTGGGTAACAATTCTAAAAAAAGCTGAGACCAGGAAAGAGCACTTACTGAGACTAAAGGAAGATCTAACCAAAGGAAAACGTCGACCTTGTTGTTGGCCTGGTTGTCCCCATCGCCGAGATAGTGCAAAGAAATGGTTTAAGAATTTAAAATAGTTTTAAAACCTATGAAAAAACATCGCATTTATACTACAAGCTTCGCCAGTGTCTACCCTCACTATGTTACAAAAGCAGAGAAAAAAAGCCGTACAAAAGCAGAGGTGGATGAAATAATTTGTTGGTTAACTGGGTATTCCCAAAAAGAGCTTACGGCAATACTAAAGACATCAACTGATTTTGAGACTTTTTTTAAGGAAGCACCAAAAATGAATCCTGCCCGCAAGAAAATAACCGGATTGATATGCGGAGTGCGAATAGAAGACATCAAAGAAAAAACGATGCGGGAGATACGCTATTTGGATAGATTAATTGATGAGCTAGCTAGAGGAAAGGAGATGAACAAAATACTACGTTAATAAGCTATCTTTAGACTTTTTTAAAACCGCTTTACAATAAATAGTTTATATAGTAATTTTTGGCTGGACAATACCAACAAAAGGGGTGTGAAATGCTTCACAATCTGATTATCGTCGGCGGTGGCCCCGCTGGTTTGAGCGCCGCCATCAACGGCTCTTCTGAACTAAACAACGTGCTGCTGGTGGATTCTGGTAGAAAAGTAGAAACCGGAGTGTACGAGCGACAGCTAGGAGGTCAAGCCATTGGCAGTGCGGCTATCGAGAATTTCCTGGGTTTTCCTCAAGGTGTCACCGGTGCCAAGCTGATGAAACTAGCCGAAAAACAAGCACTGCGCCTCGGCACAAAGATCTTATGTCCCGAGCATGCCTACAGCATAAGACTACAACGTGATGGCACCAAAATGGTTACCACCAAAGAAGGTGGCATGTACACAACAAAAGCTGTAATCCTGGCCAACGGTCTGTCGTACCGAAGACTGCAGGCTAAAGGGATAGCTGAGTTACTTCATCGAGGAATTCAATATGGGGCTCCGACTTTCAATCCAAGAAAGCTGGGAAAGTGCACTGTCTGCGTAGTTGGTGGAGCCAACTCAGCTGGACAGGCCATCATCCACCTATCGCAAAACCCCGAAGCAACCATCAAGGTTCTGGTGCGCGGCACCGCGAAGATTGAGGACCAGATGTCGAAATACCTGGTCGAGAAAATCTGGGCAACACCAAACGTTGAAGTGCTGCACGGACGTTCGGTTGTAGAGGCCCACGGAAACGGCAAGCTGGAGTTGTTGGTGATCGAAGACAACGACGGTCAGCGTTCAGAAATCCCCGCCAACCATCTTTGTATCTTCATCGGAGCCATGCCTAAAACGGATTGGTTACCGCCGGGAATTATCAGAGATCCAAAGTTTGGTTTTATTGGAACTGATGTTGTTCTCGGTTCCATCCATGGGCCTCGACTACCTCAAGAGACATCCATGCCGGGGGTATTCGCTGCTGGAGACACACTACTTGGGTCAACCAAGCGAATCGCCGCCGGTGTGGGTGGTGGCAGCTCAGCAGTCCAGAGCCTCCACCGCTATTTAGCGGAGAATCGCTTCCCTTGTTCCTGAACTTGATCTGCCGGTCACCCCTCTGTAGGGTGACCGGTTTCTAATTTAGTATCTAAAGTAAGCACAGTATGAGTCATAAAACAAAATGGGATATACTATAGGGAATGAAAATTCACTCTAAGTCGGTGTTAATTAAATTATTTTTAATTCTAGCGACGGCTTTTGCTGTTTTAATTTTTACCCTTCTATCAACAAGCTTTTTTGATACAAAACCACTGATGTCCCCTCCTGGTCCAGAGACAACTTACTTAAATTCAGCAGAGACCCTAGAAGACCGTGTTGCTGACCTTTTGTCATATATGACCTTGGAGGAAAAAATAGGACAAATGGCTTTGGTAGAAAAAAACAGCTTAGCTGAAATAAAAGATATAAGAACTTATTCTCTTGGAGCCCTTCTAAGTGGATCTGGTTCTAAGCCAGAAGAAAATACAAAATCAGGTTGGTTAAAAATGATTGATAACTACCAGGCAGAAGCAGCTCAGTCACGCTTAGGCATCCCTCTGCTTTACGGTTCTGACGCTATTCATGGGCATGCTCACGTATCTGGAAATACAATCTTTCCACATTCGATCGGATTAGGAGCGGCAGGCAATCCAGAGTTGGTCAGAGAGCTAGCTGAAGCAACAGCAATTGAGCTAGCGGCCACTGGAGTAAATTGGAATTTTGCTCCCAACTTAGATACCCCTCAAGATATAAGATGGGGTCGAGTATACGAGACTTTTAGTGATGACCCTCAGCTAGTTGCTGAACTTGGTACTGCTTACCTAAAAGGCCTTCAGGAACCTTATGGAGAAAACAATGAATCCATTTATGTACTTGGGACGCTAAAACACTTTGTCGGTCTTGGCGGCATGGAGTGGCAAACGTCGCTTAATAAGAATTTCAAAATTGACCAAGGAGTAACACAAGCTGATACGGAGCTTTTGCGTTCTACTTACCTACCTCCTTTCACTGAGGCAATCAATGAAGGTGCCTTAAGTATTATGGTCGGACTAAATACTTGGGGTGACAGCAGAACCATTAGGCAAAAAGAATTACTTACTACTCTACTAAAGACAGAGTTAAACTTTAAGGGTTTTGTTGTTTCCGATTGGTATGGAGTTCATGAAGGAGTTCAAAATAAATTTTTTGCTACCGTTGAAGCAATCAATGCTGGCGTAGATATGGTAATGCTGCCTTTTGATTATAAAAGCTTTGCTAGGGATGTTAAATGGGCTAACCGACTAGGCTTAATTTCTGACGAGCGAATAGATGACGCTGTTAGTAGAATACTTTACGCGAAGTTTGCGCTGGGCTTATTTGATGATAAAGCACGATCAGATGAAATTACATCCGAGGTGAAAAATAATCATAGAGACCTAGCTCGCCAAGCAGTGTCTAACTCCCTAGTTCTATTGAAAAACGAAGCAGGGCTCTTACCAATCAAAAATAACACAAGAAAAATTCGAGTGGCCGGCAGTTCTGCTGATAATATCGGAATGCAGCTTGGTGCTTGGAGTGTTGAGTGGCAAGGGATAGATGGAAATTGGCTTGAGGGCGCCACTTCTCTACTTAAAGGAATAGAAAACCGCGCTCAACAGCAAGGGACTAAAGTTGAATACGACATTACGGGCAAATTTACTGACGCTACTGATTTAGCTGATATTGGAATAGCGATTGTCGGTGAAAAACCTTACGCTGAAGGTTGGGGAGATAAAGAATTTCCAGCCTTAAGCAAGAGTGACCTCGAAACTATCAAAAATCTGCAAGCGAGTAGCGAAAAAATTGTGGTTATTATTGTATCTGGTCGCCCACTTTTGATTACCAATGAAATAGATTCCCTTGACGCTTTAGTAGCAGCTTGGCTACCAGGTAGTGCTGGCGAAGGTGTAGCTGATGTATTATTTGGTGATAAATCTTTTTCTGGTAAATTACCTCTGCCTTGGCCTGCATACACAGAACAACTACCAATCACACCGAACGGACAGACGGTCAATAATACTCCTGTGCTCTTCCCTCGTTATTTTGGTCTGAAGTTTTAATTTAGTAGCAAAGATACAAATACGCTACAATGTACTGTATGTATTATTACCTATCCTTAGCAGTATTAAGTTTATTAGTAATTTGGACAATCGGCAGCTATTTATTTATCCGCAACATAGAAGAACCAAAGTACTCCGTTTTAGAAAAAAAAGACGGCTATGAAATTAGACAATACAGTCCCTACATTGTAGCTGAAACTACTGTCACAGGAGAAGGTCAAGATGCCCTGAGTTCTGGTTTTAGAATTATTGCTGATTATATTTTTGGCAATAACACGACTAAATCAAGTATCAAAATGACCACACCAGTTCTTGATAATGCCGTTTCAGAAAAAATTTCCATGACTACTCCAGTGCTCGACACAAAAACTGATCAAGAAACAAGAAAAATCTCCTTTGTCTTGCCGTCAGAATACACTATAGAAACTCTTCCAAAACCAAATAATGACCAAGTAAATATTAGACTCGTACCAGAACATAAAGTAGCTGTTCTAAGATTTTCTTGGTATCCCACCACAAGCAGAATCAACGATAAAAAACAAATACTTAAATCCTTACTAGAAAAAGACAATCTTGAAATAACAGACAACATACAAGTCGCTCGTTATAATCCCCCACTCTCCATTCCTTTTGTTTTAAGAAACGAAATAATAATTCCAATCAAATAACTCCAAAAGACAAAATATATCTATTTGCTTCGTTTTAGCGTATACTGACTAAGACGAAGTTAGTAGCTAATACAAAATAATATGACAGAAGACGAAAACGTAGTAGTAGATACACCAGCTACAGATACACCTTCACCAACGCCAGAAGAAACGACTCCTGAAGAAAAGCCGGAAGAATCTACAGAAGAAGCAGCATAAAGTGAAAAAACATCCTTCAAGGATGTTTTTTCTTTATAAAAATTAATTTTGTTATAATTGGGTAATTAAATATTATCCAGAGTTTATATACTGTCTTCATGATTAATCCAAAGATACTTACCTTCTTAAAAGGAATTAAGCAAAATAACCACAAGGAGTGGTATGAAGAAAATAAACATGATTACAAAGAACTCCGAACTGAGTTTATCTCACTTATTGACGAACTGGCAGACATTGTTGCCAGCTTTGATAAAGATGTTGCTCAAGCTCAAAAAAGTGGTAAGAAGATTTGCAAAGTTTTTCGGATTCATCGAGACGCCAGGTTCTCACACGGTAAATCGAAATACAAGACTAATATTAGCGGTTATATTTCTGCTGATGTAAAAGATCCAACAGAACCTGTTTATTATCTCAGTATTGAAGCAGGTAAGTCTTTTTTAGGTGGAGGGATACATTTTCCTGAAAGATTACACCTAAACGATCTGCGCGACTATATTCAAGCTAATCCCAAAAAGCTAAAGGCTATAGAAAATGACCCCGCATTTAGGAAAGCTTTTCCGGAGTTGCTCGATCGCACAAAAAGCCTTAAAACAGCTCCGCGCGGCTTTGAGACCTCAGACCCTGCTATCGAATACTTGCGCCTAGGTAGTTTTACAGCTGGAAAGTCTATAGCAAATAAGGAGTTGTATGCTCCTGGGTTTAAGAAACAAGTAATCGAAGACTTCAAAGCACTTCAAAAACTAAATAAGTTTCTGCGCGACTACCGCAAAGCAAACGCTCACCGTCCAGTCTCTCAAGAAAAGCTAATGGCGCAGTATTTTACAGAGATGTAAAAGACTTTACAGTTCCGCAACGTAAGAAAGTATCGATTCGGTTTCGATCATCTTCTGCTTCATACTCCACACAGATTCGGTAAAAATAGTTAGCGGCTGGGTTTAGGTTTCCTATGACTTCAGAATAATTATTATTTCCATCAGCATCAGCATCGACTAAAATCTTTTGGATTTCGTCTCCATTCTGTCTAATCCTTGCGAAAGAATCGTTTGTTACTACATCATCAATTCTAGATTCGCTAGTACCAATAACAAAGAAAGCAATTCCATCCAGATAATCATTCATTTCTACTAAACCTTTCAAGCGAATTCCATTTAACCCCACTCTGCTGCTTGTGTCAGTTCTAACAAACGGAAGCGAACTTCTATCTCTTGAGTCGGTAGTAAAATTACGGACACTACTACAAACTAAACCGTCTCTTTCTCCGTCGTATTCAGCACAGATTCGATAAAAATACTTTGTTCCCCTATCCAGATCTTCAACTTCATATTGATACTCAGCTCTTCCTCTAACACCCACTCCGACTCTAGCTCTTTGCAGGTCTTCATCAAATTCTCTAACGTCGCTATAGTCATCAAAATCCTGCACGGCTCTAATACGAGTTTCACTTTCTCCATAGACAAAGAAAACGATACCGTCAATTCCGTCATTCATGCTTACTTCGCCTGAGAAATTTGCTTCATTACTGCCGATATTTGTAACTGAGCCAACACTGACGTTCGGATATGAAAAATAATTTCCAGAATAACCAGAGTAAGTAGATGGATTAGTACTAAACGACTTAACTGCTCCACAGGTAATTTTCTTTTTATTTAAAGAAACGTCATGTTCAGCACAAACCTTAAAGTAATAAGTCGTATTTACAATAAGACCGTAAACGGACTGATTGTAATCATTAACACCTTCCCTAGCCCGATAATCAAGCAACCTCGCTCGAGCTCGGTCATTATTAGTTTCAGGTATTTGTTCGTACTCTTGATAGTTGTTGGTGAAATTACTGACATCACGAGCGCTATATCCGTAAACAGCGAAAACTCTCCCTTCTTTTTGAGAGTACATATTTACTCTACCTCGTAGACTCACATTACGATCTTCTATGTCTTGGGCTGAGACAGTTTCAACAACTGGTGTAAGATATTCTGTTTGAGTCTGGCCAACTAAACTGGCAGAATTAAAACTTCGATTTGTATTGTTAGTTGTCCTAAGACCCGTGTCAGTATTACGCTCTCTAAAAGTAGTGTTTCTATCATCAGAAACAACCCGTTCTTCTGACGAGTTAAAACTTTCACTTTGAGCGAGTCCCCCACTAAAACTAAGTAGTATCAGGATTCCGAAAGCGGCTATAGCTAATGGCATATTACATATTATAACATATATTTAGTTATAAATCAAGTTTAACCAGAAACGGTGCTGCTTGCTTCTATAGACAAGAAGGCATTTATATGGTACTTTCGAACCAGACCCTCTCGAAGGAAAGCCCGATGAACAATCATCGTTTTACAATCCGTGCTGCACGCTGTTTAGCTATCCAGGGTGGAAAAATCCTATTAGTCAGGCGGTCAAAGTTGGACAGTTGGAATCCCGACAAATGGGAGCTTCCCGGCGGTAAGGCCGAAAACAGTGAGTCGTTCGAACAAGCAGCTTGGCGCGAACTTTATCAGGAAGCAGGAATCTTCGCTCATAAGCTTGCAAGAATGTTTGCGCATTCACGGAGGCTGCTAGATGGCCGGACAGGAGATCTTGTCACTGAGTTTTTCTTTGTCCAGTCCTATAGCTTTGTTCACCATGGCCAAGTAAAGCTAAGTGATGAACATAGCGAGACTGAGTGGTGCGACTACCACAACATGCCTGGCATGGAGCTGACAGAAAGCACTCGAACGGCTGTCGCTTGGCTCAAAAATTTTGTTTGACCTTCCGTACACTGAGACTCAATCGTAGCGTCCCAGGCGACCGATTGAATAAATGTCCCCGCTCCACAAGAGCGGGGACTTATTAATTTCAATAGAGACTATTACTTGTATTTTTGTATCCTTGGTATAATAAGATTGAACAACGCTGAACTTTACTCTTATGGAAAAACTTCAAAAAATATTAATCCTGGAAGATAACTTGCAAGTAGTAAGTAGACTTCTCAGTGCCCTCCACGAAGTAGAACAAAGTGATAATTTATACAACTTTGACGTGACTCTCCTTTCTGTTTATACAGATGTAGAAGAAATGATTAACCAAAAAGGGCCTGAGTACTACGACATAATCCTATTAGACCGTGACTGCAAAATGGGTGGATCATTTCACATCTTAGACATCGATAAGTTTAACCCCTCTAAAATAATTGCCATCTCTTCAGTTCCAGAATGGAATAAACAAGCAGAAGCCCGAGGAGTTAGTCACGTGGTAGACAAGGACTTTGACGACCTAGGCTCTTTTACCATGATAGTTATGCGAGAGATTATAAATATTCTAAAAGAAAACAGCCATGAATAAAAACTTACTCGCTTTAACGGCCGGTGTACTAGTGGGAATACTGGTATCTAACACTATTCTAAGTACAAGACAAAACGATGGTCATTTTCACTCCCATGACTCGGAAGAAGGAGCTTACCATGTACATGCTGACTTCTCATTTATAATCAATGATAAAAAAATAGACCTGTCTGACAAAAAGTACATGTCAGTCACTGAGAGACTATTACATACAGGAGTACACCTTCATGATGAAAATGGCGACGTGATTCATTTTCATGAACGCAATATTACTTTAGTAGAATTCCTAAACTCACTTGGGTTTGACCTGGATGAAGAATGTATTTCTTTAAATGAAAGTAGCTATTGTACAGAGAAAACAAACAGCCTAAAACTTTACGTTAATGCTGAAGATAAAACAAGTTCATTAACTACCTATGTACCTCAAGATGAAGACCGGATTCTTCTATACTTCGGCACAGCTTCTAACGAAGCTATTGATGAATATTTAGGCGCAATTAAAGATGACGCCTGCCTATACAGTGGCACTTGCCCAGAAAGAGGCACTGCTCCTCCCGAAAGCTGCGGACTTACTTGTGAACTCTAGTGGACTTAAAACAAAAACAGGAGCGCTTCGCGCTCCTGTTTTTGTTTTACTTATTTTCCTGTATCAAAAGCTTCCAGGTAGTTAGTCAGCTGACTATTAACCCTGACAAAAGTTGCGCGTTTACAAAATTCTTTTAGGGAGCGGGCGCCAATATAAGTTCCTGTACTTCTGAGGGCTCCAAAAAGGTCTTGAATGTAGTTACCAATATCTCCTTTATAAGGCATCAAAACCTCCCTCCCCTCACTTGAGCGGTGCTTTTCTTTTTTGCCGTAAAACTTCTGGAGCGCTTTATTTGAAGAAGAGCCAAAATATTCTTTATATTTTTTTCCGTCAACCTCCACTAACTCTCCCCCACTTTGGTCATAGCCAGAAAACATTGAGCCATACATATTAAAATCTGCTCCAGCACAAAAGGCTTTAGCGACACAAGAAGGATACTGCTGTCCCCCATCAGCAATTACCAAACCGTACCCCTGGTCATTAGCAATACCATGGACCGCATCAGCACATTCAATCACGGCGGAAAGCTGCGGATAACCAACTCCTGTCATTCTTCTTGTTGTACAAGCTGATCCAGGACCAATACCAACCTTTACAATATCTGCCCCACTTAAAATAATTTCTTCCGAGATTTCATTAGTCACAACATTACCAGCTACTAAAATATGCTCTGGAAGCAAAGCGCGCACCTCGGCAATTTTCTTCAAAAAATGTTCTAAGTATCCATTTGGAATATCTAAGCAAACAAAAGAAAAGTTCTTCATTAAGTCAGACTTGATCATCTGATGGAGTTTTTCAAAATCTTCTTCTCGAGTTCCTAGGGTATACATGACATAGTCAGGTTGAGAAAAATCTTTAAAAAATTCTACGTAGTCAGATACGTCATAATACTTATGAAAGGTAGTAATGATTTGGTGTGGCGCTAGTGTACGAGCCATATCAAAAGTTCCACAAGAGGCCATGTTGGCAGTCATAATCGGAACTCCGGTCCAAACCTTTGGTGAATGATAGAACTTAAATGTTCTAGTAAGATCTACATCTTTACGTGAAGTAAGAGTACTTCTTTTTGGTCGCAATAAGACGTCTTTGTAATCCAGCTTTATTTCAGCTTCAATTCGCATGACTATATTGTACGCACAAGCAAAGAGACTGACAATAGACACCTAGGCAAACTATGCTTTAAATGAGCCTTAAGAACGAATCTTCCAGCCCCGCTTGAATAACTGCACCACCAAAGTCCCTAAACCAAGTACCAGACCAACAATGATCACAAGTCCAATGAGAGTATTTGCCTCAGTGATACCAATCATGCTACTTCTAATTCCATCAGCAAAATAAAAGAATGGATTTAGTCTCGTTAGCATTGCGGCAGTTTCTGGCAAAAAAGAAATGGAATAGAAGATACCTCCGAGGTAAGTAAGAGGTGTGATGATGAAGGTATTTAGTCCTTGTAGTTGTTCAAAACTCTCTGCCCACAGAGCCACAATAATTCCTAGGATAGCAAAGATGGAAGCAATACTACCTACATAGAAAATAAACCCGAGTGGTGATACTAAGCTAACAGCTCCAAAGAGAACGCCAACTAAAAGTATTAGTCCCGAAACCATAAAAGCACGCGTAACCGCACTCCCGACTAATCCAATCAGCATTTCGACGTAAGAGAATGGAGCAATTAAAATTTCTTCAATCCCTCTGGTAAAACGCATGAAGTATAAAGCTGAAGAGGCGCTAGAAAAAGAAGCATTAATTACTGACAGCATCAAGATTCCGGGGAACACGAATGAAATATAGGGCACCCCTGACACTTCCTTAATTTGAGTTCCGATGACATTTCCAAAAATGAAAATGTAGAGACTTGCAGAGATAACCGGTGCCACTAAAGTCTGCACCATGACGCGCATAGTTCGCCTAACCTCGCGTCGTAACATTGTATAGAGACCAATTAAATTTAATTTCATATTATTTGGCGTTACTGGCTCGTGTAATTTTCAAGTAAGCTTCTTCTAAGGTTCCTCCCTCTTTCATAAAGTCCTCTTTAGTTCCTTCTGCAATAATTTGTCCATGGTTAATGATGGCAATTTCATTACATAGATACTGAATTTCTTCCAAGTAGTGTGAGGTTAGAATGATTGTTTTTCCACCCTCATTCAGTTCCTTAAGATAAGCCCAAAGATCTCGTCTCTGTTCTACGTCCACTCCAGCTGTTGGTTCATCCAAGATAAGTAAATCAGGAGTATGGATTAAAGCCCTTCCCAACATTGCTCTTCGTTTTAATCCACCAGAAAGTTTCTGGAATTTTACATTCTGGTGTTCAGTCAGATCAAATCTTTCAATTAGCTCCTTGATACGAGATTCTCTTTGTTCAGCTTTGATACCGTAGTAGCCGCCCATATAGTCCATCAGTTCAATTGGAGTTGCAAAAATATCAACATTAAATTCTTGAGGGGACAGCCCTACCTTGGTTCTGGCCAACTTATACTCAGTAACGACATTAGTATCATCAATTAATATTTCTCCAGAAGTAGGTTGACTGATACCGGTAATACACTGAATGATGGTACTTTTTCCAGCTCCGTTTGGACCAAGTAAACCAAAAAAACTTCCTCTTTTAATATTTAAAGTTACATTATTTACTGCTGTTTTAGCTTTAGCGCCAGTACCATAAACCTTTACTAGGTTCTTTATTTGCAACATGGGGCTTTGTAACATTAGTGTAATATAGCACAGTTTCTTAAACCAAAAATACTGCTTCAAGTGAAGCAGTATTTTCAGGTTTGTTCTTTTTGCTTTAAATATTAAGCCTTCAGTAAATAAATTGAGACAGCACTTATATCATCCATGGCCATAATTACTCCTCGGTCCGAAACATAAAAAAATGCAGAACCAATCACAAATTTTTGCAGTCTAATCCCAGCAGTGTTTAAGACTGGTTTCTGACTAAACGTCTGTCCTCCAGTAGTTTCACCGTAAAATCCCCCGTTATTATCTGACGAAAACCAAGCAGGTGCCTCATGTGGAGTAGACCAGAAATTATCCATATCATAGGC
Organism: uncultured Candidatus Saccharibacteria bacterium; assembly: GCA_964350985.1. Taxonomy (GTDB): domain Bacteria; phylum Patescibacteriota; class Minisyncoccia; order Phycocordibacterales; family UBA918; genus OLB19. The sequence continues at coordinate 98,662 of CAYGLK010000003.1, forward strand.
GGCCGCAGCAGTCAGAGGTTGCGCGAGTAAGATAACCGCTATCCCTAATAAAATATTTATCATGGCAGTGACCCTAACATATTTAGGTTATTTGTCAAGGGGTAGACTTAGACGTAATTGCTACCCTGGCAGCCAACCAACTCTCACATCTTCAAACAAGAGATGATCTACTGTCACACTTGATTCAACTCCATTCTCTTCCATAAAATCAATATTATTCAAAATTACAGTGGCGTTATAATTTCTATCCCAAACTGGTGCTGTTCTATCAAAATCTGTAATCGTTATAGTTACTTGTCCTTTTTTACCAAACATTTTTGTTGGATCAGGTGTGTAACCATCATCTACGTCGTTACAATAAAAACCTCTTATTCCTGAATTTAGACCTATTAGCAACTCAACCTCTAAACCATCTACCTCTCCGAGGTTAAAAGTTTGCGAAGTAGTAGAGAGTTTAAGTTTATCTAAATCTGCATCAACAGAAATACCGGTAGTGTCATCTTGATTTGTTTTATAGACGAAAATATTGCCACAACCTCTAGCATTGCTTTGAAAAATATTACTAATTTCTTGCGCAGGAATTGTTGCTGGTGGTTTTTGAGTTACGGGTGTCTGTACTGGTGACGTAGCGACAGCTTCTATCTCATTATCATTAGGAAATTGAACTGTAGTAGTTGCTGCTGGAGAAACTTCCACCTGATTTTCAGGCGTAGGCAGCAATACCTGTGGAGCCGTGGATAGAGGTTTTTTAGTAATTATAAAATAACTCCCTACTATTACAGAAATAATCAAAAGTATTAAAATGATAGTGTCGAATAATTTTTTATTGAAATTCATGAATTACTAATATTATATCTAATATTTCTGTGCCCAGGAGAGGACTTGAACATTACATGTTCAGTACCCCAATTGGCTAGATTTTTTGCAAGCTCAAATCTATCTCAATCGGGCTTCAAGTCCGCGCCACGCTTTCATAAGAAAGCTGCGCCTCCTGGGCACAGCTTTCACTTCGTTCCATCTGTGCCCAGGAGAGGACTTGAACCTCCACACCTTTCGGCATATCCACCTCAAGGATACGTGTATACCAATTTCACCACCTGGGCATTTCTTTACTACGTGGGTCATTATGCCCCAAAGACATAGCTTATTCAAGAAAAGAAAAGGCCGCCCTACGGGCGGCCTTTTCTTTTTGAAAGAGGTTAGTCTTTCTTTTCTTCTGGAGAAGTCTCTGGAGTCGCTTCTGCTTCCTCAGCAACTTCAGGGGCAACCGCTTCTTCAGCAACTGGTTCTGCTTCAACTGGAGCTGCAGCTTCCTCAGCTGCTTTTGCTTCGGCTTCAGCTTTTGCTGCTGCCTCTGCTTCTTCAGCTTGTCGAGCCGCTTCTTTTGCTTCAGCTTCCGCTTCTGCCGCTTTAGCCTCTGCTGCTTCCTTGATAGCTACTTCTGTCTCAGACTCTGTAGAGAAGTCTACTACTGCCATTCGTCGCATTTGTCGCTTGATTTCTCGAGCTACCTTCTCTCGGATGTAGTAAAGCTTTGCTCGACGAACCTTAACTCGCTTCACAATCTCTAACTTATCAATAAGTGGTGAGTATAGTGGGTAGATTTTTTCTACTCCAACTCCACTTGCTACTTTTCGAACTGTAAAAGTAGCTCCTGGCTCATCTCCGTGCTTCCGAGCAAGTACCAAACCTTCAAAAATCTGGATACGAGTCTTCCCTTTATCAACGATCTTTTGGTGTACACGAACAGTATCACCTGGACGAATTCCAAGCTCTTTTCGCTCACTCATATTTATAGGTGAAATGTTCACCCCTGTAACTGCTGTTTTCATATGTAATATCTAAACGATAGGCCGTTTAAGCGTGCCATAATCTACCACAGGCTTCCCTAATCTGCAATACGTTCGGCCGCCTGCTCGAACTCTAATGGTAATGGAGCAATGAATCGCTCTATCTGACCATGAGGGAGGATAATCTCTAATACGTGAGCATGCAAGGCTAATCTAGTTAATTCAAGATTATTTGAGGTTTCGATCTTCTTTTCTGCGTAAAGTTTATCTCCAACAATCGGACGATCTAAAGCTCTTAAATGAACCCGTAATTGATGTGTTCTTCCAGTTTGCGGCATTAGTTTTAGATAAGAGAATGATTCACTGTTATATTCACCAAAACCGATTCTTTCTAAGTGAGTTACAGCGTCTCTCAATGTTCCCTTCGCTCCTTTTTCCGCAGAGCGCTTTTTGAAGTCTTTTGTACTTCTGCCAATCGGTCGATTTATTGTTCCCCATTTATCGTGGATCAATCCATAAACAAAAGCGCGGTATTCCTTTTTTACCAAACGATCATGAAACTGTTTTTTTAAGAAAGCATGAGCTTCTTTAGTTTTAGCCATGATCATTACCCCAGACGTCTCGCGATCAAGTCGATGTACCACCCCTGAACGTTCGAGTGGAGTTCCGTCAGGCTTAAGCGTCTCTTCGCCCACCCCCTTTGCTTCTGGAACTCTATTTAGAAACCACTCTACTAAAGTACCCTCTTCTCCTGAGCGCCAGTCTTCATGCACCAACATACCGTATGGCTTGTTGACCACTAAAACAGCTTCATCTTCATAAATAATTTCCGGGATCATTGATGCTTTATTTTCCGACCCGTCTTTCTCTAGTTTCATATGCACTGAGGATACGTGTAAATTCATCTTTTGTAAAAGCCGGCCACAGAGTTTCCGTAAAAAACAGCTCACTATAGACTGACTGCCAAGGCAAAAAGTTTGATAGACGATATTCTCCACCGGTACGAATAATTAAGCTAGGGTCAGGCATTCCAGCACTCCAGAGTAGCTTTGAATAACTTTCCTCTGTGACCTCTTCTCCTTTTTTAATTGCGGCATTAGTTGCGGCAACAATCTCCGCTCTCCCTCCATATGAAAGCGCTATCCAGACAGTGAGATCGGGGTCTGTTTTGTGACTGATTACTTCTAAATCAGAAATTGCTTTCTTTAACTCTGGTGAAAAATCATCCCGTCGGCCAATGATCTTAAAGCTAATGTTTTCTTCATCTGCCCGATCTCGAAATAGGGCGACTGAATCAGTAAATAATTTCATCAGGTTATCTACTTCTGTCTGATCTCGTTTCCAGTTTTCAGTAGAAAAAGCATAAAAAACTGCATGCGGTATTTTCTTTTCGTACACCCACTTTATTACTTCAAATAACTTATCCTTGCCTGCCAGATGTCCTGAGAGAGTTTCCTCTCCTTTATTTTTGGCAAAACGGCGATTGCCATCCATTATAAATCCAAGACATTTTGGTCGCCCGAGTTCTAAATTACTCATATATTATTGAAACACTGAGAAATCATCATAGGTTACTTTTGCTGTCCCCCACTCAACCGATACCGAATCGACCTCAGAGAGCACCGAACCTTCATGTAAGTATTCAACAAAACTTTTTAGGACATCTGGCTCGCCTTGCCCTAAGACCAAAACTGTCCCATCATGATTATTACGGACAAAGCCAAAGACCCCGAGCTCGCCAGCTACAGCTTGAACATAATCTCGGTAACGGACTCCTTGCACTTTACCAGCCACAATACTTTTCATCTCTGTCATGCCGCCATTATACCTGAAACCAAAGCCATTGAAATAATTTGAAAAACAGGTAATATAGGACCACTGCAATAGCAGTCAGGCCGCGCGATTAGCTCAGTTGGTAGAGCAGCTCATTTACACTGAGAAGGTCGGGAGTTCAAGTCTCTCATCGCGCACCAAGGTAAACAAAAACTTCATCACTCTGTGATGAAGTTTTTGTTTAGAGAGCAAACGGTTTTGCTCTCGTGCCTTGGTGCGGGCCGGAAGCATGTATTTTGCTCTTTTCCTAAAGCAAAATATAGCTGAGTCGGGGTCGAGAACACTTAGTAGATTTGGAACGAAGTAAACAAATATACTTAATGATTCGTGACCACGAAAAAGTTTTTATTTTAGAAAAAAATTTGTTGAGGTGGTCAACTATCTCATCTCATACCTACGAGAAGACCAGATATATTACAAAAATAAACTACTACTTGCCCATCTTCCATAGTGACTCGAAAAAACTTCGATAAGATTCCACTAATTGTTTATTGTTAATTGTTAAAATCGTTGGCGACTCAGTGTATATATACAAACCAAATGAATCATCAAATATACCAATATTAACGATCCCAATAAACTCGTTCGGTAGCAATCGATAACTAAAAAGTGGTGAGTCTAATTTTTTAAGTTCTTCTGCCCTACTTTGGACACTGAGATATCGAATGGAGATTTTACGTGACCTTCTTAGATACTCATGCTCATTCATATGAGAACCAAGAATATTCCAATAGGCATCTTCAAGCGCACTAATCACAAGTACCTCTGATCCTATAGGAAGTATTTTTAAGTGATTTAATTCAGCCTTAATAAAATTATCAGCTCCTTGAGTAAAGGATAACTGATCTACAATTGGAGAAGTTTGTAGCTGTTCAAAATTTGGAAGTGCTACTTCTAGACATGCCTTTGTCTCATCAACACGCTGCAAAAATATCGAGGGGTCTTCAGCTATGAATTGTGACCGATTATTAATTAATACCTTACGAAGCAAACCACTTCCAATTAATTCGTCCACTGCACGATAAATAACCTGGCCATGTAGACCAGTCTCCCTCACAATAGCCGATGTCCCAGTCTGTCCCAGCTTCAATACTGACAAGTACACTTTGGCCTCATTCTCTTTTAGCCCCATCTTACCGAGTAAAGGAAGTAGGTCTTTTTCACAATTTTGTGATTGGTTATTCATATATTCAATTAAATAAAGGTGGCGTTATCACAATATTGTTATCACAATGTGATTACAATATTTACATCTGTAATATACTATGTCAATACATTTAATTAAATAAAATATGGTATTAGTTTTTATCTGGCTTATTACGACCTTCTTAATCGCTAGCACTTCAGTATTGTTAGGTAAACGCTATGGTGTTATCTACCCTACTGTCACTTTTGCCTGCTTAGCCATGTTAGCTAATATCCTAGCTTCAAAGATAGTCTTACTAGGTGCATGGACAGTACCTGCTGGAACACTTGTCTTTATAACTACATATCTAATTACTGACTTAATTTCAGAAATATGGGGTAAGGAAGAGGCAATAAGAGCGGTGTGGGCAGGCCTATTTGTAAACCTTATGGCAGCAATCTGTATTGCCATAGCTGTCGCTTGGCCTGCAGCCTCATTTCAAACTGATTTCTCAGAAATGTACACTTCTGTCTTAGGCAACAGCTGGAGAATCATTTCAGCATCAATGATTGCCTACGTGGTTTCTATGTATCTGGATGTTGTCTTCTTTCACTATATTAAAAACCTCACTGAAGGAAAGCATTTATGGTTGCGAAATAACCTAGCGACCATTCCAGCTAATTTCATTGGAGCATTGATATTTGGATTTATTGCCTTTTATGGTGTTGTACCATCAATCTGGACTCTTGTTTTTACACTAGCAATTGCTCAATCAATCATGGTCCTAATTGACACCCCTTTTGCTTATGGAGTTAGATATTTAGCAAGATTTGTTAAAGAAAAGCGTACTTAGAGTTTAAAATTCCTAAAGTTATCTAGAAGCAATAAAGAGTGGGTCTTCATTTACTTAAAATGTATGAACTAGTAGGGCTACAGCCAAAGCGAATAAACAATACTCAACTCCTGAAATCCAATTTAGTTTTAAGTAGTACCTTTCTATCCAGTCCTCAATACCATATTTTTTTATATACGGTCCTAATTCTGCATGAGACCACGAAACCAAAAGTCTAAGTTTCTTCTCTTCATTTGTTTCAGCCTCCCAAAAACCTTTTTCTTTTAAAATAGACTTAAGTAAATTTGCTCTTCGACCGAGAAGTTTAAAGCGTCGATTTGTAAATGGCCAAAGTAAAGGAATTCCCCATCCAGTTCCATACAAGTCATTTAAAAAATGTAACATTGTTGCTATTAAAAATAGCCAACCCCAGAATGGAGCAAAATAAATAACGATAACACCAACTATTATAAAAAGAATTGGAAAATGTAACGCTTCTCTATGATCGCGAACATTTTCCGCTGATGAAGCTACTTTTCCTCTCTTAATCAGTTCAGGAATTGCATCCAGGTCTGGACACATCGCTAGTGCTATTCCAATAAAAAAGTGCCAAGTGGGATTAACTCCTGTTATGGCTCCAGCTATAAGTGTTGCGAAAATACCATTAGCTACATCTGCCAAAATTGCCAAAATTGATTTCATTTGTTCATTGTAACATTCTATATTCTAAGTAATATAATTGACACTTATTTAAATAAAGTATTAACTAATAGAAATCAGCTCTTTCCCAGAGGTTCAAATGTTGCCGCCCATCTCAAGTGACGAACTGCGACGGAGATTAAACAAAATTCGTCCTGTGTTTAGTCCAGAGTCTTTCCATTCAAGATTTTTTAAGGATGGAATATCCACTCACGGACTGAGTCTATACGTCATTATTAACACCTATCACGTGGCTCAAGGAGGGGGTGTATTTTACCCCACGACAGCCGAGGTATTATCGAGCATTTCTCAGGAATACTCCACAATCGCCACAGCATTCGAGGTTTGGCATGGCCCAGACAGCAAGTCAGTCTTGCCGGGTAGCATCCTCGTAGCTAAGACAAAGCTATACAGGGCAGACTAATGTAACCGCCCACAATTTCAGCCTTCTGGTCTGATTGTTGGGCTGTTTTTGTATTTGTTTACTCGGGGATTTGTCGAATCGAAGTTAGCAGCTCGTCTAGAAAAAGACGCGGCTCTTTTTCCCAGTCTGTTTGTGAAAAAACTTTTTCCGCAAACTGCTGATAGTGTTTGGGTGGATTTTGAGAAAACTCTTTAAAAGCTTGTTGAATAGCATCTTCTTCTTCTTTCAATAGGGGTTCATTGGCACGAAATGAACGCAAAAAGCTTTTCGCATCATTGATCACGATTAACTTCACTAGATTTTCATACTCTTCCTGACGCTCAGCCCTAGAGGCTGGCGAACCGTCACTATACAGCCTATCAAGTGCCTGATATACATCAGGGTTAGTTATATCTAATAACCTAGTCAGTACATCATAGATTTGTTTTCGTCCTTCTATACTAGAAAGAAGTACCGGTAAAGGCTCCTCAAGATTAGCCAAAACAAGAAAAAGCACTGGGTAGAGTTCAGCCACAGCACTCTCTGGACTTGTGTAGAGTTCACGATCATCTAATTTAACAAACTTCGCCGACGCATCTTTACCGCCAGTCAATCTATATGTTTCAGCTGCATGAAAAATATCGTGCTTAGCTAAAAGATTATCTTTATTCATTTTAATACGAACAAGTAAATCTTGAATGTTTCCTGATGCTACTGCCTCTGGCAGATCTTTTTTAATAGCCGTACGAATCAAGCTCGATCCAGCATTAACAGAGAATTCATAAATTTCTACCCACTCTTCGGGACTAATTTGATCCTCTTGAAGATTAAGAGTTTGTGCCAATTTCCATTTTGGTAATCCTGCTGGACCAAATCTCTCACCTGCTTGTTTTTCTAAGGTTTGAGAAATGTGTTTGTGTGGCGAAGGTGGCAATTCTGACATCTGTTCAGTATAACCAATGCTTTACTGGTAAACAATATAACAATCCTAAAATCATATTGTATTCCCTATATGGTACTTTTCTGTTATTCTGGCAGTTAATCACTTCATATGAAGTGATATGCCCCTGTAGTTAAATGGATATAACTGCGGACTTCTAAGCCGTTATTCGAGGTTCGATTCCTCGCGGGGGCACCAAAACACAAAATAAAAAATACCTTTCGTTTGAAAGGTATTTTTTATTTTAGAAAGCAAAGAGTTTTGCTTTCGTGTGTTTTGGTGAGACGGAATCATGTTTTGGCTTTCCATTAAGCCAAAACGGATGAGTCGGGGCAGCAAGTACTTATGAACGTAGTGAATTAGTAACTTGCGCCAAGACGTGGACAGCTAGTGAATATGCTTTGTGATTCGTGACTCAAAAGCACAATCTCGGAGAGAAAGTTCTTATGAGCGTCAACGAATTAGGTAAAATAGTTTGGGAAACTATTTTACAGACCCCACATGAAGTATTTAGTAACTCGTGACCTAAAGGTGTACCGAAGTCGTAAACCTGATTACTCAAGCGGTATGTTTATAACTAATTAACTAAAGTTGGAGCTTCGTTTAGATCTACTACAGGCTCTTCATCATTCTCAGCAGGATCTTCTTCGGTCCCTCCTTCAATTATAGGAGCCTCCTCAGTGACAACTTCACTTTCTTCTTCGGGTTCATCAAAGACTGGGGCTGGATTATTGAGTAAACTAGCTTCTAACTCTTGGTAAGAACGCTCTCTTTCTGAAAGATCGCTTAGCGCTGATTCTACTAAGCCTTCATTGTAGGTACTACCATCTGTTATTTCAGTAGTAGTGTCGGTTGAAACATTACTAAACTGAGAGTAGATACTCACACTCCACATAACCCCAGCTATTAAAAATACTACGCCCCCCAATATTCCAAAAAACCATTCTCTCTCTGGGTGCATGATACTTCGGTCTCCTATTACTCCGTTCTTTTTCTTGAGCAAACTACTGAAGAATTTTTTAATTGAGAAATTTTTTATCATGATGGATTGATAGTAATTAGCACGGTTACTCTACCCTCCCAATTATTGCCAGTTAACTGCCTCAAGGTTAGTGAATCAATATAAGAATGATAAGGAAGGTTTTCTAATAATTCAGAAAAATTGTAAACTAAATCCTTTCGGCCTTCGTATGAAAAAACAGTTTTAATATACTCCCGGCTGGTTTCGGGGTCGGTAATTTTGTCTAAGGCTTCCGTCCTCAGCTCCAACCCAGTCTTATTGGCCAAAGACTCAATATCACTCAAAAAAGTAATACTATCTCCTTCATCTTTAAAGAAACTTCCAGCTAACATAGCGCGCTCTACTTCTGTCTCTAGAACTAATCTTTTAATTCGGACACTGGTTGATTGTTTGTTGTTATTATCGGTCAATATCGAAATTTGTTCTTGGAGGAGCTGCCCTTGGACCAAAATTCTACTAAAGAAAAAGGCCAAGCTACCCAAAGTTAGAATTGAGGTAACCAACGCTATGATAAAAATTTGTTTGGTTTTATTACTCATATATTTTGTCCTTCAGGTTTCAGTAGTATTGAAAGGTTGAATTGGATATCTTTATCTTTCGCCAAATTTGAAATAGGTAAAATAACATCTGCTACTTCCGGCAAGCTTAATAAAGCGTCTCTGAAGTTAGCTAAATCTTGTCTTGTATCTGCCTTACCATTAATTTTAACAGGGGCAAGCATGTTTACTACCCTGCTTAGTTCTATTACTTCTATCTCTATCCCGAGTCCTTGATTTGCCTCAACTAGATTTATTATTTCTGAGAACTTTTTATTTTTTCGTAGTTCCACTATTTTTTGAGACATCTGACTGGCGTTGACGAGAGTCTTGGCAGCATTATCAAAATCAGCTACTTGCAGCGCTGCCTCATTGGCTGATTTAGCATATACATCAACTTGAGTAGATACCAATACGTAAGCTGGTAAGAAAAATACAAAAGTAATTAGACTTACCAGACTTAAGATAAACAAAAATACCGAAGCAACCCGGAGTCGATACTCTTTAATGATGACCTTTTTTACTACTGAGGGTATCAGGTTTATCATGGTTAAACGTTGTTTTTTAAAGCTAGTCCGATAGCCGTCGCGTAGCCGTATGAATGCCTTTTATCAATCGGCGGGACTACAAGATTGGTTTGAAAGGCATTAGCCCAAACATCAGCCCGTTCACACTCAATGCCCAGTGACTCAGTGAGATACTCTGGTAAACCTTTAAGATTTACACTTCCTCCGCAAAGAATTACTTTTTTAATTTTTCGATTACGTCTATTACTGTCGTCTGAATGCCAATATTGCATTCGTGCCGCGATCTCATCTTTGATAACTGAGATAGTCGAAATTAAAGCTTCGTAGACATTGTTATCGTCTACACCCTTTATAAGTCCCTGAGTATTTTTAATATTAGTTAATTCAGATTCAGCCACATCACCAATTGTTTTCCTCAACACTTGAGACAGCTGTCCGCCGCCAATATCAATAGTCGAAGTATATAAAAGTGAACCTCGGCTTAAAATACCTACTCCAGTTCTAGTCTTACCAAAATCAATCAGCATGATTGTATCTTCACAGTCAGAAACAACTGCCCGACCCATCGCTTGAGCTTCCACCTCAAAAGAAAGCGGCGTCAGTCCAGCCGCACGACAAACTTCATAATACTGAAGAATTGTTTCTCTTTGGTAGGCAGCCACCACCACTAACATCGAGTTACTCTTCTCATCACTTTGTACTACTTCATAGTCAAAAATTGCGTCGCGGGCAGCTATCGGAACGTTTTCTTCTAATCGGAACTCCAGTAGACTCTGAATTTCTTTTGCGGCTACATTTTTCTTGATTTCCGTTTCAAAAATATAAGCTCTCTCTTCCGGAAGTGAAACCCTGATGTATTCAGCATTTGTTTTTGCTTTAAATTCCTTCAAAACTTCAGTCATGATTTTTGGATCTTTGATTTCACCCCTCTGGAGAACGTTTTCTGGGATATTTATGTCTCCCCAAAGATCAAGTTTTCTAACTTTTTCCGGCCTTGAAGAAGGCACAAAAGAAACATACTTCATTGAAGTATCAGAAATATCCACACCAACACTAGGGAGCGAAATATAGGTTGGCGGTGGAAGAACACGAGAAAGAGCTTGAAACAATTTCATTTAAATAGTATACGCTGTTTTTATATTGAATGGAGACAATAACTCACATCTTGAACCAAATGTACATGACAGTTGCTAATATTGTTAAGATAGAAATAATCACAATATTTTTTCTGATTAAGCCAACAGCATGATCACCTAAGTGATAAGTGAGATAACCAACTATTCCGTAGCGCAGAGTACGTCCAGCAAGTGAGCCTAATAAGAAAAATAAAATATTACCTTTTATAGTCCCAGCAGCTAAGGCAGCTAGAGTGAATGGTAACGGCGTTACTGCACCTAAGAAAGCTAGAAGAAAAGTGTCATTATGAAATCGCTGGATCATGTCTTGAAAAACAGTTACCGCTTCCAGTGATAACAGCGGCATAATTAAATCAATAAAGAAAGCGGCCGTTATATAGGCGATAAAGCCACCGAGAACTGAGGTAAGGATAGTTACCGCCACAGTCGCAATGGCTCTGGTACGATGAACCAATATATAGGCCACCATAAATGGATCAGTAATAATCGGGACCAGCAAGGCTGATTCGGCAAAAGAAAGAATTCCCAAAAACCAAAGTCCGTAACGAGATTTGATCAAATCACTGGCTTTGTTGGTAGCCCTTTCTATATGCTGATCAAAACTTTTAAATAAGAGCATGTAATACTATTTAACTCCGGCTCCAGCAGGCACTTCTACATGCGGGTGCAGCAGCGCAAACACCCCTTCCTGACTCGCTGCCATAATCATTCCGTTACTTTCAAAACCTCTGATAGTTCTTGGTGCGAGATTTACAATAAAGGGACACTGTCTACCGACTAAGACTTCAATATCTTCAAAGTGAGTTCTGATACCAGAGACAATTTGTCTTGGCTCTGCTTCGCCAACATCCACCATCAACTTGAGTAGTTTATCAGCATCTGGCACTACTTCTACACTAAGAATTGTTCCAATTTTAATTTCAAGTTTTGCAAAATCATCGTAATTAATTTGTTCCATATTATTGTTTCTTATTTCGTATAAGGTAATTATCTAAAATCAAAGTTGCGGCAGCGGCGTCAGTCATCTCATTTCTTCCTTGAAGCCTTAGTGCAGCTTGCGTGGTGTAGAGCTCCGGCTCAAGGTGGACAGGCAGTCCTAGCTCTAAAGTAATATCTAACATAAAAGCTTCTACCTGCTGCTGAATCGCGTTTGGCTTCCCTTCTTTATCCAAAGAATGCCCAATCACTATTTCACTAACCTTTTTTTCTTCAATTAGCTTAAATACCTTTTTCAGCAAATCATCATCGTTCTTAATAACCTCATGCGGAAAAGCCATCTTCCCTTGCTCGTCAGTAAAAGCGACGCCGACGCGTTTTTTACCATAATCTATTCCCATTAACCGTGACATGGCTTTAGCATATCACGCTGGAGTGATTGGTTAAATTAAATTAAGAAAAAGCCCCGAAAGGGCTTTCTCTAATTGTGCTCTCGCCAGGAGATTCGGTCACGAATCACTAAGTATATTTGTTCGCCTTCGGCTCCAAATCTACTAAGTGTTCTCGACCCCGACGCGTCGGCCCAAAGGGTCCCCGACTTGCGTCCTTCGACTCCTGGCGAGAGCTATAACGGCAACGGCCCAAATGCTAATGCATTTGGGCCGGCCTTTTGTGCTCTCGCCAGGAGTCGAACCTGGAGCTCCGGTACCGCAAACCGAAATTTTATCCATTAAACTACGAGAGCGAATGAAGAATCAAGCAAAAGCGTTAGCTTTTATTTGAGTTCTGAATGAAGCTCTCGAAAGAAATTTTATTGAAGCGGAGCTAAAATAAAAGTTTCTTACAAGAGCGATTGTTTTGCTTGTTATATAGGGTCAATCCCCTAGCTGAAAATCAGCTGCCTTGCATAATACCTTAAAATCCAAATCTTTCCAGTATCTTCATGAAGAGCGGTTCCTCGAGAAATTCTTCCTTGATTTTCCCTTGTAAGATATCTTCAACGTCATCAATATAGTCGTCCGGTAGCGGAAGTATCAGAAGTGGCATTAACCGCTGTTTAGACATCACGAGAAGCTGTGGTCCGTTGATATCATCCTCATCTATATGATAAGAGCGTAAAGTTGTATATGGGTAAAGTCGATCACTAATTCTGATACCTCTAACCGTCACAGCGAAAGGAATGATAGATGGCTTGCGGGCTGAAGCCAAGGCCATTGAAGCTCCACCAACCACAATCAAGAGTGCAAATAGAAGATTATCGAACAAAGCTGCGGCTGTAGCTATAGATATAATTACAATCACCAACGCCAAATACCAGTCACCACCTTTCTCCTGGTGATGATGTTCTGGGGCCTCCCAAGTGATCGCTCTAGCTAGCGGTTCCATTACAAAAAGTGTATCACACTAACGGTGTACTTTTCTGCACTAATTTGGTAGTATCTGTTGCTAATGAGTCCTAGGACTTAGGTAGAAGTACAACTGAATACATTGGAGAGATGGCTATGAAATCTAAATTGTTTTAGATTTCATCCGATCGTTCCCCCAGAACGAATAATCGATGCTTTAGCGAGATTATAGGGAGGGCAACGAAGCCGCGCCAAAAAATTACAGTTGGCAAAAAGGGATCATAGTTTGAAGTACAATTGAATACACTGGAGAGATGGCTGAGTGGTTGAAGGCGGCGGTCTTGAAAACCGTTAAGGGTGAAAGCTCTTCGAGGGTTCGAATCCCTCTCTCTCCGC
>CAYGLK010000004.1:0-27105 GCA_964350985.1 uncultured Candidatus Saccharibacteria bacterium
CATGATCCACCGCTTGTGCGAGCCCCCGTCTATTCCTTTGAGTTTTAATCTTGCGATCGTACTACCCAGGCGGTCTGTTTAACGCGTTAGCTTCGCCACAGAGAGGGTCGATACTCCCTATAGCCAACAGACAGCGTTTAGGGCGTGGACTACTCGGGTATCTAATCCGATTCGCTACCCACGCTTTCGTGCCTCAGCGTCAAGAAAGTCCCAGCAAGCTGCCTTCGCATTTGGTATTCCCCATGATATCAACGGATTTCACCCCTACACCATGAGTTCTGCTTGCCTCTGACTTCTTCTAGTTATACCGTTTCGGATGCGAGCCTGAGGTTGAGCCTCAGGATTTAACACCCGACTAATATAACCGCCTACGCACCCTTTACGCCCAGTGAATCCGGGTAATGCTCGGGGCTTCTGTATTACCGCTCCTGCTGGCACAGAATTGGGAGCCCCTTATTCATGAAGTAACGTCAATAAACTTCCTCCTTCATAAAAGGTGTTTACGCCCCTAAGGGCTTCATCCACCACGCGGCGTCGCTCCGTCAGACTTTCGTCCATTGCGGAAGATTCTCGACTGCAGCCTCCCGTAGGAGTATGGACCGTGTCGCAGTTCCATCGGTGGGGGTCAGCCTCTCAGCTCCCCTAGCCGTCGTAGCCTTGGTAGGCCGTTACCCTACCAACAAGCTGATAGCCCGCAGGCCGTTCCCAAAGCGATAAATCTTTACTCCGAAGAGACCATCAAGTATTACTCCGGCTTTCACCGGGTTATCCCTGACTTTGGGGTACGTACCTACGTGTTCCTACCTCGTCTGCCATGAATATAAATTCATTCGACTTGCATGCCTCATCCACGCCGCCAGCATTCATCCTGAGCTAGGATCAAACTCTAATTTAAGACAGGGCACTATAGACCGAAGTCTATGTGCATCTGCGTTAGTGGCCATATGCGGTACTGTACTACTTCCCGCGACCAACTAACAATTTTACTTCAGAATAAGACAAAAGAAGGTTCAAATTACTTTGACTCTTTTGCTTATTAAATTTTTGTGATGCCACATTACTTTGAATGATCAATTACTACTCAATGAGTGAGTGATTGTGAACTTAAGATCAGCTATTCTCTCGCTTAGAAAATCACTGAAACAAGCTGCTTCATAAAAGCAATATGTACGTTATATATATTACTGTTGCAACAATATATATAAATATTCAATTATCAAATTTCAGTGTCCCCTTCGCAAGAAAAAATGCTTGGACTTAACCGAGCAGTTGAAGTATGAGAATACTTCTATTTCCTCCGCGACGAACAGTGATGAGCATTATACAGATTCATAAATAATTTGCAAGCTTTCTCGGGGGACATAATGCTAGATTTTAGCCTTTAGTTTCATATGTCTATATATTGTGTGTTTTAGGAATTTTGCGAGTGGTAAATTTGGGCTTTAGAAGCTTATTTGTGAAGTAAGTTTGTCAGTAGAAAAGAGATTTCTACTGAGCGTTTGAGCTTCGGTTCCAGGGATTCTCCCTAGGAAAGGTCGAATCCGGAACAAAATTCGCAATAATCGCTACGCTCATTTGCTCATTTTAAAAAAGCCGTCACCAAAGTGGTAACGACAGGCCTTGTTCGGAGGGCGCGCAAGCGCGCCCTCCCTTTCTCCATTCCTACTCCACCTTGGTAAGCTCCTTTGCTAGTTCTGGCGGTTCATCAGGCTTGGCATCCGGATTCCAAAATAAAACTTGGATCTCTCGATACTTTTGAGCCATGATGAATGTTTCGATTGTGTTGGAGACAACATCGATCAGCGTTTGCTGAGTCTTGTTTGCATCAATGAAGGCGTGACTCTCCAGTAAAGAAATGTAGGACTCGTCTGCCAACCAACGGATTTCAAAACTATCGCGCTGATAAACAACGAAACCTGTGACGAGTGCTAATGGTAACACCTGATCTTTTTCCAGGAAAAGAGATTCTTCTACCTGGAGATAGGTTTCTTCACAAGCGATGTATTGCTTGAGTGTGCCGTCGGTGTAATCGACCAAGATCACATAAGGACGATTACCAGCAACCAGAAGGATGTACGGCAACTGCTGCTTGAAGTCCCCTTTCATCAGCTTTTCACAGGCACTGAGTTCAACTTCAGTAACTTCAATATCCTCTTGCGCACCATCAGCACTCTGAGCAACTCCAATCGAAAATCCGAAGACAAGCCACAGGATGCAAACCACGATAAGGTCTTTCATTGAGCTCCCCCATATTTAAAACGAAATGTACTACCACGGCCGGCCTACTTTATGCCATGATTTTATCAAAAAAGCAACTCTGCGTCTGTCACTTACCTTCTTCAGGTCTTGCCTAGGGCCGGCCTAGGCAAAGTCTTACAAAGGCCGGTCCTTTGTAAGGTACATAGGCCTTTCCTATGTAAAAGTATTAATCATTAGTATCTCAAAATTTGGGTTCAAAAAAACTCACCAAAGGTGAGTTTACATCGTTGCTCAATAGCAACGATCCCAAAGAACGTGTTCCATATAACTGAAGAAGTCACTCATGAAAAGTAGCCGAAGCTAAGAGTCAGAAGAAGTCTCACAAGTTACTGATTGAAAGTCGCCACTGAGTTAATACTCAGGAGAAGGTCAATCGAAACTATCTGCATCTTTTTCTTTGACCCTTGTCAAAGAAAAAGTCACATCACCCAACAAAGTCATTCATGAAAAGTAGCCGAAGCTAAAAGTCAGAAGAAGTTGCTAGGTTTTGGTGGAGAGTCACAAGAGACAAGCTCAAGCAAGAGTCCGACCGAAGAACAAGTGAGCAGACGTTAGGTTTCTAAAAAAGAAACTTAAGGTTTACTCACTGACCACATCCCGAGTGAGGATCGACATCCTGTCGATCCTCACTCAAACATCACGCCGTTCCGTCGAGCTGTTTTTTCCGATCCTCTTTCTCAGCATCAGACACGGAACAACCCACAACGCGTTCATTCTGGACGGCGTTGTTAAGGTTCTTCAAAAACTTGAAGACATTCCATGGATTGGCCTTAGGATCAACACCCGCTCCTTCTGGACGAACCATGTCTTTCCGGACAAAGTGGAAGCGAAGCGGTTTTTCATCATCCTTGTCTTCGTCGATCCGGATCCAGACCAGACAGGATTTGTTGTCTGGCCCAAGCGACTTCACCTTCGCTATGTCACCTTTACTCACCTCGAAGACATGCCTTTTTCCCGCCTCCTCCATCAGAGCGTTTGCCTGTCCCTCGACGAGATCAAGCCGATTCAATATCATCGGCGCGTCTTTTCCTGTATTATGCGTTTCCAGAGACATGCAAAAATCTGTGACCCTCTTGGTTTGTCTATTAACCCAGAAGAGCCACAAGGCAAGTGCAACGAGGCCAAGTGCGAATATGCCCAGAGCCGCCCAAACATTGGACAGTGCTGCTGCAACCTTCTTCTCGGACTCGGCTGCAGCGTCCTTCGACTTTCCTGCAGCCAACTCGGAATCAGCAGTCTTCTTCTCGGACTCGGCTGCAGCGTCCTTCGACTTTCCTGCAGCTTCTTCCGCCCGCTTCGCAGCATCTTCCGACGCCCCCGCTGCCAACGCAGAGGTAACAGCTTCTGAAGCGGCAGCTTGTGCCGCATCTCGTGAAGCTGCCGCTTGGCGAGCGCTTTCCTTCGCTTCTTCTGCTGCCTCGATAGCATCGTCACGGAGCTTTGTGAGCTCCTTCTTGGATCCGAGCAACATCCCTACTTGCTTGCGATCCGCCTCAGAGAGCGCTTGCCCCCGAAACTGCTCCAAGGAAGCCTTCACTTCGTTGAGTTCAGTCTCGAAGCGAAGAACTTCCGCCGACGCCGTTACCACCTTCGCCTGAGCGAGTTGAGCGGCATTGGACGCCTCAGCAACGACTCCCGACCTCATGTCGGGGATGTATATGCCGTAGCCGCGGACGATCTCCAAAAAATCTTCAACTGAAATCCATCCCTTCTTCGTCAATTCGTCGAGAGTGGGATTGAGTTCCCAAAATCGCCGAGGGAAATCAACGCCATTTGAACTGGCGTCAGTGAACTCTCGTTTCTGAACCTCATGCCACCCCACTTGCGTGAAGAAGTTTCGGACCAGCTGAGTACGGGTTGAGTCAGTGAACTGACTACCCGGAATCGACGCATGAACTTCTTCCCACTTTCCTTGTGGAATGAAGTCTGCGAAAATTCGCTGTTCAGGAAGGAACGAAGACGCATCGCGCGCCATCGCTCCAAAACTGAAGCAGGTGGAGATCACGATGATCGCTAGGATCTTCGTGAGAGCATTTGAAGTCTTCATGTGTCACTCCTGGTATTTGAACCGGGTCTAAGTTTTTAAGCTAGACCCGGCAAGATTGCTCATCCGCAGATCGGTTGACCGCAGCCGCCGACCAGAACCTCCGTACTGACGTTCGTGACGGGGCGGACCTCGTTGTGCACTGAGGTTTCGCTGTTGAGGTGGTTATTGACGGTCGTCCCGCAATTACCAGCACCTTTGCAGCCTAGCTTCTCAGCTTGCTTGACGCCGAAGTGGCCTCCAGTGGCCTGACCGGCAACTGAAGTACTGACTCCAACGACCGTCTGGCCGAGCACGGTAGGGCCGGTCACAGGCTCGAAATCTTCAACGAGTTCGAACTTGTTGTCGCTGGTCTTCTCGTAAACACCGAGGAAGGTAGTCGACCGATCAAGTCCATCACGGACAGTGGTGGCCGAGACATACTTTCCGTCTGGACGAGCCTTCATTGAAGTGCCCGCGCAGCCAGTCAGGGTGGTGATGGCCATCACGATGATGGCAAGAATGATCTTGTTCATGGGTGTCTCCTTGTGAATTGGGTTTAGTTGCACGGGGTTTTGCTTTTGCTCGCAACATTGTTGCTAGCAGGAATTGACACATTCATAGCCGGCACACGCAAAATGGTACTGCATGTGAGTAGATCACGTCCTGGCACATAGACCTGGATCCCAGCATCTTGCTGGATTTGAACCTTGCCCCGACACTTGCGTGTCGAGGATCGGTCCGGCGACTCAACATCAGCCACTGGCTCCGTTTCCGGAGGTTGTGGCTTTGTCTCCAAACTCAGCCACGGTTGTGGTGTGAAGGTGAAGGCGAGATTGCCACAACTCCGGGTTTCACCCCGAAAGAAGTACGCAGTCACGTCATCTCCCAAATCGCAAACAGTAGCAAGATCGTCGTCGCGTCCGAGTTTTTTACATACCGGACCGACGACAGTCGGTTTTTTTGCTTCGGTCTTGTCTCGACTGCTCATGAGAGCAAAGCTAATGCCATCAGGCACGAGCATCACTTCACACTTGCCTTGCTCGAGATCGGCCTTCAAACGGTGACATTTCGCGGGTGACAAGGCATCATAGATGCTCTTGCCTGCCGCTCGTTGACACTGTGAAAAAGCAGATTCTGGAGTACCTTCATAGGAGTCTTCTGTCATTGACTCCCAGGTTCCTCCAACACAAACCACCTCCGCCGCAGTCGCAGGGACTGAGCAAAGCACTATCAACATGGACGCCATGAAGGCGACCAATTGTAGGATTTTCGTTATCGTTTTCATTGTTTGGCCCCCTCTTATTGGGCCTTAAGTTGTCAAAGGACGCAGGATGCGCCTTTAGTAAGGTTTCCCGTGATCGATACACTAACATACTTTTGACAAAAAAGCAAGGGTGTTGAGTTATATTTTGATGTTTTGCCTGCAATCATCCCGAAGGGTGGCCCTTTGCAAAGGGCCACCCTTCGGGATGACCTTACAAATTCTGTTATAAGCCTGAATTTAAGCCTATTTTATGATTTATCTATGATACAATAGATCTCTAACCCATGAATAAGAAAGCCATACTCCATCTAGTAAATGAATTTGCCCCGATTGTCGCCTTCTTCATTTCAGCTCAGATATTCTCCTTTTTAGTAGCCACCGCAGTATTGGTAATAACCACTATTATTGCCCTTAGCCTAGGTTGGATCTATGAAAAACGTTTCCCTATCATACCGATAATATCGGGCTTTTTTGTAATCATTTCAGGCAGCATTACTCTAGTCTATAACGCTCCTGATGCACTGATTTTAGGTGACTCCCTTTACTACTTTGGAATGGGCTTTGCTATCTTGATAGGCTTCTTTTTTAAATCGAATCTATTGAAGAAAATCTTTTACAAAACTTTTGCTATGGAAGACCGAGGTTGGGAGATACTAGCAAATCGTTGGGTAACCATCTTCCTTCTATCTGGAGTCATCAATGAAATCGCTCGCTTCTACCTCACTCCAGAACAATGGGTGCACTTCAAAGTTTTGAAAGTAATCTCAATTGCAATCTTTGGCTTTTACCAATTTACTCTTTCTCGCCGCTACCGTATTCCAGAAATTTCAAACTCTTGGGGTTTACGTAAAGATAAAGTTGTCGTAGAAGTCCCAATCCCTAACTAAAAAATTGGAAACTCACACTAAATTGCGTACAATGAATTTGTTATGCAAAATCAAGAAACCATTGTTATGTCTGTCGGTGGATCGCTGATTGTACCAGACCAGATCGATACAGACTTCCTTAAAAAATTAAAAGAATTTATTGTACGTGAGACGGCTAATGGCCGTCGTTTTATTATCATCGCTGGCGGTGGACGCACCGCCCGGCGGTATCAAGACGCTGCTAAGGATGTAGCCGGACTTTCCGGTGACGACCTCGACTGGCTTGGTCTTCATGCCACTCGTCTCAATGGTCATTTACTTTTGACCATCTTCCGAGAGATCGCTTATCCGGTAATGGTCACTAATCCAGACGAAGTGCTTGATATACCAGCTAGCGCTAACCTAATCATCGCTGCTGGCTATAGACCAGGATCCTCTACTGACCTAAGAGCTGTCCAGATTGCTGACCGAGTCAAAGCTCACAAAGTGATCAATCTTTCTAATACTGACTACGTCTATACAGACAATCCAAAAACAAACCCTGAGGCAGTAAAAATAGAGTCTATCAACTGGGCTGAATTTAGAAAATTAATTCCAGAAGAATGGGGACCGGGGCTCTCTTCCCCTTTTGACCCAGTAGCTGCTAAAGAAGCTGAACGTATTGGACTAGAAGTAGCACAGATCAACGGAGAAAATCTTGAAGCACTTAAAAACTACGTTGAAGGAAAAGATTTTACCGGAACTGTGATCAAACCTTAAAGGAAGATAAATAAAAGACCGCGGGCATAGCCCGCGGTCTTTTATTTATCTATTTAAACTTATTAGGACTCCGAAATACTATTTAAGATCTTATCTACTTTTACCTGTAATTCCTCCAAAGTCCCGTTATTATCAATTAGAAAATCAGCCAAAGTTAATTTATGTATCATATATAATACATAAATGAAAAGTAACCTTGACAAGCTCGCATTACAGGCATTTTCATTAGCAACTGAAAGTACCTCTGATTCCATAATTATAAAATTACTCACACCTAAAGAAAAAGTGGCTCTGGGTCGTAGACTGATTATTGCAGAGGCTATAAAAGCTGGGAAAACGCGAATGGAAATTAATGAACGGATTAGTATCAGTCCAAATACCTTTACTCAGATAAAACGCTGGATTGACTCTGATCAAAAAATATATAGTCCAGCAAGCACTGATGGTGACGCTAGTCGAAAACATGCACCTCGTCGTCAGCGAGTAGAAAACTTTAGTTATGAAGATATGAAAAGACGATATCCAGCAGAAAATTTATTGTTTACGATAGTTGAAGAACTATGGAAAAGAAAATAGCTTTATGTATCACAAATGATACATAAAGCTATTTTCTTAATTCCCTAGGCAGGCCGTGAAATTAACTAACCCTCAATCACTCCGAGTTCGAGTAGAATTTTGTCTACTTGCGCATGTAGTTCTTCAACCGAAGAATTGTTTTCAATTAGAAAATCAGCCGCCTTTAAAGTATTAAAAATATTACTCTTATTTGGATCGGTTGAACCCTCTTCCTCGCGCCTTTGTTGTTCAATAAACTTCTCTTTAGTAACACCATCTTTGACACTACCTCTTTTAACGATTCTCTCGTAGCGAATATCAGGGTCTGCTGTTACTCCAATAACCATTCCACCAATAGACTTAATGAATTCTACTTCCGGCACTGAGTGTAATGACTCAAAGATTGCATCAGATTTACCATCTTCCGCTTCGTAGCGTTTATAATTTTCAGCTGGTACTCCGGCTGGATTTTTTGCTCTAAGTTCGTTGGCAATTCGATTCATCCCGTCGCGGTCAACTAACTCATTACGCTCTTCTAGAATTTTAGTTAGTAAATCACTACTCGAATAATGACTAAACTTATGCTTGGTCAACAAATGCTCTACTACTGTCCCTTTTCCGCCACCGATTGAACCTGTGATACCAATAATCATAACTACGCTTTTTTACTTTCTTGCCACTTAGCGTAAGTAATAAGTAACGGACTAGCGATACAAATAGATGAATAGGTTCCAGCTATAACTCCCGCAATCAAAACTAAAGCAAATGTCTGAGTAACGTCACCACCGATAAAGTACAGGGCTCCTAGTGTGATTAAAGTAGTAAGTGAAGTATTAATTGAACGAGACATAGTGTCCCCTACAGCACTGCCCACAATCTCATCAAAAGGTTTATTCAAAGTGTAAGTCACTTCTTCTTGTACCACTCCGGCTACATTAGTCTTTACTTTTTTCTCTGTCCGGTTTTGGATCAGGTTTTCACGCACTCGGTCAAAGATCACAATCGTGTCATTCACTGAATAACCGAGTACCGCCAAGATAGCCATCACAAACAAAACATCTACTTCAATACCAATTAATACTCCGAGGATACTAATGACAGCAGCGGGAATAAGAACATCGTGGATCAATACTAGAATGGTGATACCTCCATAAATCCATGAGCTAACTGGCTTTCCAATCCCAGCAAAAGCAAAAGCGACATACAAAACGATAATCAAAGCTACCCCAGTAACAGCCCAGAAAGATTTGTCACGAAGTTCTTCACCGATAACTGGTCCAATAGAAGTAAAGCGAGTGACTTCACCGCCTTCTACCAATCCAGTAACTACAGTCTCAAGCGCCGCTCGTTCTGACTCATCTAGGTCCATGGTTCTAATCAAATACCCATCCCGTCCAACCTCGTCCTGGGATTCACGTACAGTGAAAGAGCCAATGTCGAGTGTAGCTACTTCTTGTTCTACCAGAGACTTGTCAGGCAAAGTATTACTGTAAGCTACTTCAGTTAGGGATCCTCCAGTAAAGTCGATTCCTGGTTTTAGGCCAACAAAAACTACTACTGCCAAACTAGCTAACAGTAGAAATGTAGCAATGCCTAGAAATAATTTTCGGTATTTTATAATAAACATATTTTTATTTTAGAAACCCACTACCGAATAAGAAACTCCAAAACGGACTCTTTTCTTTAGTGACATTTGGTAATGACAACAATATAGTGCGACTAACGATTAAAGCGGAGATCATAGAGATCACAATTCCAATTCCGAAAACTAGAGCAAAACCTTTCACCAATGAAGTTCCGAACCAAAACAGAATGATGGCAGATAAAAGACTAGTGATATTTCCATCTCGAATAGCTCCCCACGCTCTAGTAAATCCAGTACTGAAAGCTTCTCTACTAGGTCTACCGGCTCTCATCTCTTCTTTCACTCGTTCAAAGACAAGTACATTAGCGTCCACTGCCATACCAAGAGAAAGGACAAAGCCAGCTAACCCTGCCGCAGTAAGTACTACTGGGATAAGTTGGAATAGTGCCAACATAATGACGATGTAACCTAGAAGAGAAATTACTGCAACCAAGCCTGGAAGTCGGTACCAGAAAACCATAAAGATAAGTACCAGACCAAAACCTGCAGCAGCGGCTTTGATACCCTTATTCAAAACCTCTTGTCCAAGTGTTGCCCCTACTGTCTGAGTACTTTGTAGCTCAATCGGTAATGGTAAGGCCCCAAAGCTTAGGTTTTGCGCTAAGTCACGAGCTTCATTAGCTGTGAACCCGCCAGAGATAATAGCGGTTCCACCTGTAATAGCTTCGTTAATTCTCGGAGCTGAGATAATCTCTCCATCTAAAAAGATAGCCAATTGTTGCCCAACGTTATCTCGAGTAATTGAAGCAAACAAATCTCCTCCTTCTTGATTGAATCTAATTGAAACAATTGGCTCATTTGCTAACTGTCCACTTTGTCCACTAGTAAATTCTAGTTGAGCGCTTTCAAGGTATCGCCCTGTTAGACCAGTATCAGTGTAAGGGTTAGTATTTTCGTCGTAAGCCTGATCATTTACACTCACATTACTAATCAAAGCTGAACCACTTGCATTTGCTTGTAAAGCTTCAATTGATTCGATAGCAGACAGGGCTTGTTGATCGATCAACTTAAACTCCAAAAGTGGTGTTCGTCCAATTTCAGCGACTGCCTGAGCTACATCGGTTACCCCTGGTAGCTCAACAATCAAGCGTTCATGAGGTTCTGCAGCAACAAAACTACTACTCTCAACATAAACCACTGGTTCAGAGACACCGAAGATATTAATACGCTGTTCAATAACATTACGGAGCACATTCATTAACTCAGGCACTTCGAGAGGATCAACCTTAGAAACATCCGCTTCGTATACTAAGTGTGCTCCCCCAGCTAAATCTAGACCAAGTTTAAAAGGTCTTTCAGATTCTGAGTCAGTTACGTTCTGATAAACAAAAAAAGCGGTTAATAAAATTGCCGCTAATACTATTATTGCTTTAAAGATTCTCAAAAAATTCTCTGTTCCTGGATTATTCGGTTGATTTTCAGTCATAAAATACTTAGAAATATTTGGTTGTTATAGCATAAAACAGGCTAAATTTCTATTGGTTTTGCTTTAGGTCAAGTAAGTTGCGGAACAACAAAGCGACCGTTATTGGCCCGATTCCGCCTGGAACCGGCGTAAATAAGGCAGCTTTAGATGCAACCTCCAAACTAGCGTCACCTACCAACAAACCTCCGTCTTCGGAAGCACCAGCGTCAAAAACGACTACACCTTCTTTTACCATGTCAGGAGTCAGAAGATTTGGCTTACCTACCCCTAAGATAATGATATCTGCTTCTAGAGTTACTTCATTGATATCAATTGATTCTTCCGTTAGAACAGTGACCATTGCACCTTGCTGTCTTGCAAAGTGAGCCGCGGGAGCTCCGACTAATTTACCCGAACCAAACACGACAACCTTTTTATCTTTCCAGTTCAACTGATGCTGTTTTGAAATTTCATCAATGGCTCCCACTACTGGAGGTAATACTATTGTCTCTAAGGTTTGATATGAAAAAGCATCAACGTCTTTTTTAGGCGGTATTAATGACAAAACTTTTTCAGTGTCGATATTTTTTGGTAGAGGTAATTGAATAATCAATCCATCAAAAGCTTCTGACAAAGCTTCAACTGACTTACACAGAGCTTCCGTATCAGAGCTGTCTGGAAGATGAATAATCTCAAGAAAGATACCCAATGCATGTGCTTTGTTTTTTTTAAGCTTAAGATATTTTTGAGTTTCAAAGTTTGGGTTACAAGTAATCACAGCCAAACTAGCAGGCGCAACAAAAGTAGAAGTCTTAAGGGCGACCTCGCTTAAAATATTTGAGGCGATTTTTTTACCATCTACAATCATAGGTCTACTTAGAAACTGTTAGCGGATTCCTTTTATCTTCAGGAAGGTATTCTTCATAACGTCCGTCAGTATAACGGAAAGCGTCCTTAGACGAGTAACGACATTGGTAAATTTGACGTAACTTCTCTCCGCTCATCACTATCGGATAAGAGTAAAACCTCCAACTACCAGGACAGGTAGGTACTCGTCCGCGGGTACCGTGCCAAAAGACAAAGAACGCTAGTCTAGCCATCCAAGGTTGTATCGGCAAGACTTTCTTGTTTACTGCTGCCGCCATATCCTTAGCTAAGACAGGGTCACTAACTGGAGTGATGTTAAAGACTTCATATTGCCAAGCATTTTCTCCAAAAATACATTTAGCCACAATGTCGTTAACATCATCTTCATGGATAAACTGACGCACCCAGCCCTTAGTTGCTGGAACAAAAGAAGTCATTGCAGTCACTAACTTGTAAATAAAATTACCCTTGAGGTTACCTTGTAGTGCTGACTGTAGTCCAAAACGAATCCGCATATAACGTCCTCGTGGACCAGTAATAGCAGCCGGGCGAAGGATAGTTACTTGAGGTACTACTGCATTGGAAGCTAGGGCGTCAGCATTTTTCTTTTGCAAGATTTCTTCAACTACTTTCTTTTCATGAGCATAGATATAACTATCCTCTCTAAAACCTTCAGCTTCAGTGAAACTATGCTCAATAGTATTATCTGGACGAGCGGCGTATGAAGAGGCAGTTGAGAAATAGACTAGTTTTTTGACTGATGGTTGACTGTAGGCAAAATTGAAGACTGCTTCTGACGCTTCCACATTGTAGCGCCACTGTTTTTTTGCTTCGCCGTACATAGCTCTAATTTGCCAAGCTGTATGAACAATCGAATCTGGTTCTAGTTTTGCTACTTCCTGCTGCCAAGTTTCGTCTGCTAGATTAGCTTGAATATATTTTAGCTTTGGAATTTGTTTAGAAAAATCAGACTGCGGTTCTTTATCAATAGTAATGATGCTTTCAACTTCTTCTCGCTGCGAAAATTGGTGACATAGCATTTCGCCAACATAGCCAGCTCCCCCAGTTATAAGAATAGTTCTTTTTTCTAGATTCATAGTTATTTAAAACAATATTACCTTAAATCGTTATCTTAAGCCATCTAATTGTAAGAAAAGATTCCTTAACTTTAAAAATACTTTTAATATAGATTGATTCTTATATCAAACTATCTAGGTAACTTAATAGTTACACCAAAGCGTGACAATAATGTCTTAAAAGTTCGCAAAGCTACGTCAACGTCTATCAAGAGTGAGCGATTTTTGACATAGTAAAGATCATAAGACAAACGTGTCTTCGATTCGTCTAGTGACTGTGGACTGATGTTATTACCGACATAATGTTGGTGAGTCTGAGCCCAACCAGTCACTCCAGGCTTAACAAAGTTACGGATATTGTAATAAGGGATCTCCTCTGCTAAACGGTCTCCGAGTCCTTTGATGTCATTACGAGGACCGATAAGTGACATCTCCCCTTTTAAGATAGTCCAAACTTGTGGCAATTCATCAATACTAAGTTTTCGTAGAACAGCCCCTACTTTTGTGACGACATTTCCTTCTTTAGCGTCTTCATTGGTCCAAGTAGCACTAGCGCTACGGTTCTCAGTCATGGTTCTGATCTTGTAGATAGTGACAGGTTTATTAAACTGACCAATACGTTGTTGGGTTATAAAGAGATCTCCTTTCCCTTCTATTCGCATTGCCAAATAAATAAATGGCAACATCAAACAAAAGATAACTCCAAGAATAATAGAACCGACAATATCAATCACGCGCTTTGTGAAGTCATAGATCAGACTCTTACTTTGTGATACGTGAGAAATAAACCAATCATACCTAAGAGCTGAAAGTGGTACTCGGTCAAAAGTATCTTCATAAACTTTATAGAAGTCTAGAAAAGTAAATTTAAAGCGCAAAAAAGATAAATCAAATATCTTTGGTAGAACAGCAGTGATGTATTTTCCGTTTGGGTTCGCCACAATAATATCGATCCTCTCTTTTTCAATCAGCTTTAATAGCTTCACTTCGAAATCTTCGGTTGAAGCGGCTGTCTTTTCATCGATAATACGGACAAAATAATAGTTGTAACGATCATTGTTATTAATCTCATCAACTAGCTCAATTGCTTCTGGCCCATCTGCCAATAAAATAGCTCGATTCTTTGTCTTTGGTACCACCTTAGGATAGAGAAACATCCGCCAGAGAGTCATCAAGACAACGCTTAGAAGTAGGTAAATAACTAAGTTAGTTTTAGGAGCAATCCCAAATGGAACAACTATGAAAATAAAAGCGGCAATAATTCCGTTTACTAACTGAGTATTGAGAATGAGGCTAAACAACAGAGATTTAAGGAAGACAGTATGCTTGTCATAAAGCCCGGCCATATAAAAAACAAACAGCCAGACTGTCGACAACAACAAAAATGGACCTAGGTGCTCCCCAAATTTTTCCCAACTTGGAATTGCTAGATAACGAAACAATAATGTCAGCCAGAGAGAGACAATAAAGACTGCAATGTCGCCTAAAATCAATACTGTGAGCTCGCGAGTTCTTTCACCCATATTTAGTTTATTGACTACATGGTACCGAAGTCACAGGAAATGGCAAGGTAAAGTTGCAAAATAAGGTTGTTTTACGTAATAACTCCGACACGGCTATCCCAGGCTAACGCTTGGGGCATTCTATGACAAACTAGTAAATATCAGCCCAAAACCTTTCAGTTAACTGAAAGGTTTTGTTTAACCTTTTTATCTATCATGCATGATAGATAAAAAGAGAGATCGTATCATGTATGATACGATCCTACACAAAATAATTAACTTTTCTTCATGCTGGTAGTACCGTAAAAGCCAAACTTCTGCATCTCTTAAAAGTGCGCTATGCTTAACCTATGGAAAGAAAAAAAGTCTTATTTCTCATTACTAAGAGTACATGGGGTGAGAAATGGGATGGGACCCATTTCGCAAGACTTGCCCAGCAATTTTGTGAAGTATTGAAACAAAATAGCGAGCAAGTGGACAGCGTCTGTAAGACGGCGCAAAGTCGTCCCGTAACCTAATATGTCTAGCATTAATAACTTCAAAAAAAGAAAGGTTTTATTTCTCATTACTAAGAGTACATGGGGCGGCGCCCAACGCTATGTATACGACCTAGCGACAAACCTTGATCCACATAAATTCGAAGCAGTAGTTGCGCTTGGAGGCGACGGTGAATTAATTGATCGACTTAAAAATGCTGGTATTCGTACTATCCAAATCAAATCACTGCAAAGAGACATCTCTTGGAAACAAGAATGGGACTCCACCAAAGAGCTAGCTAAAATAATCAGGAGAGAAAAACCTGATGTTCTACATGTAAATAGTTCCAAATCTGGCGGCATCGGTACCCTATTGGGTAGAGTTCTTAGAGTACCAAAAATTATCTTCACCGCTCACGGTTGGGCTTTTAACGAAGACAGACCTAGGTGGCAAAAATTTGTTATTAAAATCCTACACTGGATTACTGTTCTTCTATCTCACAGAACTATCGCTGTTTCAAAAGCTCTTTTAGATCAGCTGGATTGGCCAGGTGTTGAGTCACGCAGCAAAGTATTACACCTAGGTAGGAACATCGGTGTCATGTATGAAAAAGCTGAAGCTCGTGAAAAGATAGTAGATTTGTTAGATGAACAAAATAAGGAACAAGTCTCAACTAAAAATTTATGGCTCGGCAACATTGCTGAACTTCATCCCATAAAAAGACAGGTGGTATTAATCCAAAGCTTACCAGAGGTTATTGTTAAATACCCTGAACTAAGA
The DNA here is from genome assembly GCA_964350985.1 of uncultured Candidatus Saccharibacteria bacterium. Lineage (GTDB taxonomy): Bacteria > Patescibacteriota > Minisyncoccia > Phycocordibacterales > UBA918 > OLB19. The sequence goes on from CAYGLK010000004.1 coordinate 15,482, forward strand.
CTATTTATCATTGGAGAAGGTTCAGAAAGACAAAGGTTAGAAACTTTGATTAATGATCTCAACTTAAACAACAACGTCTTTCTCTTAGGTAGATTAAGCGAAGCAGCCAGACTACTAAAAGCCTTTGATATTTTTGTCTTCCCTTCTGCTTCTGAAGCTTACGGTTATGCTGCTCATGAAGCTGGCTTGGCTGGTGTCCCAGTAATCGCAACTAATGTCGGCGGCTTGCCAGAAATTATTGATAGTGAAATCAATGGCTTACTAGTAGGCGCTGATAATACCTTGGCTTTGACTGAAGCTATTTTAAGACTACTCCAAGACCAAGTTCTGAGAAACGAAATGGTTGATAAACTAAAAGAAAAAATGAAAGCCCGATCACTTGAAAAGATGGTTAGAGCAACAGAATCACTCTATACCTTATAGCTATTGAAAATAGCGTCATCAAACTGAGCTTTAACTGGCGTATAGCGACGCATTGCTAGTACCATACCGACTGAGACAAATTCTACTACCAAGTGCGATCCACCGTAACTTAGAAAAGGAATAGTTGTACCAGTAACTGGCAGTAGTCCTATGTTCATACCTATATGAATAAAGAAGTGTGTTAGAAGATAGATAGCCACGCCAGTAGCAAATAATTTTTCGAAGTTACTGGCACCATTTTTAGCATGGAGTAAAAGCCTCCAAATCACAATCCCAAATAAGATAAACAAGATCAAAACCCCAAGTAGTCCCCACTCTTCAGCGTAGGCAGCGAAAATAAAGTCAGTCTCAAACTCAGGCAGGAAAAGTAGCTTTGACTGCGTCCCATACCCTACCCCCTTTCCAAATATCTCTCCACTACCTACAGCCACAGTTGATTGATAAGCGTTATAGCCAGCCCCTTGAATGTCAGACAATGGATCAATAAAAGTTAGAATTCGGTCTTTCTGGTAGTCCAAAAAAGCAAACTGCCACAGTCCACCAAAGGCGGTCGCCCCGAGCAAAAAAACTACAGCCAAGTGGCGGAACCGAATCCCCGCCACCATCACTAGACCGAACCAGATAAAGAACATGATCATCGCCGAACCAAAGTCTGGCTGCAAGAAAAGTAGGATGAACATCACTAAAGTGTAAAATCCTGAGACGATAATATGTTTAAAGTCTCCAATCAACTCATGTCGTTTAGCAAAGTATTTAGCCAACAAAATAACTAAGGCCAGCTTGGCTGGGTCAGATACTTGAAGAGAAAAGAAACCAAAGTCAAAACGTTGCCGAGCCCCCAAAACATCAACTCCAAATATGGCCACACCAATAAACAGCAATAAGACAATAATATAAAAATAAAAAGCGATGTTACCACTACGTAAAAAACGATAGTCTGGGATTAAAGAGGCAAAAAATAAAACTGTTGCAATAACAATCCAAATAAGCTGACGGTTGAAAAAAATATTCTCACCGACATGCGAGTACATTGTAGCTAAACCGAGTAGAGTTAAGCTCATCATGGCGGCAAACAAAATACCGTCAAACCCAGCGAATAGACCTTTGAGAAAACGTGGCATTACCTACAGCATATACAATCTACCGAAGTGGTGCAAAATTTGTCTTGGTTTTGGTTATAACATCAATTCTTGTCGGCCCTTCCTCACAAAGTTCAGTGGCTATTTTTTGATAGACAGACTCTAGTTCAGCTATAGTTGGAGCCGTAAAATAGAGTGCCGGGTCTGAAGCCAAATCCCTGATAAGGTTGACGTCACGTTCAATTTCACTACCTCCATTAAAGAAATCCCCGAAACCAATAGTGTATATAGTTACTGAAGCGTCCTTAGCTTTTTGAGCCATTTCCTTTGCGTAGCTGGCAGCATACTCTCTATCAGCCAAACCAGTAGCTGGATTTACTGGTCTAGTGACATCACCGTCAGTAAGGAATATAAGTACTTTTCTAGCTTCTTCACTATGTCTACTACTAGTAAGCTCCTCTAAAGCTGTTTCAAAAGCAGCTCCCATGTTGGTGTACTGAACTCCGTCCTCACCCATTACTGTTGCTCCTAAGGCTTCTTCGACTTTACTAAAATCATTTGTTAAAGTTTGTTCTATCGGACTAGTTGGGTTAGTAGCGTATGAAAAATAACCCAAACTACTATTACTATTTACCAAACTAACAAAAGACTGAGCTGCTTTTTTCGCACTCTCTAGTGGTTCTGGCGGATCACCACCATCTGCAGCCATCGAACCAGAGCGATCCAAGACCATCATGATATCTGAAGGCACTTCACAACTTCTAACAGTTTTAGCGATTGAACTAGGCCAAGTAAAAACTAGGTTTTCAATACTACGCGCTTCAAAAACATCTACAAAAGTTTGCGAAGCTGTCAGTGGTGTACCAGCTCGATTAAAGATTGTTGCAACCACTTCTACGTCACGCGCTTCTGTAAGTTCAGTGTTTTCGATTTGCACATTTAGTCTTGGTCTAGTATCCAAACTCAAAAGCTCAATATCTAGTGTCTTAAACTGACTGCGGCCCAAAGTAGCTGGTTGCCAGATTTCTACTGGTTCAAGATTGATAATAGTTTGGTCTGGAACCTCCCCTCCTTGAGTGAAGATTCTGCCTTCAAAAATTGGGTAGACACTGTTTGGTGGCAAGATGGTTGTACCTGATCGCTCTGCTAAAACTTCGCCATTTTTAATAAGTTGAAAATTATACTTAAGTGCTTCCGTAGCTGCGATACTGTTTTTATTTTCAACATAAGCAACGGCATTATATTGACCATCTACTACCCTAAAACTATTAGCCCATAAGACTTCTGGTGGAGCGACACTAAAGGCACACATCCGTACGCAACTGCCGTCACAATCGACTCCAGCCTCATCACCATTTTGGAGATTATCAAAACAATTACTTGGTGCATAAAAAAACAAGAAGTAAGTAGCTACAAAGAAAATACTAAGTGTAGCTCCAAATAAACTACCGTATTGTATTCGGCGCCAAAATGCCCAGCGTCTCATGATCTTCATGTTAAATATTATAGCAGATCAAACTCTAGCTAAATTAAAACAGCGCGGCCTACGGCCGCGCTGTTTTAATAATCAACTTCTCTCCCCTTTTGATTTTAAATCTCTTGGAAGGTTGGAATGACGTTAATACGTTCGGATTGACTAGCACCAGGACAAGTTACTTCAACTGTTCTGGCTGAAGTAAGTGGGTCTGTTACAAATGGATAAAGGGAAGGTCCTATTACTCCAATATGATTTATTTGATCTGTAACTGCCCCTCTTAATGTACAGGTTACATCTGTTTCTGACGTGATAGAAACCTCAACATCGGCCCTCTCGCCACTTCGAACTATAGTTGGATCAACGTCGATACCAATAATTGGCGGTGTTGGATCACCGCTACCATCAGTAACGGTGACTGTGGCTGAATCTTCAACAGTAACTTCCATTCCAAAAGGACCAGAGGAACCATTATATGACGCATTAACGTCAGCTATTCCTAGAGAATTTCCAAGGAAGACTCCATTACCTTGTGAAGTCACTTCAGAATCTTTACTGTCCCATGTAGATTGATTTGTCACAGGGCTATAGCCACTAGGAGTTGCACAAGTCGGATTAGTAGCATTTGAGAAATACCTGGCTTCTAAATTAGCAGTTCCGCCTACAAGAATATTTGTGTTATCGGGACAGATTAAAAGTCTAGGTCCTGAAGATGGCCCACCAGAACTAGTTACAGTTATGTTTGAAGAAGCAAATAACCCAGAGAAAGTAGCACGAACAGTTGCACTACCTGGATTGTCACCAGTAACCACTGCTCCGGAGCTAACAGAGGCATAAGTACCTCCAGTCTGCACATTCCAAGCAGAATTATTTGTCTCTGTGGTATATCCTCCAGTAGAACAAGTAGGGTCAGTGGTAGTCGCAGACCAATAACGTGAAGCTAGAGTCACTGTCTCTCCTTCTTCAATTGAAGCACTAGGAGGACAGACGATTAGTTTTTCTTCAGGTACTGGAGGTGGTGGTGGTGGATTACCGATAATCACCTGGGCGGTATCGGTTGCTGTTACTCCCGCGCTATTCCTACAAGTAATAGTGTAAGTTCTATAACCTTCCGGAGACAGTGGTCCAAATCCTTGGCTACCACCATCAGGATCCGCCCATCCTAACCAACTAAGGTTACACTCTGTCGCGTTTGTAGTAGTCCAAGTTAGGTAAGCAGTTCCGTTTAATGGAACAGTTTGTGTCTCAGGGGTTAGGCTTACTGTTGGTGGTGGTTGCGGTGGAGGCGTCACAAGAACAAAAACATCGTCTTGTACTGTACCGCTTGGCCCTTGGCAAGTAATAGTGAGAGTAGTGTTTGATTGTAAAGAAATAGTTTGATTATGTGTTCCCGCGGTGCTATTTTTACTACCGTTCCATACCACAATACCTGAAGACGGATTCTGACTAGCTGTACAACTAGTAGCTGAACCTGTAACTGTCCAAGTCACGTTTGTCTCCCCTCCAGGAAAACCAGATCCATCATAAGGTATAGGGTTTGGACTAGCATTGATGGTTACCCCAAGAACACCCGGGTCTCCGACCACACAACTAGATCCATTCCAGGTACTGCCACTGTTACAGCTAAATTGACATTTGGCTGCAGTATTAGTGGATGAATAAGTCCAGGCTGTATTCCCGTCTGAATCACCAGAATAGGCAGCGGCATTAGCAGGAATTGTTCCGGTACAGGTGTTGGTCGGAGGCACACAAGCAGACACATTGAAAGAAGCAGTGGCTGAAGCTCCACCAGTACAATCTACACGGTAACTATGGGTACCATTACCAGGAAAAGTGATACCTCCAGTATCTTGATTTATGCTTCCTCCACTACCATTTAAAATTGTTGGATTAAGTGGAGCTGGGGAACTACCTACTATAGAAACAGTACACCTTTCTGGTGAAGGGAGATTTGAGGCATTTACATTAAGTACGCCATAACATCCATTTATATTTGTATCGATATTTCCAGCCTCAGCAGGCTCTATCCCCTGGGTCAACAACACTAAGACGGCTAAACCAAAGATTTTAAGGATCATTTTCATATACTTATATTCTATACTAGTATGAAACACTTTATAAAACGACTGTGGACAAAAGGGTTATTTATATTAAGAAAAAAGCCCACACAAAGTGCAGGCTCTCTGAACCAATAATGAATGGCTCAAATAAAACAAAAACTCTACTGACGTAGGCCGGAAACACTGAGACCACGTTTCCATTCTAAACGACCAAACAACTCGTTTGCGAAAGCTGGTGGCTGAGAGCCATTCGCTGGATCGACGAAGTCGATCGTCGGACACAAAACGAAGCAGCCCTTATTGAAAACGGTCAGAAACCGCTTGCCATCAATGTTGGTCATGAAGAGATCGACAGGCTCACGGTAGAACCGCACCACCTCTGCCCACTCACCATCAACAAGATCACGTTTCCATAAGGCTGAAGTTTTCACTTCGTAAGAGACACTAAGTGAGCTCATATCCTCGCCCCGTGGTATATGCGTCGCGTAGAGCACACCATCGTCGGCGTCAGCCATGATGGCAAATGGCTGAAATGGAACTGGCTCCTCACTCAAACTCCAGTTGCTGAAGTCGAGCTTGTAGATCGAGCGACCTTTGGCGTTGGCAAAGTAGCCGACGTTATTTTTCGCATCGAAAGAGAAGTCTGAGATGTTGTCATTGGGTCCGGGCAGATCGATGATCCGCACCTCGGGCGTTGCGCTCGAGGGGTTACCAATGATGATAAGTACGCTTCTCCAGTCATTACGTTCGTTGGTAATGTACTGGAGATAGGTCACCACGTACTGGCCAGCAAACTGCAGGTCCGTGTCTCCTGCAAAGTAATTCTGCTGGTACTGTTCTGGCAGCGTGTACTGCCACAGATACTGGTTACCTTGCGGATCGTAGGCATTGAGCTTGATTGTTTCCGCCCAGGCGATGCTGTAGACCAAACCAGACTCTTCATCCTGAAGGATCGTGGTCCAGCCGCTGTCGAACAACGGATTGTATGGCACACCAGCTTTGGGCAGCACCGCCATCTGCGGCTCCGCGTTTTCGCTGCTGTACTCGTTGTATCCGCCAGACCACCGGGTCTGCATGATCACGCCGCCACGATTGGCGTCAATCACAAACTTTCCAGTCAGTGATTTGTTGGCGTTATTTTGCGTATCGATGAAACTCGGGTCGGTTGAATACCGAATCGGTTCGTAGTCCAGAGGCAGACTGATCTCCGTTCCGTTGAATTGGAACTTAGACAGATCATGCTCTTGTAGTTGGAGCCATACACCACCTTCACCGTCGCCAGGAGCATTCGAAAAAATTGTCGACTGCACCAGCTTGTTGCTGATACTCGGCACGCACCAGATACCAGCTTCCCTATTGGTCAGGTCGACGTCACGCTCAGACAGTTCCCAGCCAGGCAAAGCCTGATGCTCTCCGAGCCAAGTATTGTCGGTCCGAGTAGTCAACCAATGTCCCGTGTCGGGACGGCCATTCCAGACTCGTAGGAGTGCAGTCTGGCCGCTCTGATTCTCAGGACCGCAAGCTTGTGAAATAGGAAGCAGCCCCGAAAGGAAGTTACCCAAGACTGGCTTCACTGCAAAAGCCGGTCCGTCGTCTTGGAAGACGTCCGGCATCAGAGCCACCAACTCGAGTGTAGTCAGACCAAAAAAGCGGTCAGTTACAGCGGCGAACACATGTCCACCGGTTTTCTTGAGCCAGATGCGATGCACCGCCACAGTACCAGGGGTACCGAGGTAGTATGCATTGAATACTTTTTCCGAAGTCTGGTAGTACGTGTCGTCAGTTTCGTCCAAGACGATGGCGAGCGGAAGCTCGCGTCCGTCGTAGTCCGGAAAAGACTCCTGGTCTGAATGCACCGCACAGACAGCGGCGAATCTCTCACTATCACAGATACCCTCGACTCGGATTTTTTTCTCCGCATCGATGTAGATCACACGGTTCACCTCGACACGGTTCTCCGGTGTTTCCGGGGTTCCGTCGAGGCTCACATACTGATCGATAAACTCCTCAACCGGCAAATAACCTTGCTCCAACGCCTGCCCGAAAGCTGGCGCGGAAAAAAGGAGCGACAGAGCGACCAAAGCGGCCGCCCAGAAACGCACGTGAATATTGTTCATGACAGACCTCCTAGGTCAGTGGTGTAATCGAAGAAAAACGAAAATTGATGTTGGTTTGGACTTTGGTCTCAATCTTTGTAAACAGGCATATAAAATAGCCGTCTACGTCAGTAGAGTTGTCAAAGAACTAAACCATAAGTAACTTCAGATACTTATCTGAGACAAGCGTCTGCAGTTCTTATTAGTACTATTTTCATCCTACATGTTTTTGACTTTGTCAACAACAGTCATTTAGCACTAGGACACATATATTTAAATATAGCAAGTTTAGTTTTCCCCACCACTTCACAAGGTCTTGTGAAAAATAAAAAGCCGCCGGTCGGAGACCGGCGGCTTTTTATTTTTTATTAAGTTTAAGATTGTCGCGGCGTCAAAGTCACTGTCGGTGCTGGAGTACAAACACGATCTTCCCGCTCGTTTGGTAAGAAAGATGCTGACCCAGTTGATCCAGTGGCCACACAAGTACTAAAGCAGTTAGGATCATTGGCATCAGCCAAACCATCACCATCACCATTATCAACACCATCACTACATTGTGGAGCAATTACTGTAAAACTCATACTTCCGTAAGACATGGTGGCGTTATATTCAAATTCAGGCACACCAGTTAAAAACGCCCAAAAACCTAAGATGTAAGTCCCTGGTGTAGTTGGTGCAGAAAAAGATCTAGTACCTAGAGATACACCATTGTCAGCAGTTGATCCTGATACAGTACCAAACGAACCAACTAGGTTTGATCTATCGTTGCCCGCGCACCCCGCCGCCGCCCCGTTGCCAGGAGGACAAGTTGGCGCTGCTCCAGCTTCTATTCCTGTCCAAGAATTTGTATCTGCCTTTCCTGAACTAATGGTAGCAGACACTTCATATTCTGCTCCTGGAGCTACTGAGTTAGGGCCTACAAAGTAAGCATTCGCTGTGTAAAATTCAGTACTATTATCACATCCAGAAGCATTTTTATTAACACACTGGTATACTTTTTGAGCAGTTGCAGTTGCGGCTTCAGCCTGGTGAAAGCTTGTTCCTAATGCAAGTAACGGTAAGATAAGTAACATCAAAACCATTGTTGTACTTCTATTCCTTCTGAGTAAGATCATAAGTAGCCACATCATAGTTAAACCAATTATAATAACCATCACAAAGAAAAGCTTACCGACTGGCTGAATTTCCGAGTAAGTCATTTCTGTCTCTGGTGCTCCTTTTAAATAAACTTCCTGAATATCAAATACAGATCCATCCGCCCCCATCAAAGAAACGGCCATGGTACTCCCCTTACAACCAGAACTTAAAGTTACGTCTGTCCGAGCCGACTCAATATCAGCCCGAGTTAAAGCACATAATTCAGATTTTGAAGTCGGTGCAATATTAACAAAAGTACCAGCCGGAGCACTAACAACCACTACACCCAACACTGGTTCCTCTCCTTCTAAGACAAACAGGTTACTAATTGATGGATTAATGGTACCAAATCTTTCGGTATAAATATTTCGATCAAGAAGTTGTCGTCCTTGTATAAATATCTGACTGTTCAGAGTGTAAGCTCCACCAAGTTTATCTTCTGCATATGATGGTAATGTGTAACTAACAGAACTATTGGCTGGAACTGCTACATTTGTCGTGAAAAGTGTTCCAACTTTTTGTCCAAACAGATCACCTGCTGTGATTTGGACTTCAATAGTAACTTCTTTTTCAATATTACTTGTATTTGCGACAACGCACTCTATCTCTCCGTCAGTAATCTTATCAAAAGAACATGACTCAGTTACTACTTCAGCATCTATCTGAGATTCTGAAAAAGTAACTGTTCCAAGTGAGTAAGTAGCTAAGGGCACACCTGTTTGGTTTTGTGACACAACACTAAGTTCGTAATCTCCAGCTGCTACAGTAGCTGGAGCTACATAAGTAAATTCACGATAGACGTATTCGCCTTGTGTTAAGGTAAGAACTTCGTCAGTAACATACTGATCTAATTCAACTTGATCTTCTTTTTCTAAGAGAATTAGACCATAACGCACACCCTCTTGGAGTCCAAGAGAGCTCATTATTGAGAAGCCAACAGTCACTTCCCTAGGCAAATTTTCCACGACTCCCCCGCCGTGAATATTTACATCCGCCACAAGAGTCATCTGCTCTGTTAAATTCTGTTCTTCAGAGACCGGTACAGCTTCACCAGATTGAGCGAATGATAAAAGCGGCAGTAAAAAACCAGAGAAAATTAAAGTGGCTAGCAAAAAACGGCTTCGGAAAATAAAACTGGTGGACATAATAATAAGCTATCTTAATAAATACTTGATTTAATAATAACACTTATTATTCCTGAATTTGTCTAGTTTGTCAGGTGGTTGGTGGAAAATTATTTCAAATATAAATTAGGGAGATTACATGACTTCGAGTGTTGGCGTGAAAAGTGAACAAAGGAACGTAGTGACTATTGTGAACTTTCTCAGACGTAATATCAGTTTCGACCCCCGAAGGAGGAACTGATATATACGTTCTGGTAAATGGGATGATCTTCAAACTTAATGTTGAGCAAAACAATGAGATACGAAGTATCGATTATGTTTTGCTTATGCAGGCGCTTAGTTGGATTCGACTTCCAGGAGAGAATCCAACTGTAGCGAGCTGCTGGCGCCTTATCACCGCTGCCAACTCTCAAGTTGGCTCTCCTATAATAAGTGTTGGCGTGAGAAATGGGATGGGTGAAAAATGACTTAATGTTAAGGAGAAATAGGAATTGCGAAGCACGACCATATTTTCCTTATGTCGACGCAATGTTAGTTTCGACCCCCGAGGGAGAAACTGACATATGCAGTCCGACTAGCGCCTTATCATCGCTGCCAACTTTCAAGTTGGCTCTCCTATAATAAGTGTTGGCGTGAGAATTGGGGAGGGACCCATTTCGCAAGACTCATTGAGAAATTTTATGAGTGAATACGAAATAAAATAGCCAATGAGTGGACAGCCGCTGTTAAGCGGGACCTGCTCGCAAACGGTAGACGCAAACCTCAGTTTGCACTCCTAAAAGAAAACACCCAGTCATATGACTGGGTGTTTTCTTTAGGAGTATTAAAAACTTAATGTTGGCGCCTACCTACTCTTCCCTATAAATAGAGTACCATCGGCGATGAAAGGCTTAACTTCCGAGTTCGGAATGAGATCGGGTGGACCCCCTTCGCTAAAGCACCAACATTAAATTTTCAATATTTTACTACGACATTTGCATCTATTGCGTGAGATGGTCACCAAGTCTAAGCTTGGTGACGGAGGCGAGGGCAGGAATCGAACCTGCAACCCCCAAGAAGAATTTAAAACTAAACTAAAAACATGACACCAGGGATACCAACAACGCCTCACCGATGGTGCTGACGCTGTCCGGCCCTAATTGATCACATCTCTTCTCGGACTCTATCCGTTGAGCTACCTCGCCGTGAAAACCATTTCACGCAATATATGCTCGCATATTCACAAAAACAAAAGGTATTTTCAACAAAACTTACTTCACTTAAAACTGTACAGCTGTACAACATGCAGGGACATAACTTCATCGACTAGCGATGTGCAATGTTCCCTACAGGAATTACGTCTTATTAGTACACCTCAGCTCCATGTATTACTACACTTCCACTTAGTGCCTATCAACCTGATCATCTCTCAGGAGACTTAATGATTCCTAATCTTAGAGTTAGCTTCCCGCTTAGATGCTTTCAGCGGTTATCTATTCCGAACATAGCTACTCGGCGGTGCCACTGGCGTGACAGCCGATAGACCAGAGGTTCGTTCATCCCGGTCCTCTCGTACTAGGGACAAGTCTCTTCAAGAATCGACGCCTGCAGTAGATAGGAGACCAACCTGTCTCACGCATCTATTTCTTCTGTTACCAGAAGGATTGGACTATATCTTCATCCATTTAACTGGATGGTTAACGTGTAGTCTCTACGGGTGTACACGAATGTACTTCCCTCGGTATTGCCCTGTCGTAAGGGTTTTACCGATATAAGTTAACTTCTCACACTATATTACTATCGTGTGCCGCCGTTGTTGATGTCTTCGAGTATCTCCGTACTCTCCTCGGGTTTAGATTGGTAGAGCATCCTTTCGTTTCCGAAACGGTGCTCTACGGTCTAAACCCAGCTCGCGTGACTTTTTAATTGGCGAACAGCCAAACCCTTGGGACCTGCTCCAGCCCCAGGATAAGTCGAGCCGACATCGAGGTGCCGAACCGTGCCGTCGCTTTGGACGCTTGGGCACGACTAGCCTGTTATCCCCAGGGTAACTTTTATCGGGTAATCTCCGGCCGCATCTAACGCGTACCATCGGTTCACTATGCTCCGCTTTCGCGTCTGTTCGGCATCTACGCCTTACAGTCAAGCTGGTTTATGCCATTACACTATCGGCACGGTTTCCATTCGCGCCTAACCAACCTTGAGACCCCTCCGTTACTTTTTGGGAGGGTAGCGCCCCACTAAAACTGCCT